>DGSY01000060.1 GCA_002394125.1 Ruminococcus sp. UBA4350
CCGCTGACGCCCGTGTCGATCTCGTCAAAGATCAGCGTTGGAATGTCGTCGCGTTCTGCGAGAACGGCTTTCAGCGCGAGCATCATGCGGGAAAGCTCGCCGCCGGACGCGATCTGCGCGATCGGCTTCGGCGGTTCACCGGGATTTGCGGAGATCAGAAATTCCGCATGATCCATGCCGGTCGGTGTGAGCTTGCCTTGCGTCAAAGCAACGCTGAGCTGCACACGCGGCATATTCAGATACGCAAGTTCTTCACCGACTCTGCGTGAAAAATCGGCAGCGAGCTGCTGCCGATGCGCCGTCAGCTTTTTTGCAAGCTCCGTGACGCGGTGCAGGCGGTCCGAGCGTTCGGCGGTCAAATCATGCAGCCGGTTGGAATCGGATTCGATCGCGCTGACCTCTTTCAGCGCATCCTCGTAAATCTGCCGCAGTCCGTCCGCATCGGTATGATAGCGGAGCGCGGCAGTATTGACTGCATTACGGCGGTCATTGAGCTTTGCAAATTCGGCAGGGGAGAGCTGTTCGCCCGCATAGGCGCTGATATCATCGGAGATATCCCGCAGTTCGATATTGAGTGCCCGCAGCCGTTCCCGCAGACTGTCCGCCTCCGGCGCGGCATCGGTCAGGCGCGAGAGCTGTTCGCAGGCTGCCGCGATCGCATCGGAGATATTTTCATCGCCGTCGGTGAGCATCCGGCAGACCGTTCCGGCGATCTCAGCGGTATCCTCGGCGCGGGCGGCAATGCGGTATTGTTCATCGAGCAGCACATCCTCCTGCGGCTGCGGATCCAGCTCGCCGATCTCGGTGATCGTTTCCTGCAATGCTTTGAGACGGAGCATTTTCTCCTGCTCGGATTTTTTGAGCTGATTGAGTGTTCTTGCGCAGGCTTGCAAGGCATGGAACTCTTTTTGATATTCCTCCAGCAGAGACAGATCATCGCCGAAGCGATCCAGTACATCAAGATGCCGTTCCGGACGCAGCAGAATTTGATTGTCATGCTGTCCGTGGATATTGACGAGTGATTCGCCGAGCGCACGCAGCAGTGCGACCGGAGCCGTTCTGCCGTTGACTCTGCCGATGCTGCCGCCGTCCGCAGAGATCTCACGCGTCAGCAGCAGCGCGTCATCCTCGGTCTCATAGCCGTATTCCGCGAGGATTGCGCGCGCAGTATCGGAGACCGGCGAAAAGACAGCGGTGATGACAGCCTTTTTGCATCCGGTGCGGACGAGGTCGCGGCTTGTGCGCTGCCCGAGGACAGCTTGTATGCCGTGGATCAGGATCGACTTTCCGGCACCGGTCTCACCGGTGAACGCATTGAAGCCCTGTTCCAGCGGGATGACAGCGGATTCGATGACGGCGAGGTTTTCGATTGAGAGTTCCTGTAACATATTTTACCCCCAGATCTGGGACTCCAGTGATGTAATGAGCTGCTTGGCATTCTGCTCGGAGCGCGTGAGAATAAAGATGGTATCGTCTCCGGCGATCGTGCCGACGATCTCCGGCAGCTGCATCCGGTCGATGACGGCGCAGGCGGCCTGTGCGGAACCGGCATGACAGGTCACGACGACCGTATTGATCGCGTAGTCAATGCGGACAACGACATCCGCAAGCAGATTATTCGGAGCGATCGCGGCAGAAGGCGTTTTTGCGTAGCAGCTGACGCCGGATGCCGTGCGGTGCTTCCGGAGCTTGAGCTGACGGATATCGCGGGAGATCGTCGCCTGTGTGACGGAAAAGCCGTTTTCCTCCAGCAGATCGCGCAGCATTTCCTGTGTGCTGACCTCATGGGTCTGGATGAGCTTCAAAATCATGTTATGCCTTGCATTGGGCATTTTTTCGTCCTCCTTATCTGTCAATAACAATCTGTGAAAATTACATTCCCTTGAGCGGCTGCATGAGCTTGCCGTGCAGAGCGTCATAAAAAGCATGGCCCTTGCAGTTGACGAATGGAATGGAGTGCTCGGAAACAGTCAGCGTGAACGATTCCGCATTCCGCAGCTCCGCGGTTTTTTTGCCGTCCACATGGACACAGAGTCCGCCGTTTCCGACACCGCGGTATGTGACTGTGATCCGCCGCTGCGGTGCAAACAGCATCGGCCTTGCAAAAAGCGAATGCGGACAGATCAGGTTCATCTCGATCAGGCTGAGATCCGGCTCCATGACAGGGCCGCCTGCGGAAAGTGCGTAGGCTGTCGAGCCGGTCGGCGTCGAGAAGATGATGCCGTCCGCACGGTAGCTGCCGATCAGCCGCTCATCAACCGAAACGGAAAAATCGCAGATCTTTCCGTTCAGGCGGGAGGCGTAGATATCGTTCAGTGCATGAAGCGGTTCGGTTTCGCCGCCGGCGGTCTGCATCTGTGTGCGGAGCATCATGCGGCTGCTGATCTCGTAATCGCCGGTTTGCAGGCGGCTGAGCAGTTCCAGCTCATCTGCTTCGATCGCAGCGAGAAATCCGAGTGTGCCGGTGTTGATGCCGACGAGCCTCGCAGGCGGCGTATTGTTTTCAGCGGAATAGCGCAGCAGCTTTTCCGCGCATCGCAGGATCGTGCCGTCACCGCCGACCGCGACCGCGAAATCCGCATCTGCAAAGAGCTGTTTCTGCGGGAGCAGCCTGACAAACGGCTGATCGCTGAAATGCTCTGCGAGCGATTCGGCGGCATTGACTTCCGCTGAGAGACTGTGCAGAATCGCGGCGGCCTGCTTTGCGGTTCTGAGCGCGTGGAGTTTGGAGATATTCGGATCAAGAACACATTTCATTGCTTGCCCTCATTCAGTGCGGCTTTTTTGAGACGGAGCAGATATTCGGTATTGCCGCTGCCGCCCTTGATCGGCGATTCACATTCACCGCAGGGGATGAATCCGGATGCAGCAGCAAAATCGCGGATATCACGCAGCACCTGCCGCCGGATCCTTTCATCGCGGACGATACCGTTTTTATTCAGAGCGGCTCTGCCGGCTTCAAACTGCGGCTTGACGAGCAGAACAGCCTCCGCATCATCGGTCAGCAGCGGCGGCAGATACGGGATGATCTGCTTTAGTGAGATGAATGATACATCGCAGGCTGCAAACTGTGCAGGCAGTCCATCGGTATCCGGCGGGAGCTGCCGCAGATCAGTCTCCTCACGGACGATCACACGCGGATCGCTGCGGAGCGATTCCGCCAGCTGATCCCGGCCGACATCAACAGCCACGACTGATCTTGCGCCGTTCTGGAGCATACAGTCCGTGAAGCCGCCGGTCGATGCGCCGATATCGAGACATTGCCGACCGCTGAGCAGAATGCCGAATTCTGCAAGCGCATACCGCAGCTTATAGCCGCCCCTGCCGACAAAAGGCAGCGGCTCAGTTAATACGAGAATGTCCGTATCTGCGACCTTTTGCGATGCCTTCATGCAGACAGCGCCGTTGACGGTCACATTGCCCTCGGCGATAGAAGCCTGCGCGCGGTTCCGTGTCTCACAGATGCCGCGCTCCACCAGCTCTGCATCAAGCCTTGCCATTCCAGATATCCTCTGCATACTGTGTCATCTGCGGGGCGGTCAGGCCGAGCCGTTCCATGCATTCGGGGATGCTGCCCTGCGTGACGAAGCCTTCAATCGCACGGCAGCGCCATGTGCCGTTCCAGTTGGTGCGCAGCATATGCATCGCGAAGATCTCACCGATGCCGCCGATCGCATAGCTTTCCTCGAAAAATACGATTTTACTGTATTTTTGTGCGATATCGAAAATCTCCTCCGGCAGCGGGAAAATCGTCGTCAGCTTGAGCAGACCGCAGGGAATGCCCTTTTCGTGCAGTGCCTGCATCGCTTCATATGCCTGCTCGCTGATCCGTCCGTAGGAAACGAGCAGCATTCCTTCGCCGGCAATGTGCGTATACCGTACATCCGGTTCCAGCGGGAAATGATCGGACTGCTTGCCGCGCGGATAGCGGATCGCGGTCAGCGCGGTGTCGGTATAGAGCGCTTCATGCAGACATCGCGTCAGCTCGTCATAGGTAGCGGGCGCATAGATTTTGCAGCGCGGGATTGCGGTCAGCATCGGGATATCGAAGATGCCCTGATGCGTTTCGCCGTCTTCGCCGACAATGCCGGAGCGGTCAACGCCGAGTACGACATGATAATCCGCGATCGCGGTATCATGGATGAGCTGATCGAACGCACGCTGCAAAAACGTCGAATACACGGCGAAAACGGGCTTCTTTCCCATAGATGCGAGCGCCGCGCTGAATGTGACGGCGTGCTGCTCTGCGATGCCGACATCATAGAATCTGTCGGGATGATCGCCGTAGAAAAATTGCAGGCCTGTGCCGTATTTCATCGCAGCCGTGACCGCGACGATATCCGGATCTGTATTTGCGTATTCAGAGAGCGCCTTGCCGAAAACGGTCGAGTAGCATTCGTCGATCGAGAGCTCCGGATCACCGGATTCCATGTCGATGCGCAGCAGCTCCGGATGCTCAGGCGGGACGCCGTGAAATTCGCCGGGATTCTCCTCCGCCGGACGGAAGCCCTTGCCCTTGACCGTTTTTACATGGACGAGCACGGGGCGGTGATAGCTTTTCGCGACCTCCAGCGCCTCGTCCAGCTCCTCGATATCGTGGCCGTTGACGGGGCCGAGATAAACAAATCCGAGATCGTCGAAGATCGTGGACTGCACGAGATTCTGCCGGATCCTGTCCTTTGTTTTTTTCAGGCCGATCGCCATTTTTTCGCCGATCGCAGGAGCCCTTCGGACAACGCTTTCAATCTTCCATTTTGCGCGGACATAATTCGGTGAGCTGCGGATCTTCGAGAGATATTTTGCGATCGCACCGACATTTTTGGAGATCGCCTGATTGTTGTCGTTGAGGATCACGATGAGATTGACCTTGGATTTGCCCGCATTGTTCAGTCCCTCGTAGACAAGTCCGCCGGTCATCGCACCGTCTCCGACGACGGCAACTGCGTAATGAGTTTTGTCACCGGCAAGCCGCATTGCTTCGGCCATGCCGAATGCAGCGGAGACCGCAGTGCTGCTGTGTCCGGTGATGAATGTGTCATGCTCGGATTCGTTCGGCTTCGGGAATCCGGCCAGTCCGTTCTGCTGGCGAAGCGTTGGAAAGCTGTCAGCGCGTCCGGTCAGGATCTTATGCACATACGCCTGATGTCCGACATCCCAGACGATGCGGTCATGCGGCGAATCAAAGTTCCTGTGGAGCGCAAGAGTCAGTTCAACGACGCCGAGATTGGAGGCCAGATGTCCGCCGGTTTTGAGAACCGTCTGGATCAGCATTTGGCGGATATCTCTGCAAAGATCCGTACATTGTGCCGTGTTCAGATCTTTCAGATCACCGGGCAGATCCAGCTCATCGAGTCTGACCTTCAGCGGCGATAATTGATGTTCTTTGTTCATTCTAATCTCCCGGGCGGCGATTAGCCGTCCTGTCAGTTTTCTGTATTTGTGTCCGGATCAGCCTGCTGCTGACTGTATTCGCTGACGGTCAGCTTTGCCTGATCGAGTTCTTTTTTACACGCATCAGCGAGCTTTGCGCCCTCACCGTAAAGCGAAACGGCTTCTTCAAGAGAGAGTCCGCCGGCTTCGAGCTTTGCAGTGATCGCAAGCAGCTGCTTCATGCCTTCTTCAAATGTCATCCTGATTCTCCTTTCGGATTTCTCTGACCTCGGCGGTCAGTACACCGTGTGCGAGCTGAACGGTCAGCGTATCGCCGGGCTTTGTATCGGAAGCGTCACGGACAAGCGCATCCTCATGATAAACGAGCGCATAGCCGCGCTGAAGGATCGCGACCGGACTGACGCTTTCCAGCCGGCTGAGCATCAGCGCCAGCGACTGCTCTTGCGTCATCAGCAAATGGTCAATGCATCGGTGAAGGCGATCCGATGCAGCGGAAAGCTCTGCGGTCAGCAGCTTCAGACGCGCATCCGGCGCATACTGTGCGAGGATCTGTCTGCGATCATGCAGCTGCTGCGTTTTCTCATCGAGGATCGCAGAAAATGCACGGCTCAGACGTTCGGATAATGCCTGCACCGAAGCCCGCAGCGCGTTCATATCCGGAACGGCAAGCTCAGCCGCAGCAGACGGTGTCGGAGCGCGAAGATCGGCGACTTCATCAGCAATGCAGTGGTCAGTCTCGTGACCGACGGCACTGATGACCGGAACAGGGGAGCGGAATACTGCCCTGGCGACATCCTCGGACTGGAATGCCGAGAGGTCTTCATTGGAGCCGCCGCCTCTGCCCATGAGAATGATATCACAGTGATCGCTGCCGGCTGTTTCCAGTGCATAGGCAATGGAACGCGGAGCGAAATCGCCCTGCACGAGTGCCGGATAGATGCAGACGGTCCCGAGCGGATACCGCCGCCGCAGGATTTGCAGCATATCCTGCAAAGCCGCACCGCTGCGCGAGGTGACAATGCCGATTTTCTGCGGCATCGGGGGCAGCGGGCGCTTGCGCTCCTGCGAAAAATAACCGAGCTTTGCGAGCCGTTCGCGGCGCTGCTGCAAGGCGAGAGCCTGTGCGCCGATGCCGTCCGGCTGCATATCGGTGACATTGATTTGATAGGCGCCGTCGCGTTCATAGAGCGTTACAGAACCCTGCAATAAAATATGCATTCCGTTTTCCGGCTCAAAGGGAAGCCGTGCGGCATTGGAGCGGAACATCACGGCCTTGACGGATGCTTCCTCATCGCGCACGGAAAAATAGCAGTGGCCGGAGCGGAAATTTCGTGTGAAATTGGCAATTTCCCCGCGGACAAATACCGTCCGCAGCTTTGTGTCCTCCTGTAAGCGGAAGGCGACATAGCGATTGAGCTGACTGACCGTTAATACTGACATTGCATAGCCCTCCTTGCCGCATAGACAGCGATGCCTGCCGCATTGTCAGACGAGAACGCCGGCTCTGCAAATGCGGTGCGCAGCGGCAGCTTCCGCAGCTCATCCTGAATGAGCCGGTCGGAGAGCACACCGCCCGCATACAGCACAGCGGTTCCCTTTTCGGCGGCAGCCTTTGTCATTGCGGTCAGCACGGCCGCGGCCGAATTGAGACAGTACCGTGCAATATCCGGCGCAGGCACATTGTCCCGCACCATTTTCTCACATTGATTCTGCAAGCCGGAGAGCGAGCAGCAGCCGTTTTTCAGCTTCACCTGCATATGCGCTTTGCTGCTGCTCTGCACTGCAAGCTTTTCGAGTGCAGGGCCGCAGGGAAATTTGAGTCCGAGCATCAGTCCGACGCGGTCAACGGCCTGTCCGGCCTTGAGATCGAGCGAGGATGCGACCGGCTCAATGTGCAGAATTTCATCAGGATCCGGCGTGCAGCGAATAAGATCGGTCGTTCCGCCGCTGACATGAAATGCGAGAAATGCAGGCGCATTCGCGTCGATCCACGAAAGACAGTCCGCAGAATAGAGCGCCGCGAGAATATGTCCCATCTGATGCGAGGTCTCATAGCAGGGAATCTCCGCGGCCGATGCGAGGATCGAGGCCGCAGCTTTTCCCGCAAGAAAGCACGGCATATAGGAGCCCTCCTCCGGACGCGGTGTGACAGAAACGCCGACCGCATCCGGATGCAGCCCGCCGCCCTTTTCGGCAGCGAGCCCCGCGATCAGCTCCGGCAGCTGCCGCGTATGATGAAAGACCGCATCGCTCTGACGCAGACCTGCCTGTCCTTCCGGAACAGGCAGCAGCTTTTTCTTTTGCAGAACGATGCCGGTTTCAGTATCATACCAGGCGCAGGAGGTCGTATAATTGGAGGTGTCGATTCCGAGCAGCTTCATGCTTCAGAATCCGCTTTTCCGAGATCACGCGCATAGGCGCCGAGCAGACCGTTGACGAAACGCACATCATCTCCGTTGCAGCTGTATGTCTCTGCGAGCGCGACTGCCTCAGATATTGCGGCATTTGTCGGCGTGCCGTCATCATAATTGATCTCGTAAACTGCAAGCCGGAGAATGGAAAGCGTCAGCTTTGAGATTCTGGAGATCTGGCGCTTGGGGCTGTACTTGTCAATGACCGCATCAATGGCATCGCGGTGCGCGAGCGTACCGTCAACCAGCTCCCTGACCTTTTCATTGACAATGATCTCGTCGATCTCCTCAGCGATCGCATACAGTTCTTCGATCGGATCATCACGCAGCGCAGTCTCAAAAAGCAGCTTCATTGCGCTGTCACGGATCTCCCGTCTTGTATATTCTGGCATTTGATATTCCTTTCGGCTTAATCTTCAAACAAAATATCGGAAGCGATCACATGAACCTTGGAAACGATCACACCGGTCATATTCTGCACATTTTCCTTGATATTTTCCTGTACCTGCTCTGCAACGGTCGTCAGGCGGCAGCCGCTGACGAGGATCAGCCGGACGGTGATCTCGACCAGATCATTGACGACCTGAACGGTGACAGGGGCGGCAGTCGGCTTGAACAGGGTTGCCTTGCCCTCTGCGAGATCGGCAACGCCTTCGATTTCCTTTGCAGCAACGGCAGCGATCGAGCGGATCACATTCTCAGAGATCTTGACATCGCCGGCCGTCGAGGCTTTCTTCGGATATTGATTGCTCATGATTTTGGGCCCTCCTTGTGCTGAACACGGAAAATCAGACGGACGGCAGTTCGCCCGCCGTCTGTCTGTATATATACATATCCTATTATAACATATTTTTCGCATTCGTACAACCTTTTTTTCAAAAAACTTTGGCTTTTTTGAATTTAATCAGCGGGAACCGCATCCGCCGGGGCATCTGCTGCGACCTCAAAAATCCGGATGCCCTCTGCCGGTACTTCGGATTCCGTGAGGACGATCTCCTTGATCGCGGCGGCCTGTGCAGCGTCTAGCCCGTCACTCTCAACGACAACCTTTGCGGTATCTCCGTCAAGATAGACGACACAGTCGCGGTAGCCCTGCGAGAGGATCAGGCTTTCGATGACGGCCTCGCTTTTCATCTGCTTCGAGAGGCTGACCGCGTCGATCGCATTCGTCACCATTTCGTCGTTGCTGAGGTCGCCGCCGCCAATGATGCTCTGGAGTGTCTGCACGGCGTAATCGCGGCTGCTCTGCTTATCAAGCCTTGCCTGCGCGAAATAATCCGCCTGCGCGGGAACGGCATTGACCATTTCAGCCGTGCCGTAATCGAGCAGATCATCTGCGGCAGCGGGTGAAGCTGCCTGCTCTGCATCGCCGCGGAACGATTCCGCAGGAATCAGACCGTTTCCGCCTGCGAGGACATAGTTCAGATAGACAGCTGCGCCGAGAACCAGTGTCAGAGCGCTCAGGACGAGCTGCTTTTTTCCGATGATCATGCTGGGCTTTTTCATGGGATATGTTCTCCTTTCAGTTGACAGTGCCGGATGCTTTTCCGACATAGATATTTGCGGCCGGTATGCCGAGCAGTGCCGCTGCTGCCTGTGTGACGCGCTCTCGGACTGCCGCATGGCTGCCGCCGCTGCACAGGATCGCCGCACCGCAGACCGCCGGATACTTTGTCTCCGCAATGAGCGCGGATTCCGCATTGCCGGAGCGCGTCAGAACGGGTGCGGATTCGGTCTGTGCGCCGTTCTGATTGCGGGAGGCCTTCACCTCCTCCGCAAAGATCTGTTCGGAGGAGCCGCCGAGCGTCACCATGACAGTGACCTGCCCGACGCCCTCCATCTGCGAGAGCAGCGCCGTGAGCCGTTCTTCGAGCTGGATGCGGTAAATATCCGGATCTGCGGAGGCTTCTGTGATCGAGACGGATTCCTGTTCCCTTTCTGCATCGTTTTTCTTCGGCAGCAGACCGGAGAGCAGGATCAGCGCGATTCCTGCGGCACCGAGTATGACGATGATGCGGATACTGTTGTCTCCGGTGAATCTTCCGCGCAGCCGCTCCAGCCATTCAGGCATCGGGTTCGCCTCCCTCCGTGATCGTGATAGAATCGCCGAGCCATTCCCGCAGACAGACGGTGCCGGTCAGCAGATTGCCGGTCACTTTGACCTCAATGATATCTATGCCGCCGGTCTCCGGAATATGCACGGTGACGGATTCCACGGTACAGCCGGATTCTTTTTCCGTCAGTGCATGATTCAGTGCCGTGCGGATGCTCTCCGCCGCAGCCTGTTCCTGCATCCGCTTCGCATTCTCGGTGATATCCTCTGCGGTAAGCTGAGTTTCATGTATATCGGATACCATGCCGCCGCCAGTAATCTTTGTCAGCGGCGTAAGGATGACCGTCATCATGATAATTGCAAAGATCAGCCGGATCTGCTTTTCAAATTTTTCCAGCGGAACAATATATTCCGCCGCCGTCAGGCCGATCGCTGTGCAGCAGGCCGCGAGAACGGCTGTGCGTATGGAGTCCGTAATCATCACCTAATTTCCGAGGAGCAGCAGCATGATCGCACTGGAAAAGATCAGCATGACTGCGAAGCAGAACAGAAGCGCGAAGGCCGCTGAAAGAATATCCAGCATATTGTGATAGAGCTTTGCCATTGACGATGCGCCCGCTGTTTCCGCAAGAAACTGCATGAGCCAGTAGACCAGGCGGTAAAGGATCAGTGAGAGCATCGGCGGCAGCACGAGCCAGAGAATGACGAGAATCCCGATCCCGCCAACACCGTTGCGCAGCAGCCGGATACTGCCCTGCACCGTGCCGTATGCATCGGAGACAGCGCCGCCGATCACGGGAACAGCGCTGGATGCAATGAGCTTCAATGATTTTGCCGCGAGCGAATCCGCAGCTGATGCCGCAAAGCTCCGGACAGACAACAGCGCGGAGAACAAAGCCATGAGGAAACCGAGCAGCCATGTCACGCCCTTGTGAATACCGGAGACAAAGCAGCCGAGATGCAGCTTCGGATTGACGGCATCCACAATGCCGAGTGCGGCAGCCATTTGCAGCAGAGGAAACAGGATCCCGCCGGCGATCTGCATGACGGTCTCCGTCAGGAACAGCACGAAGATCTGATAGGCCGCGCCGCCTGCGACGGAACCGCCCGCCGCAATAAATGCCGCAAATACCGGTACATAGCTGCCCATAAACACGCGCCCCGTCTGGAATGCATCGGCCGTCCGGATGAGACAGGTGCAGAGCGGAGATGCCGCTGCCGTCACGCAGAGCAGCGTCCCGACCGCATCAAACAGCGCTTTCATCGAAGGATGTGCCGCTGCATCATTCAGGCTGCTGAGAACTGTTGTCAGGACGGTCAGCGCGAGCAGTGTGCCGCAGAGCCGGAGCGGTGCAACCGCTTCATCTGCCGCCGTATGCAGAACGGTTTGCAGCATTTCCGAGGGCGAGATCGTCAGCAGCGATTCCGGATCCGATGCAGAAAGACCGGATTCCGTGAGATACGGCTGTGCGGCTTCCGGTATTTCAATATTATCTGCTGCATCGCGCAGCCTGTCCGCCGGATCGCTCTCCGCTGCGCAGGGAATCCCCGCAGCCAGCGCGATCACGGTCAGCAACAGCATTATGATAATCCGAATCCGGAAACGCATGACAGCACCTCCCTGATGAGCGACAAAAGCGGTTTCAGCAGCGGGATCGCAAGCAGCATCAGCGCGATTTTACCCGTCAGCATGACAGCAGATGCCGCAGCGGATTCACCGCCGTCCTTACAGATATCCGCAGCAAGCTGAGTGACGATGCAGATGCCCGCTGATTTTGCGATACAGGCAGTCTGATCGGGCAACAGTCCGCCCGCAGTCAGCAGTCCGTCGATCTCACTGAGGATCGGCGTCATGGCCGTGACAGCAGCGGCAGTCAGCGCGACAGAGACCAGCAGCGTCAGCAGCATGGCCTGCTCCTCGGCATAGCGGCGAAGCAGCTTCGCGATCAGCACTGCCGTGACCGAAAGCCCCGCGATCTGCAATGCCGTCACCATAATCCGAATACCGATTTGACCGTGTCAAACAGCGTCTGGATCTCCGAAATGACGAGCATCAGCACGACGATCAGACCGGCGAGTGTCGTGAGCATCGCCTGCTCCTCGCGTTCGGCGCGTTTCAGGACAAGATTCAGGACGGCGACGATAATGCCGATGCCGGCGACCTTGAATATTAGGTCGATGTTCATGCAAACAGCTCCGTTTCAGCAAATTTACAGCAGGAGAATCGAGAAAAACAGGGCGCCGAGAATGCCGATGCTCCGGCAGACAGGCGCCTTTTTGCCGCAGCGGATCTCTGCGGCGGACTGCACCTCGCTGAGCCGTTCGAGACAAAGCTCCAGCGTAGCGACCTGACCGTCGAGCGTGCTGTTGCCGAGCGTATCCCCGACGGTCAGAAGAACAGCGCGTTCCTCCGGTGTCAGCGAGCGGTCATTCCGGATCGCATCGCGCCAGCAGTAAGGGAATTGCTCTGCATTCCCCGCTGCTGCCTGCAAAAAGCAAAGCGGTGCAAAGTCCGGTATTGCGGCAGTATGGCGGATGAGATCGGCAGTCAGCGGAAGTGTCCCGCGCAGCTCCGTTATCATGGCCGTGACCATTTGGCGCAGCAGCCGCAGCCTTGCAGGATATGCTGAGAGACTGCGGGCGGCAGCACCGCCGCAAAGTGTTCCTGCACAGAGAATCAGTATGACACCGAGCAGCTTCATCCGGCACCGCCCCGCAATGACATTGTTGCGAGAACCTGTCCGCACTGATTGCCGGAGCCGAGTAGAACCGCTGTCCGGAACGCGCCGGATTCGATCAGCCTGTTGATCTGCGGACGCTGCCGGAGCGAAGCAAGACTGCCCGCGTGTGCGGATGCAATGATCTGCACACCGGTATGCAGCGAGCCGATCAGCGCATCTGCTTCATCATCCGAGCCGATTTCGTCGCAGATCAGTATATCCGGAGACATGACGCGCACTGCGATCTCAACGCCCTCCGCCTTCGGATAGCCGTCTAGAATATCGGTCTGAGCACCAAGATCGAACTGCGGCATTCCGTTCTGCATTGCGGCAAGCTCACCGCGTGAATCCAGCAGCGTGACCTTATGCGATGCGCTGAGGAGCCGTGCAATATCGCGCAGGATCGTTGTTTTTCCGGATGCAGGTGCGCCTGCGATCAGCAGTCCGCCGCGCTCCGGATGTATGGCCGGATTGCGCAGCAGTTCCTCCGCGCAGCCGATCCGCTCCGATGCGATCCGGATATTCAGGCCGCTGATCTGCCGGACTGTCTCAATGCGGTCACCCTGCATGACCGCTGTGCCGCAGATGCCGGCTCTGCTGCCGCCGCGGATCGTGACAAATCCCTGCCGGATCGCAGGCTGCCAGCTGTGGATCGAATGCGAGCAAAGATTCTGGAATACAGTATCCATGAGCTGCCGGCTGACAAGGATCCCTTCCGCAGAAAGGGAGGCGAGTTTGCCGTCCTTCGTAACGGTCATCGCACCGCCCTGCATGACGGCTTGTACGCTTTTGCCGATGCGAAGACGCAGCTCGCGGATCTCCGATGCCTGTTCTGCGGAAATGCGGCTGAGCGGCTGCCGGATCTCGGCAGGGAAATAGGGGATTGCCTCACGGAATTTGGTTCTGACTGTCATTGCATGACCGCCTTTCGTCTGTCTTGGTATATCCTATGCGGGACAAGGCAGCATTAGAAGCAGAAAAGCCTGTACCGAAGTACAGGCTGTGTGTGCATGATATACAAAAACTGCCCCGAGGCGCTTTGAAACGCTTCGGGGCAGAAGGTATGCAGAGAATGTATTCAGATACCGATATTGCCGGTGCTGTCCGCATTGAAGAACTG
>DGSY01000129.1 GCA_002394125.1 Ruminococcus sp. UBA4350
CCGTTTTCGGAATTCTCAATGATCTGCGGCATGATCTCTGCGGCGCCCTTTTCCAGCACCAGCACGACCGTTGAGCCGCCGAATTCAAAATAGCCCTTTTCGATGCCGCGCGCAACCCGTTTGCCGTGCGGGTGATTGACGATCTTTCCGACGAACATCGCGCCGACCTCGATTTGCAGCATCGTGCCGAAATTCTCGGTGTGCAGCATCGTGACCGTCCGCGTATTCTGATGATACACCTTGACATCATGCTCCGCCGAGACCGGATTGACCGTATGCAGAACGCCGGGGATCGTGCGCGTTTTGCCGATCTCGCAGGCATCCGGATAGCAGTAGCGATGATAATCGTCGGGGGTGAGCCGGAAGATCAGCACCTTGCCGCCGCGGAATCTCGCCGCGAGCTTTTTGCAGCCGACGAATGCCGCAAGGCTGTAATCCGCGCCCTTGACCGTGAAATGCGTATCCTCACTGACCGGAACGACGGTCAGCTTTGCATCGCAAGGGCTGATGAGCGTCTCCGGCGTCATATCGACCGGCCGCGCTGAGGGCTTGACCGTCCGCGTGAAAAACGCATTGAAGCTGCGGTATTTGCTCTCGGTATACTCCTTGAGGTCGATATGCTTTTTCAGGACAAAGGGCGGGATCGCCGCCGTCGAGAGCGGATGATCGAGCGCAAAGCCGGCCATATAGGAAACGAACGGCTTCGTCAGCACCTTGAGCATCGCTCTGCCGGGCGCGGTGCCGTAAAGCACGCCGAGCAGCTTGCCCTGAGACGCACAGGAATCCGCCACCGGATTCCCCTCACGGTCACAGATCTGCGCACCTGCGCCTGTTTTGACCTCCTGCGGTTCCGACATAACGGATTCCTCCTTTGTATTCATATGAAATGCGCTGACCGTTTACTGCGGGAAATATTTGAAGATCAGGATCAGCAGCTCGACCACACCGACAACGATGAACCAGAGCATGACGCGCATACCCGGCTTTTTGATGTGGAAGGGCGAGATAAAGAGCGTGGCAATGACAGCGTAAACGATCGTTGCCGCGACCTCGAAATAGCCTGCGAGATCGCCGCGGAATGCAAAGAGCAGCGGGATCAGCAGCGCCGCCGATGTGACCGGCAGACCCTCATAGGTCTTGCGGCGCTCGGTCGTGACCTGCTGGCGGTCCTCCTCCGAGACATTGAAATATGCAAGGCGGATCAGTGCGCCGAGACTGAATAAGCAGAATACCCCGATCTGGATCGGTGAATTCAGACCGGCGCTGTAACCGATCATCGGAGGCAGCAGTCCGAAGCAGACCATATCCGAAAGCGAGTCGATCTGGATGCCGAAGCGGCATTCCTGCGGGGTGCGGTCCTTTTTGGTCTTTGCGACCTTTCCGTCGAACATATCGCAGAAGCCTGCGAGCATCAGCATGATGATCGCCAGATTCGTCCTGCCGTTTGCAGCAGAATACAGACCGACCGAGCCGCATAAAAATCCGACATATGTCAGAATGACCGTATAGTTATAGTAACCGATCATGAACTTTTCATTCCTTTACTCCACAGCGCTGAGCGCAAAAATCTATAACGACCTGTTATTCTCTTATTATATCAAATATTGCGTATTTTTTCAAGCCTTTTTCAGTAATTTCTTGAATTCTCCGGAATCGCCGCAAGAACGGTCTGTTCGATGATGCTGCCCGGCCGGACGGCGTGCTTTGCTTCCTCCGGCGTGAACCATTTTGCCTCGCTGACCTCGCCGGAAAGCCGGAACACAGTTTCGTCCGATTCCGCGCAGAAGCAGAGCATCAGCTGCCCCTTAGTGTCATGCCATTTGCTGAACAGAAAGCGGATATTCCGCGCTGCAATGCCGATCTCCTCGGAAATCTCGCGCAGAGCTGCCTGCTCAGCGGTCTCGCCGGGCTTCATATATCCTGCCACGCCGACAAAATAATCCTGCTGACCGTAGCTCTGACGGATCAGCGCGAGCTTTCCGTCCGGTGCCTGCACGACCGACAGCACACAGGTCGAAAACATATCAAAAAGCGGCTGCCGGCAGCCCTCGCAGTAAGGCACCGCGCCGTCATCGCCCATTTCGCGCAGGACGGTTTTTGCGCCGCAGTGCGGACAGTATTCAAAATGCATATGATTCTCCGTCTGCATCTCAGCGGATGCTGTTCTCGTTCGGCTGACTGCCGGATATCCTCCGCAGCACAGCCGTGAAATAATCCGGCAGCGGGCTGTCAAATTCGAGATATTCGCCCGTGACCGGATGCACAAAGCCGATCTTCTTCGCGTGAAGGCACTGGCCTTCAATATTGCGCTCCGGCCTGCCGTAGACCGGATCGCCGTAGACCGGATGCCCGATGTATTTCATGTGTACGCGGATCTGATGTGTCCGGCCGGTCTCAAGGCGGCAGCGGATATGCGCATACTTTTCATACTGTGCGCATACGCTGTAATGCGTCACCGCGTCCTTGGAATTCGTCGCAATGACGCACATTTTCTGCCGGTCACGCGGATCTCTGCCGATCGGCGCATGAACGGTTCCGGAGGTCTCGCGCAGTCTGCCGCAGACCACGGCCTCATATTCCCGCGTAAAGGAATGCACGGCGATCTGCTCCGCGAGGCCAAGATGCGCGCGGTCGGTCTTGGCAACGATCAGCAGCCCGCTGGTATCGCGGTCGATGCGGTGAACGATGCCGGGACGGATCACGCCGTTGATGCCGGAGAGTTGTCCGGCGCAGTGAAAGAGCAGCGCATTGACGAGCGTCCCGTCCGGATGACCCGGCGCGGGATGCACGACCATGCCCTTTTGCTTATTGACGACCAGAAGCTCCGCATCCTCATAGACGATATCAAGCGGAATATCCTGCGGCTGCACATCCAGCGGCTCCGGCTCCGGCACTGTGACCAGCACCGTATCGCCGGCTAGCAGCTTATCGTTTTTCTTCGCAGCAGCGCCGTTTCGCAGCACACTGCCCTGCGCGATGAGCTGCTGCGCAGCAGAGCGTGTCAGCGCAGGCTCCGGCTGCGCCGCGAGCCACGCGTCAATGCGTTTGCCGCTGTCCTCCGGCGCCGCACAGAGCGCATATTCACGCATCGGCATCCTGCCGCTCCTGACCGGCCGGAAGCTGCGGCAGCGCTGATGCTGCGGGAGCCGTTTCCGCTGCCGGCTCCGCTTCTTCTGCCGGTTCCGTATCCGGCACTGTCTCCCGCAGCGGCGCAGCCTCCGCTTCCGGCAATACGCCGGCATCCGGCAGCAGCGCGGCTTCCGGCAGCACCTCGGCAGTCGCCTCGGCTGCCGCCAGCCGCGCATAGGGTACGCGCTCCGCCTTCGGCAGCTTTTTCGCCTCCGGCAGCTCCTTCTCGAAGAACAGAATGCCGATCAGCATGAGCGCGACGCCGACGGTCACGCAGACATCCGCAAAATTGAACACGGCGAAATTGAACAGCTGAAAATCAAAATAATCGACCACCGCGCCGCCGCGGAAGATCCGGTCGATCAGATTGCCGAGCCCGCCCGCCGCGATCAGCGGGAGCGCGGCATAGAGCCAGCGGTGCTGTTTGCCGAGCCGGTGCAGCGCATAAAGGCAGACCGAGATCATGATGATCGGGAACACGATCAGAAAGCCGCGGTTCCCGCTCAGCATACTGAATGCAGCGCCGCGGTTTTCGAGATAGCGCAGATGCATCCAGTCAAAGCTGCCGATCTGCAAAAACGGACGCGGCGGCTGTCCCTGTAAATTAGCGATCGCCCAGACCTTGATGAGCTGGTCGATGCCGGTCAGCGCAGCGATTGCCGCAATGACAATGATCGTCGTAAGCAAGTCTTTCCCCGCTCCCTTCCGCATAAAAAAGGAACCTGCGCGACCGGCGCCGTGCAAGTTCCTTTGCTTCTCAAGCTATCAGAAATTCGGTTTGAAATCGTCGCGGCGGCTGCCGAAGGTTGACTGTGCAACGCTGTCAAAGCTGTCTGCTGCGGTCTCTGCTGCCGGCTCGGCCGTCTCCTCAACGACTTCGACCTCCTCGACTTCCTCGACCTCCTCGTATTCCTCATCCTCATCGACGGAATCGGGCAGTCTGGAGATCATTTCCAGATGCTGCTTATAGAGGCCGAACAGCGTCTGCTTGAATTCTGCGACCTGCTTCTTTGTACGCTCCAGAGCAGCCTTGTTCTTTGCCAGCTCCTCATTGGTCTGGCGGAGCGCCTCCTCAGAATCCGCGAGCGCCTGCGACTTGACGGTCTCCACGGAAGCGCGTGCCTCCGCTTCGATCGCATCCGCCTTCTCCTGTGCCTCGGCAATGACCTGACGTGCCTGACGCTGTGCGAGCAGCAGCGCATTTTTCAGATCCTCCTCGGTGTCCTTGTACTCGCGCACCTTGTCAGCGAGGAGCTGGATCTTCTCGTTCGAGTCATCCATATCCTGCTGCATCAGGCGGAGGTCGTTTTCGATCTGAGAAAGAAATGCATCGACCTCTTCGGGGCTGTAGCCGAACTTAACCTTCTCAAATTTCTTCTTCTGAACATCTTTTGCCGTGATCATATGCTTCTCCTTCCTGATTCTTTATTGTACGGCGTCAGAGCGAGACGCCGTTGGTTTCGAGCTCGTTGACGAGATCCTCACCGATGAATCCGACATTGTACGGGGTGATGATATAGGTCAGATTCGCGACCGGCTTGAGACTGCCGCCGTTTGCATAGGCAACACCGACGAGAAAGTCAATGATGCGGCGCTTGTTCTCCGCAGAAGCAGTCTCCAGATTCAGGACGACTGTTTTCTTGGCGATCAGATGATCCGCGATCTGCTTTGCGTCAGTAAAGACCTCCGGCTTGACCAGAACGACCTGAAGCTGTGCCGTCGCCTGAATATTGACGACCTTATTGCTGCCGCTGCGCGGAGATTCCGGCGCTTCGCGTCTTGTCTCGCGGAGCGGTGCGGCCGGCACACGAACCTCCTGTGCAGAGGTATCCTCCTCATAATCGTCATAATCATCCTGAACGATCTGATCGCGGTAGTCTCTGCGATCACGGGTTTCTCTGGGATTTTCACGCACCGGCTCGGATTCGTAGGTATCGTCATCCTGCGGTGCGAAGAAATCACGGACGCTGTCAAAAAATTTCATCTGAACTCTCCTTCTCTTTCTGAACATATATTTCCGTTACACTTTGCACCCGCGGTGCGCCGTGCATAAATGGCTTTAGTCTGTCTTCGGGGGATAGTACCTTGCGCCGAAAAGCCCGCTCCCGATCCGGACGATCGTCGCACCGCAGCGGATCGCGGCGGCATAGTCTCCGGACATTCCCATAGAAAGCGTATGCATCGGAGCATATCGCTGCATTTTGTCATACAGCCGGTACATTTCGGAAAAGGTGCGCATCTGCTCGGATTCCTCCGTCATCGGCGGGGGAATGGTCATCAGCCCGTCCACGCGGACGGCCGGCAGCTTCTGCACGGCTTCGAGCAGCTTGGGCAGCTCCTGCGGGGAAACGCCGGATTTGCTCAGCTCCCCGCCGATATTGACCTCCAGCAGGATCGGCATGACGCTGCCGCAATGTGCAGCGGCCTTGCTGATCGCTTCGGCAAGATGCAGACTGTCCACAGAGTGGATCAGCGAGACCTTGTCCGCGATCTGCTTCACTTTATTGGTCTGCAAATGGCCGATAAACTGCACCTCAGCTTCGGGGCGGTAAAGCGGCCGCTTTGCGAGGAACTCCTGTACGCGGTTTTCACCGAGTACTCTGACGCCGCTGTCGAATGCGAGATTGATCAGCTCCGGCGCGACGGTCTTTGTCACGGCCATGAGCGTGACCTCGCTCTCTGCTCTGCCGGAGACACGGCAGGCCTCGCGGATCGTATCCCGTATCACGGCGAGCCGTTCCAGAACGGCTTCCCGCTGCGCTTCCGTGCAGGGGGCGAATTCATTCTCCATCCGCCATCACTCCCTTTACGATGATATCGTCATAGAGCGCGACAAATCCGCTTCCGGCGTCCAGACGGGAAAGACAATAATTCTCGTCCTCATAGATCTTGTCGATCCGGCGGAATTCCGCCGTCTCACCGACCAGAACATAGACGCCCATGAAGTCATCCGTCACACTGGTGACATTGTCCTCCTCATCCTTGACATCGACGGTCATATGCTTGAACCGGATGGCCGATTTCGGGATCCGGATGCCCTCGACGGTGTCGCGGACGATCTCGACGCGCTCCGTGCGGTGCTGCACGGTGTCATGCGTGAGCTGGTCGCAGCGGAAGATACCCTGTGTACGGGTGATATCGCCGGTCGAGATCAGAGAGACGACCTTGACGTGCATCGGCTGTCCGATGGATTCGAGCCGCACGGTCGCGGTGTCGTCCTCTGAGAGGCGCATTTTGGTATTGTCGAAGATACCCGCAATATCCCACGCATAGCCGTCGATCAGCTTGCCGATCGTCTGCGTCCCCTCCGGCTGCGGCGAAGCAATGCCGTCATCCGAGACAGATTCGAGCTGTTCGGGGGTCAGCTGATTGAGCGAGTCGATCGTCAGCATTTCCTCATAGCCGTCGATATAGCCGGCGAAATAAGCGCTGCGGTCTGCGCGGATCAGATATTCCGGCGCGGTCTTCTGACCGTTGAGCCGTTCGATCTCATCCTCCAGCGCGACGATCCTGTCATTGAAATCGACGCTGCTGTCGGTGATCTTGTCATAGGTACTCATCAGGACGGTCAGCTCCTGCTTTGCGGCGTCCATACCGGTATACTCGCCGCGCTCGCGGAGCCGGATCATATTCTTGAACTGCTCCTCGATCAGGCCTGCAAGATTTGCGGCCTGTGCATTTTCTCTGGTGCCGGGGTTTTCGATCATGCCGAGCATCGCAAGCTCATCCTCTTTTTCGGCGATGCGCTTGCGCAGATCAATCTGATCCTCGCTCGCATAGATCTCTGCGATGACCATGCCGACGCCGAGCTTGGCGCCGTCATCGACACAGTAACGGACTGCGCCCGCACCGTTATAGGTCTTGACGGACTCATTCCGTATGTAGACACCCTGGAAGCTCGAACTATCACTGACCTCGTAATAGACGGCATTTTCAGTTTCATAGTTCGTGAAGAACAGATGATAGAAAATACTGAAGGCCAGCACAACCGCGAACACCAGCAGCAGGATCTTGAGGATTCGCGTTGTGATTTCGTTCATCTAATTACTCTGCATCCTCCCGCTGTTCCATTGCGTCGAGAATGGAGATCGGTCTTGCCGGAACGATCGTGGAGATCGCGTGCTTATAGACGAGCTGCTGTCTGCCGTCTGTTTCGAGGATCACGATGAACGAATCGAAGCCGCGGATGATGCCCTTGAACTGATAGCCGTTTGTCAGGAAGATCGTCAGCGGCAGACGCTCCTTGCGTGCCTGATTGAGAAAGACGTCCTGTAAATTGAGTCCTTTGTTGGTCATAATAACTTGCCTCATTTCTTCTTAGATCGCACATATGTATCTGCGGTGTACAGTCAAAGGGGGACACTTCGACCCTTCGATAACTACACACAATATATTATATCACAAACCGCCCCATTTTGAAATAGCAAAAGCGGCAGAATTAAAAATTCCACAATTTGCACAAACGGAATCGCGCATAATCCATTTTATGTCTGCATTTCGACGAAACCATGTTCCCTGCCTTTTGGCGAAGCGGCAGGTTTCCTGTTTGATTCTGTCGATGCCTGCGGCCGGTTCCTCCTCCC
The DNA here is from genome assembly GCA_002394125.1 of Ruminococcus sp. UBA4350. Taxonomy (GTDB): domain Bacteria; phylum Bacillota; class Clostridia; order Oscillospirales; family Ruminococcaceae; genus Firm-04. Next base: position 7,713 of record DGSY01000129.1, read on the forward strand.
CGCGCAGCCACGGCAGCAGCTCCTTGTAGCCGATCGCCATTGCCGCGGTCGCACGCCGTCTGCCGGAATGATATTCCTCCGAGACCTCATCGAGAAGCCCCTGCCGCACCATCTGATCGACTCTTTCGCGGATGCGGGCGTACTGCTTTTCGCGGTCCTCAAAGCCGATGCCGATGCGCAGGATCTCCCACGGCGGCGGGACAGCTCTGCTCCGGCGGGCGTGCTCCGAGAGCGGGATGCCGGTCAGTTCCCAGACCTCCAGTGCGCGGATGATGCGCCGCAGATTGTTCTCATGCAGGCGCTCCGCTGTTTCCGGATCGCACTGCATCAGCTTATCGCGCATCGCCGCATTGCCGCGCTCCCGCGCTTCTGCATTCAGCCTTTCGCGCAGCGCATCGTCCGCCGGAATATCCGGAAACTGAATGTTGTCGAGCAGCGAATCGACATAGAGCCCCGTTCCGCCGACGATGACCGGCAGTCTGCCCCTTGCGTGGATCTCCGCGATCTTCGCCCGCGCCATATCCACATAATCCGCGACCGAGCAGGGCGCATCGGGCGGCAGCACCGAGATCAGATGATGCGGGATGCCGCGCATTTCCTCCGCTGTCGGCTTTGCCGTAGCGATGTCCAGTCCCTCGTAGATCTGCATGGAATCCGCCGAGATCACCTCGCCGTGATAATTCTCCGCGATCTCGACGCCGAGCGCCGTCTTGCCGGAGGCCGTTGCGCCGACGACCGCGATCACCGGCGGCTTTGTATGCTCTGTCATGTTTTCCTCCTTATCCGGCATCGGTCAGCTCGCCCGTCCAGTGCGCCTGATCGGGAATCAGCCGCAGCCCGAACAGCGTTTCCACATCCTTTTCCGTGAGGCTCAGCACCAGCTCATAGCCGTCGCGGTCAAGCTGCGGCTTGCGGTCGGCCAGTATGAATTCGCCGCAACCGTCCAGCCGGTCATCCGCCGGCTCGCCGTCGATCTCCAGATGCAGCTGATAATTATACACCAGATCATGCGGATTAAAGCTGTCCGTGAACGGCACCTGCTCGACACGGAAGCCGATTTTCCGGCCGTCCTTCCGCCAGCTGAACGAATTCTCGCGGTTCGTATAGAAATCCCAGCCTGCCAGCGCAGCCATGCGGCTGATCGCAGGAAACCGCAGATATCCTTTGTGTGCAGTCTCCTGAAATGTATAGGAATCGCCGGTCGTCCGGTCAACGAATACGCGGTCAAAGGCTGTCTCGCCGTGATATGTCACATTTTCCAGCGTGTTCGGCACAAGCCGCGGCTGTGCCTCGCCGGACATGAATTCCTCCGCCGTGAGATATTCCTTTTCCCAGATGCTTCTCCGCACACCCTCTTTAATATAGATGTCCGGCGCAACTGTTACATTGTCCTTTGTGCGGCCGTGCGCCAGCCAGTTGAAGGTATAAAAGCCGAGATCCTCCGGCGCATCGTAGAAGCGCTCATATGCATCGTGATTCCAGACCGCCGGCTCGTCCTCCGGCAGCGCCGAAAACACCTCAAAGCGCTGCTGTGCTGTAATGCCGTGATCGAATGTGAACCGTGCATATTCCCGCACGATTTCGTCAATGTGCTCATAATTATAGTGTTCCTCGCCGGTCTGCATCCAGATCATGTTTTCCAGTCCGAGCTGAAACTGAAAATCACCCTCTGTGACCTCTGCGCGTTTGATCCCGCAATAGATCGGCGAAATGTGCAGATAATAATTCTCCGCGCCGATCAGCTCATCGAGCTTTTCGCGGATCATATCCTCTGCCATATCCACGACCGAAAAATCCGCATAGTTATCGCTGAGCGTCCCGTCCCGCATTTTCGCCGTCACGAGATATTTTCCGCCGCCGCTGCCGGTGCTTTTCGCATAGCAGATCAGCTCCTCGCCCTGCATCAGCTCGGCGGGAACATACCGCACATAGACAAATTCCTCGCCGTATTTCTCCTCCAGCGCCGTGAGCAGCACCTCGATGCGCGTAATGGTATTCTGCTGCTTCGGCGTGAGCTGCGCATAGTCCTCCGGCAGTTCCTGCGCCGCGAGGATTTCCTTTTGCCGCGGTGTCAGATCTTCGTGACTGCGGGATGATTCATCGGAGGAGGCATTCGCGCAGGCCGTCAGCATAAGACTGAACGCTGCGCAGAGCAGAAATCTGTACCGCATCGGCTCACTCCGTCAGTGTCCTGTAATACGGGCAGATGTTCACATAGCTGCCGTCCGGCATATGAAATCCGCCGGGGATCGTGCCGAGCTGCACGAAGCCGAGCTTTTCATAGAGACGCCGCGCCGCGGTGTTGCTCTCGACAACCGCATTGAATTGCAGAATCCGGAAGCCGTGCTGCCGCGCCTGCATGATGCAGTCCAGCACGAGCTGCTCACCGATTTTCCGGCCGCGGAAGCCCTCGCGCACGGCATAGCTCGCATTGGAAATATGCCCGCAGCGGCCGACATTGTTCGGATGCAGGATATAGAGCCCGCAGATCATGCCGTTCAGCTCCGCGACGCCGCAGTAGGTCTGCTGCGCGAAGAATGCGGCCGCGTCCTCTGCGTTCAGCATTTCCTCCTGCGGGAACGCATTCCCCGCCGCAACAACGGCATTCCAGACCGCAGTCATTTCCGTCAGGTCATCCGGTGTATAGGCACGGATCTGCACGGCATCCCGCGCCGCTTCGGGTGCATTGCCGTTCAGCATGGCGGGCGGGCCGTAGACAAGCTGCACAGGCGCTGCGGAATAATCCGCATTCTGTGCAGGTTCACCGTTTTTCATGTGATTCATAAAGCATTCCCCTTTCTGTATAAGTATAGCACATTTATCCGTTTTTTTCAACGCCGGAATTGGGGAAAAATCTCTCCTGATCCGACAGAATATTCATACCGCATTCAGAATCTCCGGATCAATTTCGCAAAACCCCTTGACAAATCGTTTCCTATCTGCTATAATAGCATTGTAAACATATCATGCAGATAGGTTATAGGTGAATTAAACCGGATGCGGAGGCGATAGAATGCAGAAACGATGTTGCGCGGGATGAAAATTCCGCCTGATATACCGAATCCAATCAAACTGAAATATGAAAAGGAGATTATTACTATGTCTGTTTATGAGAGAATTACCGATCTGATCGGCGGCACCCCGCTGCTGGAGCTGAAGAACACCGAAAGCGCTAACGGTCTCGAGGCAAAGCTGCTTGCCAAGCTGGAATATTTCAATCCGGCAGGCTCCGTCAAGGACAGAATCGCGAAAGCGATGATCGACGACGCGGAAGCAAAGGGTCTGCTGAAAGCCGGCAGCGTGATCATTGAGCCGACCTCCGGCAATACCGGTATCGGCCTTGCATCCGTCGCAGCTGCACGCGGCTACCGCCTGATCATCACCATGCCGGAGACCATGAGCATTGAGCGCCGCAACCTGATGAAAGCCTACGGTGCCGAGCTGGTGCTGACCGACGGCTCCAAGGGCATGAAGGGTGCGATCGCAAAGGCAGAGGAGCTTGCAAAGGATATCCCGAACAGCTTCATCCCCTCGCAGTTTACCAACCCCGCAAACCCCGCCGTGCATCAGGCAACGACCGGCGTTGAGATCTGGAACGATACCGACGGCAAGGTCGATATCTTCGTCGCGGGTGTCGGCACGGGCGGCACGATCAGCGGCACGGGCGCCTATCTGAAATCGCAGAATCCGAATGTCAAGGTCGTCGCGGTCGAGCCGGAGGGATCGCCTGTGCTTTCTAAGGGCACCGCAGGCAAGCACGGCATTCAGGGTATCGGCGCGGGCTTTGTGCCGGAAACGCTGAACACCGAAATCTACGATGAGGTCATTGCGGTCTCGAATGAGGATGCATACGAGACCGGCAGAAACATTGCGCGGAAGGAAGGCGTTCTGGTCGGCATTTCGTCCGGCGCGGCGGTCTGGGCTGCGATCCAGCTTGCAAAGCGTCCGGAAAACAAGGGCAAGACGATCGTTGCACTGCTGCCTGATACCGGCGAGCGCTATCTCTCCACACCGATGTTTGAATGATTCGCAAAGCAGCCATGCATACACAAAACCGCAGCACTCCGTTTGGGGTGCTGCGGTTTTCACATAAACCGGAATTTGTCGGCAGGGCCGACAGCCGTTTCCCTCCGGCACCGTTTCGCAGAGCATATCAATTCTGTCGCTGTTACGGTGCTGTTCGCACCTATTTTACGGTCTGAGGAAATCTCATTTTACATTCATCGCGTATGGAGAACTTTAGAAAATGGCAGCAGGCACTGCCCGCCCGCCAAACTTCGGCTTATCCGGAATCACACCTCCGGCGCGAGGAGAACCGGCTGTATCTGCGCGCCCTGCACTGCCGCCGCGACCGTCTCCGGCAGCAGTGCATAATCCGCGACCAGCGATGCCGGCTTCCGGCGCGGATCATCCTGCCGGAACGGCACAAAATAATAATGCCGGCGATTCAGCAGATCGCCGAGATTCCGTGCCGATGCCGCAAGCCCGTCATTCGTCGAAATGCAGACGATCACCGGCTTTCCGCCGCGCAGATGCGACTTGACCGCCATTGTGACCGTATTATCCGTGATGCCCGCGGCGAGCTTCGCAAGCAGATTGCCGGTACAGGGGCAGACCGCCAGCACATCGGTCATGTTTTTCGGGCCGATCGGCTCCGCATCCTGAATCGTGCGGATCAGGCGCCCGCCGCCGAGTGCGGTGAGCGGTTCGAGGAACGCCTCCGGCGCGCCGAACCGCGTTTTCATCGAAGCAAAATGCTCCGAGACGATCGGCAGAAGCTCCGCGCCGTCCCGCACGCAGGCCTCCGCAGCTTTCAATGCATTCGCGGCATTGCAGAACGATCCGCAGACCGCAAAGCCGAGCCGAATTCCGTGCAGATCAGCCATCGCAGCCGCCCCCTTCCGCATCGAAGATCTCGCGCACGGTCTGCGCAACGATCTCGCCCGCCGAAACCGGCGCCGTCTTGCCCGGCAGCGAGAGCGCCCAGATCACCTGCACGCCGCAGGCGGATGCTGCTTCAAAATCAACCCCGGATGCTGTCGGAGACAGTTCGCCGCCACTGCTTATACCGGCCTGTCCTGCCGCATTCCTCCAGTATTCCGAGCCGCACCAGCAGCGAGATAAACAGCCGCGTCTGCATCTCCGGCGCTTGAACCGCTGCCGCAATATCAGGAACGGTAAACGGCTCCGGAATCGCATCCGGCAGCAGCGCAGCATAGTCCGCAGGCGATTCCAGCATAACAATCTCATGCAGCGCAGTCGGAACACGGTCGAGCTTCGTCCGCTTCGCGCGATCCCTTTTCACATATTCATCGAGCGAAACCATGCAGAGGCAGATGCGGAATCCGGCGCGGCCGATATAATCGCGCAGCGTATAGATCTCGCGCATCGCAGTATATGCTGATTCATGCTTCGGAGATCTGCGGCGGCCGTTCAGCTCTCCGTTCTCATCTACTCTGCACAGATATTTCTCCGTCACGACCGGATGCACGACCGTCACCGGACAGCACGGGAGAAATGCGTCAAGCTTCGGCTTCAGGCGGCTAAGCGCCCGCGTCTGAATTTCGTAGATTCCTTCCTCCGTGACAGCATCCGCAATGAATCCGCCGACCGTCTGCTCATGCGAATCCGCATCCGGCGCAAAATAATATTTCAGCGTCAGATGCAGCGTTTTTTCTCCGAGCGTGCCGATCCCTCTGCATCCGAGGTCGCGCTCCGCCGCTTCGCGGGTCGCCGCGAATCTGTCCATTTCCGCACCTCCTCATGAAAAAAGCACAGTGCCGAAACACTGTGCTTTTTTGTACTGTTGTTTGCCTGTCGGATTACTCCTTGACACCGCCGGCTGCGACGCCGCCGATGATGAACTTGGAGAGAATCAGGTAGATGACAACGACAGGGATGATCGACAGGAAAATCGCGGTGTAGTTTGCACCGTAGTCTGCGTTTCTGTCGATCGCGATAACCTTCTGCACCATCATCGGCATTGTCAGCTGGTTCTTCTTACCGGAGACAAGGACGAGGGACTGGTTATAGTAGTCGTTCCACTTCTGGATGAATGCGAAGATCGCCTGAACAGCGAAGGCCGGCTTCATCATCGGAATGGAAATGGTCAGGAAGGTACGGAACTCGTTCGAGCCGTCAATTCGTGCAGCCTCAATGATATCCAGCGGGAAGGAGGACAGCATATATTGACGCATGAAGAATACGATAGCCGGTGCTGCGATCGAAGGAATGATCAGCGGCAGATAGCTGTCGAGCAGGTTGAGCTGAATGAGCAGTCTCATGAAACCAACGGCAGTGACCTGCGTCGGAACCATCATAACTGCGAGGATGAAGACGAATGCCGGGCCCTTGAGCTTGAAATCGTAAACAACAAGGCCATAGGCAGTCATACCGGAGAAAAAAACCGTCAGCGCACAGCAGCAGCCTGCGATGATGAGGGAGTTTTTCATACCGGTGAGCGGCGCGAAGAAGTTGTTATACAGCCCATTAACGCGCAGCGTCTTCATATTGTCAAAGAGATGTGTGCTGGGGATCAGCGAAACGCCGCCGATGATATCGTTGTGCAGACGCGTTGCGTTGACAACGAGGATCCAGATCGGCACGAGGCAGACCAGAGTCAGCAGGATCAGAACAACATAAATCGCCGCGGACTTGATCAGGACATGAGCCTGATAGCCGCCCTTATCGGACGCATATGTAACCTTACTCATATGCTGAATCCGCCTCCTTTCTGCTTACGCTTCCATTCCTTGATTGCTTCCTTCTGCTTGCGCTTCTTCTCGATCGCATCCTTGTCACGCTGGACATAGAAGACCAGAGCGCCGAGGATCGAAGTGATGATGAAGAGGATAACAGAGGCCGCACCGGAATAACCGAAGGAAGGCTTTGCGAAGTTCGCGTGGAACATTTCGTAAACAAAGACAGCAACGGTCTTGATGTAGTCATTGACCACATTACCGGTATGGAGCATATAAGGAATATCGAACATCTGGAGACCGCCGATCATGGAGGTCAGCAGCGTGTAGACCATGATGGTCTTCAGCAGCGGGAAAGTGATGCGCCAGAAGGTCTGACGGGAGTTCGCACCGTCGATCTCAGCCGCCTCAAAGAGCGACTCGTTGATACCCTGAATACCGGACATCAGCATGATCATGGTATTGCCGAACCACATCCAGACCTGGATGAACATAACGAGGATACGCGAGCCCCAGCAGCTTGTGATGATCTTCCAAGGCTCCTGTCCGGAGCGGAACAGTGTGTTGACAACACTGTACTGCGAATCGCCGAACAGGGAAAGGAACAGACCGGCAACGGAAGCGGCAGTTATGATATTCGGCATATACATAACTACCTTAAAGAAGCCTTTGCCGGGCATCTTGACACGCAGATCCGTGAACCAGACTGCGAGCAGGAGAGACAGTGCGATCTGCGGAATGAAGTTGCCGACCCAGATGATGATGGTGTTCTTCATTCCGTTCCAGAAGGAATCGTGGATACCGAGCGCCTTGAAATCGCCTTCAGCCGGCGTTGCAAGGATCGTCTTGAAGTTGTCCAGTCCGATGATACCCGGAGTTCTGGTACCGTTTTCGCTGAAAGCCAGAATGAATGTCTGGATCAGCGGCCAAAGACTGAAAATGCAATATACGATAAAGAACGGCAGAATAAAGATGTAGCCGTACTTAGCGTAGCTGACGGATTTGATCCGTCTTTGTGCAGCTGTAGCCATTCAGCACACCCTTTCAAGAAAAAATTAGTGAAAATTACAAACCGAGATAAAATATTCGCCTATTGGGAACATAAGTCCCAATAGGCAAATATTCGGTTATGCTATTTTTTCAGGCATATTCTGGTGATTGTCTGTGGAAATGTCTGAATGTCCGATCGGACGAATTACTCGACGGTGATACCCTCGATCTTAGCAGCTTCCTTCTTGAACTCGGTGATCATGTCATCGTAGGATGCGATCTCACCCTTTGCATACTTGGAAACGACAGTGTTGAATGCGTCCTTGATCTGGCTGTCATAAGCAGTGATCTTGCCGTCCATGTCGATCTTGGAAGCAGCCTCGTACAGAACGGAGAACTGATCCTGACCGCCGAGCAGATCATTCTTGTTGGAGCCTTCATCAACGATAGCCTTCATAGCCTTCGGGTTGTTGACGAACTCAGACTTGAACAGAGCGTAATCCTTTGCGGTGCTCTCATCAACGGTGAAGTACTTCACAAAGTCGTGAGCGATCTCGCCGTTGTCGCACTTCGGGGACAGAGCCAGCCAAGAGCCGCCCCATGCCCAGCCGGAAGGACCAGCAGTGATGTTGTACTTACCGAAGGTCTTGCCGCCTTCGCCGCCCTCAGCGTTGGAGAGCATAGAACCGGAGCCGAGGCACCATGTGCAGAAGAAGTAACCCATTGTGGAGTCATCCTGGCCGATTGCATACCAGCCGTCAGACCACTGATCTTCCTTGGTCACATAGCCGTTCTCATAGTACTGCTTTGCGAGCTCTGCATACTCCTTGCAGTAGTCGTCGATGACGAGCTTGTCGCCGTCCAGCCATGCCTTGGTGCGGTTGTACTGCCAGACCTGCCACATACCGCCGAGGGTATCAGCCATAGCGATCTTGTGACCGTCATCCTGCAGCTTCTTAGCGGTTGCAGTGAAGGTATCCCAGTCCTTAACGAACTCCTGCATCTCATCCGGAGTCTTTGCACCGAGGTACTCCTCAGCGAGGTCGGTTCTGTAAACATAGCCGCCCGGAGTTGCCTGCCAGGAAGCAGCCTTCAGAACGCCGTTGTTATCGGTACCGATAGAAACAGTGTACGGATAGCAGCCGTCGAAATCAGAAGCAGCGAAGCCGAGATCAGACAGCGGAGCGGTGTACTCATCGTTGTTGATGTAGTCGAGGATCCAGTCAGCTTCCAGAACGAAGAGGTCAGCGTCCTCGCCGCCTGCGAAGTAGTTTGCATACTGCTCACGAGCTTCCTGGCCCTTAGAACCAACGTTGACATACTGAACCTTGTCCTTGTACTGCTCGTTTGCGCCGGTGAAGTTCTCGATCATCTTCTCGACGTCGTCGCCGGTCCAGCAGAGAATGGAGAGCTTGTCGCCGGTCTCAGGAACCTTGTTCTCGCCGCCGCCAGCGTTCTCTTCCTTGGACTCCTCAGCAGTGGACTCCTCAGCCTTGGACTCCTCAGCAGCGGACTCCTCAGCCTTGGACTCCTCAGCTGCGCTGGACTCTGCCTTGGACTCAGCAGTGCTGTTAGCAGTGCTGGAGCTGTTGCCGCATGCATAGAATGCGGTAGATGCGATCGCGAGAGTTGCGACCAGAGCAAGTGCCTTCTTAAGCTTGTTCATTTTAGTTTCCTCCTTCAAATTTGCTGCGAAGATATTTTGCTGCGTTCGCAGCCTTGAAAATGTTTGCCCGCCTATGAAAGCCGGGTGTGATTTTCGCTGCGTTGTGCGCAGCCTCGAAGCGCGGCCTGTGCTTTCCCCAACACAGGTTTGCTTCTCTTCAAACGCGCCGCCCGTCCGCTGAGCATCTGGTGTCAGGCTTCCGTCCGCCCCGCTCGCGCTTGGCTCGTTTTCATACTTGTAATATACACGAAAAACGGCAAAAAGTCAATGCAAATCATCAATTCGTCATCTTATTTGTGCATGACGCTTCAATTATTGCACTTTTCGTTTTGTGATTTGTTGACTATTTATCTTTTGACACCGGTTTTTTATTGTTTTTTTCGATTTTGTTACATTTCGGTTACAATTCCGGCCGTATTTCTTACAAAACGGCGTTATTTTTTCTACGCCGTCTTTTCCGCCTGAGACCTTAAAGAACTGTTTCCGGATGCCGGAAACTCAAAATCTGGATTTTTTCACAAATCCTTCACTTTTTGACTTGCTTTTTCGCTTAATATGTTGTATGATATATATGCTGTATTATATATAGTATAAAATCAATATTTCAAACACAATCGAAAGGAAGTGATCAAGTGGCTGATTATCCGTTCTCTGAACGCAGCGGGCTGCTGGTGCTGACCTGCACACATATTCTCGGCGGCTGCGACTGTACGCTGGTCTGTCATCATTTCGACGACAACACATGGGAATTCACCTGCGGCGAGCAGCATACCGAGGAGGAAGCTGTCGTGATGTCGGTCGGCGAGCTTTGTGATATGGATCCGTCGCTGCATCTGGTCTGTGATCTGCCGGTCGGCGGTGCGGCATCGCGTCCGTCCCGCGCACACGCATGGAAATTCGGCAGAATCCCCGGCGAGGACTACTATCCCGCCGGCAGTGCCGGAGCCATGATCTAAAGTCCTCCGGATGTGAATAAACGGAGGATATGATTTCCCCGGAACAGCGGCGAACCGGGCGCTGCTCCGCGAAACCATACTGCAATTACAGCACAAGTTCCTGACCGTTCAGCATTGTTCGCGGAACGGTCAGGAACTCTTTTATTGTTCCGGTTTATCGAGATACAGATGCTCCCGCAGCACAGTTCCGGCGTATACATCCGGCAGACCGTCAACGAGGCCAAGCTCCTCCAGGCTGAAATAGCCTTCCAGCTTCTCCCGCACCGTGATGATCCCCTCTGCCCATTCCGGCCGCATATCCGGCAGCAGCATGAGCTGCTCATATGTCACTGCATTCAGATCGAACAGCAGTTCCGGCCGAACATCCTCCGCGGATTCCTCCGGCAGTTCCTCTGCCGCAGGCTCCGGCACATCTTCCGGCTCCGGCTTTGGCACATCATCCGGCTTCGGAATTTCCGTCTTTGCCGGCATCGTTTCAGCCGGCGGCAGCTCATCCGGAATGTAGAATTCTTCCATAATCCGCGCAGAAAGGATCTCCCCGATGCCGTGAATCTCCGTCAGCTCTGCGCGCCGCGTAAAGCCGCCGCGCTCCGAACGGTATGCAAGGATCGCATCCGCAAGCACTTCGCCGATTCCCTCAACGCGCATGAGATCCTCTTTCTCCGCCGCATTCAGGTCATATATCGGCACCCGTTCCGGTTCACCGGCAGAATCCTCCGCATCCGGTTCTTCCGGCTTTTTCTTCGATCCGGACGAGCCGGTTTTTGCTCTGTCCGGCTGCTCCGTCTCCTGCTCCGCAATTTCGCTCTTCTCCGTATCCGGCAGATACGCAATACCCGTCACATCTGTCTGCGGGGCATTCAGCCGGAAGCACAGTGCAGCTGCGCCCAGCAGAATGACCGCGCAGATCGCCATGATCCACCCTTGATGCTTCATCGCAAACCTCCGCCTTTCCTGATCCGTAAAGTGCTTCGGTCTCCTTTTTTGCGATTCTGTCTATATGCTCCGACATCATCCCCGCCCGGCTTTGAAGCCAGATCCAGCACCAGCGCCTGCGGACGGATCTGCTTCAGCTCCGCCGCGCCGAGCAGCATCGCCGGAACGGTATTGATGATCAGCGGGAAATCACCCAGTACGCTGCCGAGCTGCTCCATGCGGATGCCGCGGCAGCCTTCGCCCTCGCTCCGCGTCCGGCGCTGAGAGGAAACCGTGTATCAGTCGCGCCAGCGGCGGCGGAATGCAAGGCAGGTCACATTCTCCGCCTTCTTGAACTGCTTGGAAAAATAGCTCTGATCCTTGAAGCCGCAGAGCGCTGCAATCTCCTCCACGGACTTGTCCGTGAAGCGCAGCAGCCGCTTTGCATAGTTGATACGCAGGCTGATGATATGCTGGAAGATCGTTTCGCCGTAGGCGCGCTTGAATTCGCGCGTCAGATAATACTTGCTGATATCGAAGCGCTGTGCAAGCTCGTCCAGCCGGATATCCGCCGTGAAATTCGCGTCGATATGCGCCATCACGGTTTTCAGCTTCGATTGCAGCGCGGTATCGTTCTCCTCGGAGATGCTGTTGACGGTCAGCAGCATCGTCAGGAGATTGGCGAGCAGTCCGGAGGTCAGCACCTCGGTATCTGCATAGGTCTCACTGTTGAGCCGCATCAGCTCCTGCAAAACGGAAACGAATTTCACGGTGCTGACCGGCTGAAAGACCGGCTGCTGCTGGCCGAGAAACAGCTTATAGTATTCCTCCGTGGTGCAGCCGTTGAAATGCACCCAGAGCAGCTCCCACGGCTGCTGCGGGTCGCTCTGATAGGAATGCGTCGTGCGGCAGTCGATGAAAAAGCACTGCCCCGCTTCCAGCTGATAATGCTCTCCGCTGTAATTGAGCGTGCCTCTGCCGTCCAGAACCACCGCAAACAAAAACGACTGCAAATTCTGGCGGCTGGTATGATGGCTGCCGCCCGCCTTGAGATGTCCGCATTCCTGCAAATAGAAAAATGCACGGCGAGCGACCGCACTCGGCGTTTTCATGATGCGCGTATCGAGCGGATTCGGTACCTGCTCGCTGATCTGCTGTGCCATAAAAGCCCTCCTCGCTTTTTTACCGAACAATAACACTATAACATTATTATACAGCTTTCGGCAGGAAGTTGCAAGAGCTTTTTGGTAGAATCTTGCGATTCGTTTTTGTGCATAATGCAACAAATTCCGATAAATCAAACGAAAATGTGCAGGATATTTCGAGTATCACGGCATGAAACTATGCAAGTTCCACGCTGTCCCGATCCTGCACATTTGTTTTTATCAGAATTCGCCGGACTGATCTTCCAGCAGCTTGAAGTCGATCTCAAAGGTCTCCAGCCGCCCGTCATCCTTGATGCGCGCACAGCGGCAGTGAACGGTATCGCCTGCGCCCAGCCCCTCGATCGCCTTGTTGACCGAATCGTAATCGCTGACCTCCTTGCCGTTCATCGCAAGGATCCACTCGCCGGGCTTCAGGATCGTATTAACAAGATCCGAATCCTCGGCAATGCCGTTGATCTGGATGCCGGTGCCGTCGAGCTGCGGCGGCAGCGTGACCTCCTCTGCTGCGGCCTTCTGCTGCGCGATCGCATTCTCATAGAATTCAATGCCGATGCGGACTCTGCCGCTGACATAGCCCTGCTCCATCAGCTCCTTGATGATCGGCATGGCTTCATTGATCATGATCGCGAAGCCGAGTCCCTCATATCCCGCGCCGGTCATAATGGAGCGGCCGTATTTCGAGGATGTGATGCCGATGACCTGTCCGCTGAGATTGACGAGCGCACCGCCGGAATTGCCGGGGCTGATCGCCGCATCGGTCTGGAAGCAGTCCATTTCATATTCATGCGCATTTGCGCGCACCTTGCGGTTCATGCCGGAGATGATGCCGACCGTGATCGAACCGCTGAGGCCCGCCGGATTGCCAAGCGCAAAGACGCTCTCGCCGAGCTCCACCTGATCGGAATTTCCAAGCTCCGCCGGATGCAGACCGCTGAGCGAGATCTTCAGAACGGCAAGGTCGGTCTTGCTGTCATGCCCGACCAGTACGGCATCATAGGTCTTGTCGCTCTGCTCCTCATCGAACAGCTTGACCGCATAGGCATCCGCGTCCTTGACGACATGGGCATTCGTCGCGATATAGCCGTCCTCCGTCAGAATAATGCCGGAGCCGGTTCCGGTCGCCGCGCCCTCCGAATAGGTATAAATCTGCACGATGCTCGGCATGACCTTTTTTGCCACGCCCGCCGCCGAGCGTTCGCCCTCTGCGGCTGCGGCATCTGCCGGCTTGTCGTGCTGCTCCAGCTTCACCTCGATCACATCGCCTGCGCGGTATCCGCCGACGGTCGTACCGGTGCGCAGATCCATGACGATGCAGAACACCGCAAAGCCGATCATGAGCAAAATGACCGCCGCAAAGAGCGCCGCGATCCAGCCGTGCTTCTGCGGCTTTTCCTCCGGATAGCCCGCAAAGGGCATCGGCTCTGCCGGCGCTCCGGCAGGCAGCGGATTTTCCGGATCGGGGATAAAGGACGGCGCGTCTGCGGGCTGCGGCTCCGGTGCAGTCTGCTCCGGCTGCGGCGGCAGCACACGCGGCCCGTCAAAGAATCCCCTGATATCCTCGATCAGGTCTTCGGATTCCGAATGCTCCTCCGGATGCGGTTCCTCCGACAGTGCGGCATTCTCCAGCAGTGCTTTCAGTTCTTCCTCTGTCATGCCTGCCTCCCTTAATCTTTATAATAGTCCTTCTGCATCAGCGGCATACTGACGACAAACTCCGTATACTCGCCCTTGACGCTCTTGACCGTCACCGCGCCGTCATGCAGTGTCATGATGCGGCTGACGATCGAAAGCCCCAGTCCGACGCCGGTTCTGTCCTTGCCGCGGGATTCATCCGTCTTATAGAAGCGCTCGAACACATGGGAGATCTCCTCCTCGGTCAGCCCCTCGCCGCTGTTGCGGATATGGACATATGCTTTCATCTCGTCGGATTCCACGGCAAGAAACAGCGTTCCGCCCTTGTTGACGAATTTGATCGCATTCTCCGTGAGATTATAAAATACCTGCTGCATCAGATCGCGGTCCACGACGGCCATCGTCTTCGGGCAGACATCCAGTCCCTCAACGGCGAGCCCCTTGTCCTCGATCTTCTGCTCAAAGAGCAGCAGCGTCCGGATCAGCAGATGCGTGATATCGAGCCGCTCGAATTCCGGCGTGAATGTGCCCTCCTCGTAGCGCGAGATGCTGAGCATGGAATGCACCATCCGCGAGAGCCGCTGCACCTCCGAGGAGACCGTCCGCAGATAGCGCTTTTCCTCCGCCTTCGGGATCGTGCCGTCGAGGATGCCGTCCACAAAGCCGCCGATCGTCGTCATCGGCGTTTTCAGCTCGTGGGACACATCGGACACAAACCGTCTGCGGCTGCGCTCGTTCCGGTCGATGAAATCCGCCATTTTGTTCATGGTCAGGATCAGTCTGTCCATTTCCGGATCGCCGGTCGTTTCAAGTCTCGCTGAAAAATCGCCCTTTGCGTAATTCTCCGCCTGTCTCGTGATCTGCAAAACCGGATTGAGCGCCTGCTTGGTATTGAGATAGAATACGGTCGCGCCCGCAATGCCGCAGAGCAGCACCGTGATGACCAGCGTGATCAGCAGCTTCGCGGAGTATTCGCTGATATACTCCGCCGGAAAGATCAGCATAAGATAATAGCCTTCATCCTCATCGAGCTCAAAGCGTTCCAGATAGGTCGCGGTCGATTCGGTGAAGTTGCCGCTGGCGCCGCCCATCTGACAGTACGGCTCCTCCCGCGCTGCCGACTGAAGCGCCGCGCTCAGCACGATCTCGCTGCCGTTGTAATCGGAGCGGACGATGCACTCTCTGTCATCATTAAACACATAGCAGTCCACATTCTCATTGAGCGTATAGGTCTCCAGCTCGGTTTGCAGCAGATCGGTATTCAGATATTCCTCTGCTGTATAGAGATCACGGATCCGCGTCAGGAGGATGCGCGCCGTGCTGTTGAAATGCTCATAGGCCTCCTTCTCGTGCATATGGTTCGCATACAGCACGACGATGACACCGGTGAGCGCACAGGCGAACATCAGAATGATCGTACAGAGATAGAAGATGCGGCTGTAAACACTGTTCAGCATTGTTTATTCCGCTTCGTCCGGCACCGCGAATTTATAGCCCACGCCCCAGACCGTGCGCAGCTCCCATTTGTCGGAGACCTTTTCGAGCTTCTCGCGCAGACGCTTGATATGCACGTCGATCGTGCGCGAATCGCCGTAATACTCAAAGCCCCAGACCTCATCGAGCAGCTGGTCGCGGGTATAGACATGGTTCGGATTGGAGGCGAGGCAGTAGAGCAGTTCCAGCTCCTTCGGCGGCGTCTCAACGACCTTGCCGTTGACGCGCAGCACATAGCCGTCCATGTCGATCGTCAGCTTGTCATAATCGACTCTGCCGCGGCGCTGGCTCTGCTCCTGCACCGGCTGACCGTTCTTGCGCATTCTGGCGCGGATGCGGGCGAGCAGCTTGGTCTTGTCGATCGGCTTTGTGATATAGTCCTCCGCGCCGAGATCAAGGCCGAGCGCCTCATCGTTCGGCTCGGATTTCGCGGTCACGAGAATGACCGGCACATTCGATTTTTTCTGGATCTCGCGCATGACGGTATAGCCGTTCATGCCCGGCATCATCACATCGAGCAGCACCAGATCGGGATGCATCGCGTTGAATTTTGCGAGTGCCTCCTCGCCGTCATTCGCAACGATCGCGGTATAGCCCTCCTTGACCAGAATGGTTCGCAGCACCTCGCAGATATTCGGTTCATCGTCTACAACAAGTATTTTTTCCATCGCCATTGCAGCTTCCTCCTGTTTCTGTGAAAGTGTATAGATATACACAATAAGTATACTATATTTCCGCATCAACTATATGAACACTCTGTGAACGAAATATGAAAATCGTATGAACAAAGCAGCTGCAGCTGTCCGGAGCATGATATTGACTCTTGACTGATTCGGGCTTGATGTGGTATAATATAATAGCGTAGTATGGGTGCGTTTCGGAAAACGCAGAAATCATATGAAAAAGGGGAAATGAATTATGTCATTTGACCGTCTGATCGCTAAGATCATCAGCATGAAGAATCCGACAGTTGCCGGTCTCGATCCGAAGCTCGATTATGTGCCGGAATCTATCCGAAAGGGCTTTCTGGAGGAGGACGGCGAAACACTCAAGGCCGCTGCAAAGGCGATCTTCCGCTTCAACCAGATGCTCATTGATGCGCTCTGTGATGTTGTTCCGGCTGTCAAATTGCAGGCGGCATATTATGAGATGTACGGGCATCACGGCGTCAAGACAATGGAGCGCACGATCCGCTATGCGCGGCTCAAGGGAATGTATGTCATCACCGACGGCAAGCGCAATGACATCGGCGCGACCATGGAGGCCTATACCGCGGCGCATCTCGGCAGCTGCCTGATCGGCACGACCGAATGTGAACCCTTCGGTGCGGATGCGCTGACCGTCAACGGCTATCTCGGCACGGACGGCATCTCGCCGCTGCTCGGCGTCTGCAAGGAGCGCGACAAAGGTATTTTCGTTCTCTGCAAGACCTCGAATCCCTCCTCCGGCGAATTTCAGGATCTGCTGATCGACGGCGTTCCGCTCTATGCGAGAATGGGCGATAAATGCGAGGAATGGGGCGCGGAGACGATCGGCACCTACGGCTACAGCGGTGTCGGCGCAGTCGTCGGCGCGACCTATCCGGAACAGCTCACCGAGCTGCGCAAGCGTCTGCCGCATACGATGTTCCTCGTGCCGGGCTACGGCGCACAGGGCGGCGGTGCAGCCGGCATCGCAGGCGCATTCGATGAAAACGGTCTCGGCGCGATCGTCAACAGCTCGCGCGCGATCATGTGTGCATATAAAAAAGAGGGCTGCGACGAGAAGGATTTCGCGGAGGCCGCCCGCAGAGAGGCGATCCGCATGAGAGAGGATCTGACCGCGTATATCCAGATCAAATAAACCGAACGGATACAATGCCGCGTAAATCATAAGATTGGTGATGTGTATATGAAGCATGACAAATATACAGAGCTGCTGACCTTTCCGGTCCGCAGCATGACACAGCTCACAAAGGCCGCATGGAGCATGGTGATCGAATGCCCGGAGGCCGCTGCAAAGGCGCAGCCCGGACAGTTCGTCAATCTCCTGCCGGACGGCAATTTCACTCTGCGCCGCCCGATCTCGATCTGCGGGATCGACAGGGAGCAGGGTACGCTCCGCATTGTGTTTGAAGTGCGCGGCAAGGGTACAAAGGCGCTCTCGGAGCTGCGCGCCGGCGATACGGTCAATATGCTCGCGCCGCTCGGCCACGGCTTCACGCTGCCGGACAAGGACAGCCGCGTGATCCTCGTCGGCGGCGGCATCGGTACACCGCCGATGCTCCCGCTCGCGCAGTACTTCGGAAAAAATGCCGTCGTGATCTCCGGCTTCCGGAACAAGGATGCGGTCATTCTTCAGGAAGATTTCGCCGCCAGCGGCGCAAAGACGATCCTCTGCACCGATGACGGCTCTGCGGGACGCTTCGGTCTCGTCACGCTCCCGCTGGAGGAGGAGATCAAGGCGGAAAAGCCTGCACTGATCTGTGCCTGCGGCCCGCTCCCGATGCTCAGGGCAGCGGCGGCGCTCGCAGAGACATATGAGATTCCGTGTCAGGTCTCGCTCGAAGAACGCATGGGCTGCGGACTCGGCGCCTGTCTGGTCTGCGCCTGCCGCACAAAGGATGCAGACGGCAATGAGCAATATCTCCATGTCTGCAAGAACGGCCCTGTTTTCAATGCGCAGGAGGTGATCTGGTAATGGCTGACCTTTCCGTCAATATCTGCGGGATTCCGTTCAAGAATCCGATCATTCCCGCGTCGGGCGTTTTCGGCTACGGCCGCGAATATGAACAGTTCTATCCGCTTTCAAAGCTCGGCGGCATTTCCACAAAGGGCACGACCGGCACAAAACGCACCGGCAATCTCCCGCCGCGCACGGCTGAAGCGCCGATGGGAATGCTCAATTCCGTCGGGCTCCAGAATCCGGGCATTGATGCGTTCATCGCAAATGAGCTGCCGCATCTGCTCAGCTGCGATACGGTCATTCTGGCCAATATCGCCGGCTCCACGCCGGAGGAATGCGCAGAGGTCGCTGCAAAGCTCGACAAAACGGATGTCCATATGATCGAGCTGAATATCTCCTGCCCGAATGTGAAGCAGGGCGGCGCCGCCTTCGGTACCTCCTGCGCCGCTGCCGCACAGGTCACAAAGGCCGTCCGGCAGGCAACGAAAAAACCGCTCTGCGTCAAGCTCAGCCCGAATGTCACGAGCATCACCGAGATCGCAAAGGCGGTCGAATCAGAGGGCGCGGATGCGGTCTCGCTCATCAATACGCTGCTCGGTATGCGCATTGATCTGCGGACGCGCCGTCCGATCCTCCATAACAATATGGGCGGCTATTCCGGCGCGGGCATCTTTCCGGTCGCCGTGCGCATGGTCTGGCAGACTGCAAATGCGGTCAAGGTTCCGGTCATCGGCATGGGCGGCGTGATGTCCGGCGAGGATGCAGCCGAGCTGATGATGGCGGGCGCATCTGCGGTGCAGGTCGGCACGGCGATCGTGCAGGACCCCTATGCCCCGCTGCGCATCATCGACGAGCTGAATGACTGGCTCGATGCAAACGGCATTGACACGGCGGCTGAGCTGACAGGAAGCGTGAAGCCGTGGTAACAAAGGTCTATCTGATCCGTCATGCGGAGGCCGAGGGCAATGCAGTTCCGTTTTTTCAGGGGAGCCTTGACACCTGCCTGACCGAAAAGGGCGAGCGGCAGCTGGATTATCTGGCGGCGCGGTTCGTCGATATCCCGCTGGACGCGATCTATTTCAGCCCCTATCAGCGTGCAAGGCTGACCGCCGAAGCCGTCAACCGCAATCATCATCTGGACATGATACCGGAATATGATCTGCGCGAGATCAACGGCGGCAAATGGGAGGGCAGACGGATCCTCGATCTGCGTGACGAATATCCGGAGGAATTCCGCATCTGGCAGGAGCGGATGCCCGAATTCGTCGCGCCGGACGGTGACGCGATGACCGAGGTCTATGACCGGATGCGCCGCATCATGCAGAAGATCGCGGACGAGAATCCCGGCAAAACGATCGCAGTCTTTACGCACGGCTGTGCGCTGCGCAATTTCCTGAGCTATGTGGAATCCGGCTCGATCGAAGGGCTGCCGGCGGTCGGCTGGGGCGACAATTCCGCTGTCTCGCTTGCGGAATATGACACAGAGTCCGGCTGGCGGCTCATCTACAAGAACAATTCCGCGCATCTGCCGCAGAATATCCACACGGCACTGCCGCTCTGACGGAGGGACGATATGATTATTTTCGGCGTCGATTTCGGCGATACCCGTACCGGCTGGGCGGTCTGCGACAGGTCGGAGCTGATGGCATCTCCGGCGGGCGTGCTGACCGAAAAGAGCTTCCGGCGCTGCGCCGAGCAGACCGCAGAGGCGGCGAAGAATGCGCGTGCCGAGCGGATCGTTGTCGGCTACCCGAAGAATATGGACGGGAGCTGCGGCGAGCGCGCACAGAAATGTGAGGCATTCGCAAAGCTGCTCGGCGAGCTGACCGGTCTGGAGACCGTTCTCTGGGATGAGCGCTGCACGACCGTCTCGGCGCATCAGATCCTCAATGTCACGAATACCCGCGGCAAAAAGCGCAAGGCTGTCGTGGATGCCGTGGCTGCGGTCATCATCCTCGAAAGCTATCTGCAATACCGCAAAAACAGCGGTGCATGATGTATCCGGCGATCGCTCGCCGGAGCGCTCAGCGCATGAAATCCGCAATGCTGTCCATGACGGCACCGACCGCGTGAACAGCCTTGACTGTCCGGCGCTTGAGCTTTGATTTTTCGCTTTTGGAAGCGCTGCTGATCAGATAGCCGGCCATGCCTGCGGCCGCACCGACTGCCATGCCCTTAATGATCGCCTGTGTCTGCATTCCGAACCGCTCCTTTCTTTGCGTGATAACAGTATCATGCCGCAGGAGCTGCTGCTTATGCAGCGCGGCGCAGAGTTTACAAATGGAAAAGGATGTATCATCTTGCATAAGCTGCATTTTGTTCTCGTTGAACCGCGCATCCCGCAGAATACGGGCAGCATTGCGCGGACCTGCGCCGTCACGGGCGCTGCCCTGCATCTGATCCACCCGCTCGGCTTCCGCATCGACGATGCAAAGCTGAAGCGTGCCGGACTGGATTACTGGGATAAGCTCGACATTTTTCACTATGACAATCTGGATGCGTTTTTCGCGCAGCATCCCGCGCAGGCCGCACAGGATCCCTATTTCTATTTCACGGCAAAGACCGGAACGCTCTATACCGATGTGCAGTATCCGGAGGAAACATTTCTCTTTTTCGGCCGCGAGGATACCGGTCTGGATGATGCGCTCCTGAAGGAACATCCGGAGCGCTGTGTCCGCATCCCGATGCGCGAAACGCTCCGCTGCCTGAATCTCTCGAATTCCGTTGCAGTCGCGGCCTATGAGGTCCTGCGGCAGCATGACTTCGCCGGCCTGACACGCGACGGCAGGTGGGCGGCGGCGGAATGGGAAACGCATTCGCCCGGCGACTACGATATCAGTCAGATCTGAGAAAGGAACATAGTCTATGATGAAATCAAAAATCAAACTCATGACCGATTCGGTCAGCGACATTTCCAGAGAGCTTGCAGAATCTCTCGGCATCCGGATGCTCTATATCCCGATCACGATCGAGGGCAAGCCGATGCGCGAGGAGATCGACTTCACAAAAGAGCAGTTCTATGAGATGATCGACAATGCGAAGGAATATCCCTCCACCGCGCAGATCACGCCGTTCGAGATTCAGGAGGCGTATGCGGAGGTCGCGGCCGAGGGCTATACCGATCTGATCTATATGACGATCGGCGCGGGCGGCTCCGGCACATATGCCAATGCGGAAATGGCGCGGACACAGTTCTTCGAGGAGCATCCGGACTGCAAAATGAAGATTCACCTCGTAGACGGCCGCAACTACACGGCGGCATACGGCTATGCGGTCAAGGAGGCGGCGAAGAAGCTCGCCCGCGGCGCGGATGTTCCGGAGCTGATCGACTATATGGACGACTGGGCGCGCCATGCCGGACTGTATTTTGTCCCGATGACGCTGAAATATGTCAAGCGCTCCGGCAGAGTCAGCGCAGCCGCGGCATTCGCAGGCGAGCTGCTCGGTCTGAAGCCCTTCTGCCGCATCTGCAACTGCACATCCAGCGTGATCCAGAAGATCCGCGGCGAGCAGAATATCATCCCGAAGATGGTCGAGGTCGTCAAGGCGGATATGCAGCCGCATACGCCCTATATCGTCATGCAGGGCAGCAATCTGAAACGCGCACAGGAATTCGGCGCGGCGCTGACAAAGGCGCTCGGCTATCCGCCCGCGGGCTATTGGAATATCGGCGCGGCGATCTGCTGCAACGCCGGCCCGGATGTTGTCGGCTTCGTCATCAAGCGGCAGGAGGAGACCGTCTGAGCTCATGCGTTCGATCCTGATCACAAACGATGACGGCATTCTGGCGGACGGATTTCTGCGGCTCGCGAAAGCGGCGCAGGCATTCGGAACGGTTTTTGCCGTCGCGCCGGAATCGCAGCGGAGCGCCGCTTCGCACAGCATCACGCTGCATTCGCATATCGACCTGTTCCCGCAGGAATTTCCGGTTCCGGGCATTCGCGCATATGCCTGCTCCGGCACCCCTGCGGACTGCGTGCGCGTCGGCAGTCTCGCGCTGCTGCCGGTGAAGCCGGATGTTGTCATCTCCGGCATCAATTACGGCTACAATGCCGCGACCGATCTGCAATATTCCGCAACGGTCGGCGCTGCCTTTGAAGCGGCATTTCAGGGCATCCATGCGATTGCGCTCTCGGAGGGCGCATCGTCCTCCCACGAGGTCACGGATGCGTATCTGCATGAGATTCTCGCGGAACTGCTCGAACAGCCGCTCGGCTGGGGCGAGATCCACAATGTCAACTTCCCGGACTGCCCGCTTGCGGAATGCCGCGGCATTCTGCGGGGACGAAAAGTGTCCCGCGGGATGTTTTTCCGCGACAGCTACCGCGTTCTGGAGACATTTCCGGACGGCGGGATGCGCATGGAGGTTGACGGCGCATACAATGAGGATGCGGAGCCGGAGACGGATTTCCGTGCGATCGTCGATCATTATGTTTCGGTCGGCACTGCGCGGAATATCACCTGATCCCGCAGGCCGCAATATCACAGATCAATAAGCATCCCGACCGGATTCGTCATTCGGTCGGGATGCTTTTCTTTTGCATGGGAAATTCAGCAGTCGCGGAATGATTCAGTCTTACCGGTGATAGACGCCGTAAAGCGCCTGTCCGAGCGCAATGCCGCCGTCATTCGGCGGAATGACCGAATGCAGCAGCACTGTGAAGCCCGCTGCTTCCAGCGCGTCCCGGCAGAGCCGCGTCAGCAGCCGGTTCTGGAATACGCCGCCGCTCAGTGCGCAGACCGATATTCCCGTCTCACGGCGCAGCGCTTCACAGGCTGAAACCGTCATCGCGCAGAGCGCTGAATGGAACTGATATGCCAGATGCATCCGGTTATCGGCTGAACGGTCAGCAAGATATCGCGCAGCGATCTCCGCCGCAAGTGCCGTTGTCTGCATATAGATATAACCGTTCTCCGCCGTGATCTCATGCGGCAGCGTGCATTCGCAGCCGCCGTGCAGCCGCACAAAGCGCTCCGCCTCCGTCATCAGCGCAGACGACGCCTCGCCCTCGAATGTCACCGCTCTGCGAATGCCGAGGATTGCCGAGACCGCATCGAAAACGCGCCCGCAGCTCGTCGATTTTACCGTATTCACGCCCTTTTCCGCCATTGCGCGCAGGATGCGGAATGCCGCCGCATCGCAGATATCAAGCTGCTCGCAGGCAGACTCCGCATCGGGCATCGCATCGCGCAGCAGCGCCGCCGCAATGCGCCAGCCTTCCTTCGCGGAAAGGTCGCCGCCGGTTTGCAGGAACGGCATGATGCTGCCTGCCCGCAGATGCGCCGCCGGATCACAGAGCAGCAGCTCGCCGCCCCAGATGCTCCCGTCATCGCCGTAACCAGTGCCGTCGTAGCTGACGCCGATCACGCGCTCCGTCACGCCGTTTTCCGCCATGCACGAGAGAATATGCGCATAATGATGCTGCACGGTCAGCAGAGGGATACCGCGCTCTTTGGCGATCTCCTGCGCAGCCGTCACCGTATTGTAAAGCGGATGCATATCGCAGACGACCGCCTCCGGCTCCGCTTCGAGCAGTCCGCACATCCGGTCAACCGATTCGCGCAGCGCATGAACCGTCCGGATATCCGCCATATCGCCGATATAGGGCGACGCATAGAGCAGGCCGCCCTTTGCAATGCAGAACGAATTTTTCAGCTCGCCGCCGATGGCAAGGATCTGTTTATGCGATTTGCGGTGCAGCATGACCGGCAGCGGCGCGAATCCGCGGGAGCGCCGGATCATATAGGGCTTTCCGTCCAGCAGATCACAGACCGAATCGTCTGCCCGCAGGCGGATTTTCCGGTTATGCGAGAGAATCAGGTCACAAAAGCCGCCGATCTCGCGGACAGCGCTCTCGTCGTCGCGGCAGATCGGTGCGCCCTTTGCATTGCCGCTCGTCATCACAAGGCAGTCCGTCATTTCGATGCCGTCCGGATAATCGAACAGGAGCATCTGTACGGGCGCATAGGGCAGCATGACGCCGACCGTGAGATTGTCCGGGGCGATCATATCGCAAATCGACATATTTTCGCGCTTTTCGAGCAGCACGATCGGCTTCTGCCAGCCGGTCAGCAATGCCCGCGCCGCATCGGAGATCACACATTCCCGCTCCGCCGCCGGCAGATCGCGCATCATCACCGCAAAGGGCTTCATCGGGCGGTGCTTCAGCTGCCGCAATCGCGCCACCGCCTCCGGATTCTTCGCATCGCAGCAGAGATGAAAGCCGCCGATGCCCTTGACCGCCGCGATCTTTCCCTCCGTGATCGCCCGCCGGACAGCCGTGATCGCATCGCCGCCGCGCAGCGCTGTGCCGATGATATAGACCTCGGGCCCGCATTCATTGCAGCAGACCGGCTGCGCATCGAACCGGCGGTCATCCGGATCGTGATACTCCCTCGCGCAGTCCGGACACATCGGAAATTCATGCATACTTGTCCGCTCGCGGTCATAGGGCATCGTATCGAGAATGGTCAGCCGCGGGCCGCACTGCGTACAGTTGATGAACGGATGCAGATAGCGCCGGTCATGCGGATCGAACAGCTCTGCGCGGCAATGCGCACAGGTCGCGATATCCGGCGAGACAAAGATATTGCCGTATTCCTTTTCGCTTTCGATGATGCGGAAATCCGCGAATATGCCGGTTTCCTCCGGCGGGATTTCCTCGGTGTCAAGCCCAAGGATCACGGCGCGGTCGGGCGGGCGGTGCCGGATCTCCGAGACGAAGGCTTCAAGCTGCTCCGGTTCGCCCTGCGCGATGATCTCCACATAGGAGCCCTTATTTGCGGCAGTGCCGCGCACACCGAAGCGCGCCGCCGTGACAGCAGCAAAGGGCCGGAACCCGACCCCCTGCACAATTCCATAGATATGAATATTGATCGTTTGCATAATACCTCTTTAAGCACCTAGCCGATCCACTGAATAAACCCGGTCTTATCGTGCCGGTTATAGCCAGCGTGCTCATAGAACTCCAGCGTTTCGCGATCCTTCGCTCCGGTCATCAGCATCAGCTTATAGCAGCCCTCGCGCTCGGCGATCGCCTTTGCATGATCCAGACAGGCTGTCGCCAGTCCCCGCCCGCGGTATGCCGCATCGGTCACGACATTCTCCACGACCGCATAGGGGCGCAGCTCATGCGTCAGATTCGGCACGATCACGCAGACGCAGGAGGAAACGATTTTCCCGTCCTCCTCCGCAACAATGATATGATGGTCGCTGTCCGAGAGGATGCGCCGCCAGAGCGCAGCCAGCTTTTCGTCCATTGCCGGAACGGTTTTCTCATGCAGATGCAGATACAGATGCAGCAGACCGTCTAAATCGTTTTCACAGATTTCGCGTATCATGTTTGCTCTCCCTTCGCGGCATTTTCACCGGCGCATCTGCCCGATGCCCAGCACCATGTCAGATTCCAGCCGCCGCAGTCACCGTCGAGATCGAGCAGCTCACCGCAGAAATACAGCCCGCTGTGCAGCTTGCTGCTGAGATCGCGGTTCACGCACTGTCCCGCAATGCCGCCCGCCGTGACCTGCGCCTGCGTAAAGCTCGCACAGCCCGTCACCGGAAATGTCCAGTCATGCAGCAGCCGGAGCAGTGAACGCTGCGTCTCCCCGCTGCATTCCGATGCAGGGAGATTGCAGCTTCCGCCGCTCTGCCGGATCAGCGTTTCTGCAATGCGCTTCGGCAGCAGTCCGGTCAGCAGATCCCCCGCCGGGAGCGTTCCCCGCTGCCGCATCAGATTTTTCAGCAAAGACGCGGTTTCCGCATCATCAAGATCCGGCAGGAGATCCAGCGACAGCGCCGCCGCATCGCCGTACTGCGCCGCATACCGCGCCAGATTGAATACACAGATGCCGGAGAGCGCGCTGTCCGTAAACTGCACCTCGCCGGATTCCGTTTTCAGGTCGCGGTCACCGTGCCGTGCGGTCACATCCGCCCGCACGCGCAGTCCCTTGAGCGCCCGCACCCGTGCCGGATCCGTCGGCACCGGACAGAGCGCAGGCCGCAGCCGCGTGACCGTATAGCCCATTTTTTGCAGGATCGGGAACAGACTGCCGTCCGTGCCGCAGGACGGCGCCGCCGCACCGCCCGCCGCCAGTATCACCGCATCCGCCCTGTAATATGCATCGCCGCACTGCACCGCCCATTTGCCGCCGGAATGCCGCAGACCGGTGACCTGCACGCCGCATTCGGTCTGCACATCGCGCTGCGCCGCAGCAAAGCGAAGCGCATCCAGCACCGATGCCGCCGTTCCGCTCATCGGATAGATGCGCCCCTCACTGTCCGTCCGGGTATAGAGCCCGAAGCGGCGGAAATATGCCTTGACATCGAATTGCTCCATGATCCGGCGTCCCTGCGGCAGTGTGCCGTGATAATGCTGCCATGCAAATCCCTCATGGCCGAGATTGCAGCGGCCGTTTCCGGTCAGCAGCAGCTTTTTGCCGACACGCGGCAGCCGCTCCAGCACGGTGACCGCCGCGCCGTGCTCCGCGGCAGCGATCGCAGCCGAAAGGCCGGATGCGCCGCCGCCGACTACGATCACCGAACGGCTCACAGCGTCAGCTCCCGCAGCGTATGCACACCGCTGTCCGCCTTGAGGACGCCCGGCGCGATCAGCAGCGTACCGATCACGACTGACAGCGCAAGGATCAGCATACACTTGATCAGCTCGCCCTTTGCATCGTTATAAAGATCCATGTCGAGCATCTTTTTGAGATCCTTCAGGCAGGGCTGATAGGAGGTATGCGCGAGGATCATTTTTGCATCCTCATATCTTGATTTCATCGGCGTGAGGTCAAGGCTTTCGCCGGTGTATTTCTCCGCAGCCTTGATCTCCTCCTCCGTCATATCCGCAAGCGTATCGCGCAGCTCCTCATAGCTGTTCACGATCCGCTGCGCCGTGACCTGATTATCCATATTATACTCCTGCAGTTCCTTTGCTGTCTCAAAGACCGGTGCCGCGATGCCTGCGATCAGGCAAAGTACGCCGCAGAGGATCGCAGCAGGGATCGTCACCTTTTTTCCGAGCTTCTTCATCAGCGCAAAGCCGATCAGCACACCGGCCACACCGGTCAGAAAGCTCAGATAGCTCATCTGCAAAATGAAGTAGGAGAGGAAAAATACGCAGACCGCACCGGCGAGTGCGCCGATGATGATGCCGAACCAGTTCGTCCGAACCGCTGCTTTTTCCTCCAGTGCTTCCTGCAATTTCGATTCGACATAGGGCTTGCAGTTATCGCAGACCGTCACGCCGCCGTCATCGAGCAGATAACTGCGGTAGCCCGATTCCGTTCCGCAGGACATACAGCAGGGTACAAGTCCCATTTCCATTGCAAAATGCACCAGCTCCTCGATCCGCATCAGCAGCGCGCTTTCGGTATCACGCGGCGTCAGCGAGACCGCGCAGGCAAGGCATCGGTTCTCGTAGATCATGCCGGAAATGCCCGTATGCGACGCGGTGAATTCCGTGACCGCGCCCTGCATCGCCGTATTCTGCGATTCGTCGCGCAGCTTGCCGATCAGACGGAAAATGACCGAATCGCGCCGCGGCTGCACCGTCACAAAGACCGGATAGCCGGACGGATAGCCCCAGTAGGTCTGCGACTGCTTATCGAAGCGCAGACCGCTCATTGCAGTGAACTGATTGGTGTGAAGTGACATGATGATATACCTCCGAATAATATAAAAGATACCATTTTGAGTTTCACAATGTAGAATATGATGTCAGCGCCGTTCCCTCGCTGCCGCCAGTGCCGCCGCCATATCGCGCAGCGCCTCGGCGGGCAGTCCCGTTCCGGCATAGCGTCCCGCATGATAATCCGCCGCAGCCGCATCGAGCGCATTTTCCGGCTGATGCCCCTGCATCCATTTCCCGCAGATCTCGCGGACGGTATCGGATCCCCGCAGCTCGCCCTCAGTCCAGCAGGGCGCGGTCAGCAGCAGGCGGAAGCCAGCATAGAATTTTTCGTCATCGTCCGGCAGCTTCTCCCAGCGGCGCAGCGCACGGTTCCAGAGGCGCTTTTTCTGCCGCGGCTTTTCCGCAGGCTCCGTGACGGTTTCCACATCATAATATTCCGCATCGGCGTTCCGGCTGCCGATATCCTCTGCATCCGCACCCCCGCGCAGTCTGCGCAGAAAGCGCCGCATCAGAATCCGCAGATCATAGAACCAGTCTGAAAGCAGCACCCGCCACATAAACACCGCCGCCGCGATGATCGGGATCCAGAGCAGCAGCGCCAGCGGATTGAAGCCGCCCGGCTCCGGAAGCTGCTGCTCCGTCATTTCGTTTACCGCATCGGGCGGAATCTCCGGCGCATTGCCGCCGAGCCACGCGATCAGTCTTGTGATGCCGTCGATGATACGGCCTGCGAGCCACGAGAGCGCATCCTGCATCCGGATCAGCAGACCGGTCAGCGGCTCCCAAAAGATCATGAGCAGCGCCGGCAGCAGGATCACCGCGCCCGCCAGCAGCAGATTGCCCCGCCGGATCTCCTGCGGAACATCGGTACCCGCATTGCTGCGCCGGTTGACGAGCCGCAGCAGCATGAACTGATTGCGCATCAGAAAATAGGCCGCCGAAAGGATGCCGGTCACAGCGAGAATCAGCCGCATCGGCACCGGAATCTCCGCGATCCGCAGGAGAAATGCCGTCATGAAAATGCCGGTGAGAAACGCCGTATAAGCGCCGGTCGTAAAGAGCATATCCGGCTCTGCATCTATGCGAAAATGCGTCAGGATCATCGTGACCGCCGCCGCAATGCAGGGCAGGATCACGGCGCCGGCGAAGCGGCAGACGAGATATCCGCAGAGCAGCGCCGCCGGGATCGCGGTCAGCCATGCAAGGACAGTTCCGCGGCGCGGGGATGCGCGGTAATGCAGACGCAGAAAGCGGCAGACTGCCGAAGAAAGCAGCGGCAGGAGCAGCAGCACGGCCATTGACGGAAGGATCTGCGCCTGCGGATAGAGCCACAGGATCAGCAGCCAGACGGGAAAACAGCCGAGTGCGCGGCAAAAGAGCGCGGCAGCAGTCAGCCGCAGCGGAGCGGTGTGTCCCATGCGCAGGCCTCCTTTTTGCCGTATTTTATGCATTCTGCAAAGCATAATTATTGTAGCATAATTCCCCCCATTTGTCAACCGGCGCGGAGCCCGCGCTGGCATTTTCCTTCGGCGCCGTTTCGCAGAGCGTATCCGGTTTGTCGCTGTTACGCCGGGCAGTGCCCGGTGCCGTTATCCTTCGGCATCGTTTTGCGGAGCATATCAGTTTCGTCGCTGTTACGCCGGGCAGTGCCCGGTGCCGTTTCCCTTCGGCATCGTTTCGCGGAGCATATCAATTTCGTCGCTGTTACGCCGGGCAGTGCCCGGTGCCGTTTCCCTTCGGCATCGTTTCGCGGAGCATATCAATTTCGTCGCTGTTACGGCGCTGATCGCGCCTATTTTACGGTCTGGCCTTCGTTTTATTCTGCTTCCGTTCGCTTCCGGAGAACTTTAGGAATTGCCAGCGGGGGCTCCCCGCCACTGCCCGCCGGTTGACAGATCCGAGAGATTACGCTATAATATATCCAAACGAAAGGAGGGCTGCATATGCCGGACGAAACCGCCGAAAGCAAATCCCCCAAACATACAAAAAAACAGACCGCGCTCTTCATCATCGGCCTCACCGCGATGCTGGCCGGCGTCGGCATCCTCGGATTTTTCGCCGTCCGGAAGGCCGTCCGCTGGTTCCGCAAGCAGCAGCTCATGCGCGAAAACTATGTGGTCGAGATTCCCGCAATCGGGCTTCAGGCACCGGTGCTTGAAGGCACCGAACAGGCGATCCTCCGGCAGGCGGCAGGGCATTTCCCCGGCTGCGGCAGCTTCGGCAGCGGAAATTACTGCATCGCCGCGCACAGCAGCCCGCTCTATAAGGAATATTTCAATCCGCTGAAAAATGCGGAGACCGGCATGGAGATCCGGCTCTACAATGTTGAGAAGGACTTCGTGACCTATATCATTTCGGAGATGCAGTATGTTGCCCCCTCTGATACATGGGTTCTTGACGACTTCGGCGATGACCGCATCACGCTCATCACCTGCAATGACGACGGCTCCGAGCGGCTTGTCGTTACCGGAATGCTCCGGAACGATTCGCCTGCATGAAAACAGCACCCCGCACGGCTTCATTATCAGCATCAAAAAAGCAGCGGTACGATTTCGGTCGTACCGCTGCTTTTTTGCGTTATCAGAGCTTTTTCTGCTCATTGTCAAGGAATGCCATCAGGTCATCGAAGCTTGCAGACGCAATCTGTGATTTCTTCACGACCTTTTTGACGACCTTCTTCACCGGCTCGGCGGGCGCTTCCGCGGCTGCCGTTGCGGGCTGCTCAGCAGGTGCTTCCGGCTCAGAAACCGCCGGTGCAGGTGCTGCTGCGGGCTTATCCTTGCGGTAAAGCTCGGCGATCTCCTCGGCAGTCATGCCGCGAGCCGAACGGTAGGGTCTGCGCTCCGGCTCTGCTGCCGGCTCCTGCTCAGGCTCCTCATCTGCGGAATGTGTCTCGAAACGTGTGCCGCCGGTGCTTGCCGGTGCGAATGCTTCATCCTGTGCAGCACGGGCGAGCGCCTGTGCCTGACGCATACGCTCCTCGGCCTGCTTCTCTGCCGCGATCTGCTCTGCGGTCGGGATCTGGAGATGACCGGTCGCGGTCAGGCGCGGGATATCCTCGGTCGGTGTCGGACGGAGCGGACGCTGCTGCGTCTTGGTGATCTGGTCGCCGACACGCGGGATCGAAAGCGTATGTGTCTTGGTGATGATCTCGGTTGTGTAGAGCGGGACGCCGTCCGGAGTTTCGGTCTGCCGGCGCTGCTCCATATGGCTGCGGACTGCCGCGATGCGCTCAGCACGGCGTGCGGCTTCCTCCTCCTCCATCTGCGCGATCTCCTCATCGCTCAGGCGGTGCGCAGGCTTCTCGGCCGGCTCATCATAGAAGCCGTCGTCGAAGGTCTGCGTCTTTCTGCGCTCACGCTCTGCGCGTTCTGCATCGCGCTCGGCGATCTGCTGCTGCTTCTGCTGAATGGACTTGACGAATTCGAGGTCATTGTCTGCTTCCTCGGTGCCGGGCTCAGGTGCTTTATCGCCGCGGCGCAGGAGCAGGGCGAGCAGATAGAACAGCAGGATCGCTGCCGGCATGATAATGAGCAGGATCAGGCCGGGCGTACCGGTCATGATCTTGACAAGGGTGCCGAGCTCTCTGCTGAAGCTGCGGCAGATGCCGATGACCTTTGAGGAATCGGTCTCGAAAGCAGTGGTATTGGTGACAGTCGTGAGATAGAAGGTCTTGCCGGACTGTCCCTCAACGCTGGAATCGGTCTCGACGATCAGGCTTGCGACCGCGATGCGGTACTGATCCTGTGCGTTTTTGTAGAGGACGATATCCTGTGTATTGATCTTGTCGGTATCCTCCGCGAAAACGAGAACGCCGTCCGGCACGCGGGAGCCCATGTCATCCTCTGCATAGTAGACATAGCGCTTGCCGAAGAGCTTGGGGGCATTGCCGTTCCGGAAGAGCAGTCTGACGGTACCGGTGCAGACGATCAGCACAATCATGCAGAACATCAGCAATGCACCGAGACAGCTTACGCCTTTTTTTCTTCTAGCCATAGTTTCTGTTGCGGTTCGAGGATTCGGGGTGGGAACCGCACTCCTTTCTGATCACATCGTTCTGTATATTTGAACAGTCTGAGCGGTGTGCGCTCATTCTCCATTATAGTATAACATATTTTCCGGAAAAATACAATTCCTTTTTGATATTTTTTTGCGGACAAATTTTTTCGTTGAAGGGGCTTGACAATTCGGGCAATGTATGATATAATATGTAGGTATTCATGAGAAAAGTGAAATATGCTGGTGTGGCTCAGTTGGTAGAGCAGCGCATTCGTAATGCGCAGGTCGTCGGTTCGAGTCCGACCACCAGCTTACCCCGTCTTGAAAAAGGCGGGGTTTTATTTTTGTATACAGTCGGCAGAGCGCACTGCCCGCCGGGAGCATAGCCCGCGCATCACGAATTCCTTTCACGCAAGCAGAAACGAAAGCCTGTTAAAGCAGTCAAGGCAAATCTGGCGGAACGGGGAATAGGGGTGAGGAAAAAGGGGGTGCGGGGGAGAAAACCTAAGGGGGAAGGGGACTGTGAGCGCCAAGCGAACCGTCCTCTTCCCCCTTGGGTGTTCATCCCCCGACCGTGCGGAACGGCTTAAACGGAAAACATACAATCAAAGCAAATTGGGAATCCAACAGCACCGCCTACCATATTCTCTATGTTCACCCCGTTTACTGTGGTTTGTGCTTTGACTGTCTCCAAGTATGTTGTTTTTGATTTTTCGTCTCTGTGTCTCCAAGGGTGCGAGGGGGAACCATAAGAGAGGGAAGAGACAAGCGCCGCGATGCGGCTTAGTCTCTCCCCTCTCTTAAGGTCGCCCCCTCGCGCTCCCCTTCCTTATCTCTCCTCTCTCCAAGTTCCGCCAGATTTGCCTCATCTGCTTTAATAGGCTTCACTTGTACCGTTCGCATAACAAGCACGCCGTTCACTGGCTATGCTCCCGATGCGTTTTATTTCAGTCACGGTGCAAAAGCTGCGAACAGCAGCGTGTTCCTGTGTGATTGGGTATGTGGGCGTAACCGTGCCTTTCGCAAATCGGCTCCGGCACTGCCGGCGGGCACTGCCGGCCGGCAGTAAAAATCTGATTAGATATTGACGAAAGGGAAAAATTCTGGTATAATAGATATGTATATCCGAAAGAAATCCGAAAAGGACCGTTTTCATGAATAAATACAAGAAACTCGCTCTGAATACAGTCGTATTCGCGATCGGGAATTTTGGCTCGAAGATACTCGCATTCCTGCTGACCTACCTCTATACGAACTATTTTGACGGCGCCTTCGTGTTCAATACCAAGGAGATCCTTGAAATGAGCGCGAATATGCTGATCCCGCTGGTCAGCCTGTCGATCACCGATGCGGTCATCCGCTACGGCCTCGACAAAAACTATGACAACCGTTCCGTCTTTTCCAACGCGGTTATGATCCTGCTCGCCGGCGCTGCCGGGTTCCTGATCCTCTCGCCGCTGCTCCTGCTCTATCCGGAGATCCGGCCTCATGTTCCCTTGCTCATCGGATTCGTGCTTTGCTCCTGCTTCCGTCAGCTCTCCGCACAGTTCGCAAGAGCCCGCGGACTCGTCAGGCTCTATGCCGCGGACGGCATCTTCTGTACGCTCGCGCTGTTCCTCGCAAATGTCGTGCTGATTGCAAAGCTGAAGCTCGGCATCACGGGTTTCATGCTCTCGAATATGTTCGCGGATACGGCATCCGGCCTCGGTGTCTGGTTCATCGCCGGACACAGGCGGTTCTTCAGCCGGAAATTTGTGGATAAAGAGCTGCTCCTGACCATGCTGCGCTTCTCGCTGCCGCTGATCCCGACCGCGGAGCTCTGGCTCATCACCGGATTCTCTGACCGGATCTTCGTCAAATATATGGTCTCACCGACCGAAGCGGGTGTCTACGGCGCCGCCTCGAAGATCCCGAACCTGATCGCAATGGTCTCGACGATCTTCTATCAGGCGTGGAATATGAGCGCGATCGCCGAAAACGATTCCAAATCCAAATCGCAGTTCTATGCACAGGTCTACGACGCTTATCAGGCCATGCTGACACTGGCGGCAGGCGGCATTATCGCTTTTGACCAGCTGCTCTCGCATTTCCTGATCAGCAAGAACAAGGATGCCGCCTTTGAGCACGCCTATCTCTATACGCCGGTGCTGGTCATCGCCGTGCTGATGATGTGCTATAACCAGTTCTTCTCCAGCATCTATACAGTCACGAAGCACACGAAGAACAGCTTCTGGACAAGTCTTGTCGCAGCGATCGTCAATCTCGTGCTGAATGCCGTACTGATTCCGCGCTATGAGGTGCAGGGCGCGATCATCGCGACCTTCACCAGCTATTTTGTCTGCTATGTGATCCGTCTGATCGACGCACGGCGCTATGTGCCGTTCAGAGTCTCGCATCTGCGCTTTATTGTCAATATGGCCGTACTGTTCCTGATGTGCAGCTTCGTCATGATGACGGATGTGCGCTCGCTCGATTACGGCACATACAAAGGCTTCCCGCCGCTGCTGCTCGCAGGCGGTCTGCTGCTGCTCGCAGGCTTCAACTACAAGCCGCTGCTCGCTACGGCAATGAAGCTGCTCCGGCGCAAAAAATAAACCCGTATCCTGCCGCTTTCATGCGGAACAATAAAAAACACAATCTGGAGGTTTACAACTATGGATTCCCGTTCTATTCTGCTCGCACTTCTGCCCATCGGCCTGACGCTCATCAGCTATGCGATCATCCGCGATCTGCTCTGGGGCATCTTCCTCGGCAATAAGTCCAAGAAAGCCGCTCTGCGCATCAAGAGCGAAGCAAAGGGCATGGAAAAACTGACACAAAGCTACATGACCCCGCATATTACAAAGTATCAGAAGGACTACAGGACATGGAAGCTGATGCGCACGCTGATGCTGCTCTTCGCGTTCATTCAGCTTGCCGGCTTCACGGTTATGGTCATCACACGCGTGCCGTTCTGGATCGTTGCGATCGTCTGCGGCGTGATCGTGATTTTCAACATCGTTCTGTTCGGCATCATGATGAGCAAAACGCAGTCCTCTGACAATAAGCACGACCGCAAGGGCTCCCCGTGGAAATATGAGCAGTAATGCTCTTTGAAAGGAGATCATATTATGGCAGGTATGTTTGATGAGACCATGAACGGTCTGCGCTCCGTCATTGATTCCGCCGCAAAGCGGACACAGGATGCATTCAGCGGATCGAAGAATTATGTGGAGCGCGCAAAGCTGCGTTCCACGCTCAATGACTATTACCGCAGACTCGGCAAGGCGGAGTATGAAGCGGCAATGGGCGGCGTCAGCAGCATGGCGGAGATCAATGCGATCATCGCAAAGATCACCGAGCTGCGCCAGCAGATGTACGCAATGGAGCAGAGCAGCAAGGTGCAGCGCGGCGGAACCGTGACCTGCCCGACCTGCGGACGGCTCGTTTCCGGCGGGGATACATTCTGTCCCGGCTGCGGCACGAAGCTGCAATGAGCGGGCGGAAGGAAACAGCACCGCTCCGCAAAAACCAGATCATCCCGCTTGAGATCACCGGAATGACCGCAGAAGGACAGGGTGTCGGCCGCTTCTGCGGTCTTGCCGTATTTACGGCACAGGCGGTTCCGGGGGATGTGCTGGAGGTGCGGATCGTCAAGGTGCTGAAAACGCTGGCCTATGCGATCATTGAGCGGATCGTCACGCCCTCGCCCGACCGCATAAAGCCCGAATGCCGCGGCGCGTTTCCGCAGTGCGGCGGCTGCACGATGCAGCATATCACCTATGAAGCGGAGTGCCGCATCAAGGCACAGATCGTTTCGGATGCATTCACGCGGATCGGCCGGCTGACGCCGAAAACGCTGCTGCCGATCTTCGGCGCTGAGGAGCCGCTGCGCTACCGCAATAAGGCACAGTATCCCTGCGGCCGTCATCCGAAAACCGGAAAGCCCTGCTTCGGCTTCTATGCGCCGCGCTCGCACAGACTGATTCCCGTGACGGACTGTCTGCTCCAGCCGGTGCGGTTCGGAGAGATCCTGCGCCGGTGTGAGCTGCTGCTCGATACGGCGGATTACCGTCTGAT
The DNA here is from genome assembly GCA_002394125.1 of Ruminococcus sp. UBA4350. GTDB lineage: Bacteria > Bacillota > Clostridia > Oscillospirales > Ruminococcaceae > Firm-04. Next base: position 43,584 of record DGSY01000129.1, read on the forward strand.
CGCCCCCTACGACGAAACAAACGGCAGCGGCATTCTGCGGCATCTGTATCTGCGGCAGGGCTATCACAGCGGCGAGATCATGGTCTGCTTCGTCACGGCAAAGGATACGCCGGAGATCGCGGCGTGCCTGCAATCGCTCGGTCAGCAGCTTGCGGGGGAATTTCCGGAGATCTGCTCGGTCATGCTGAACTGCAATCCCCGCAATACCAATGTGATCCTCGGCGAGAAAACCCGCTGTCTCGCGGGCAAAGAGCGCATTGCCGATACGCTCTGCGGCGTGCCGGTCTCGCTGAGCCCGCAGAGCTTTTATCAGGTCAATACCGCGCAGGCGGAGCGGCTCTTTGCGGAGGCAAGACGGCTCGCCGATCCGCAGAAGCATGAGCTGCTGCTCGACCTCTACTGCGGCGCAGGCGCGATCGGGCTTTCGATGGCGGATGCGGCCGGCAAGGTCATCGGCGTTGAGATCGTCCCGCAGGCGATCGAGGATGCAAAGCAGAATGCGGTGTGCGCCGGCATCACGAATGCGGAATTTTATTGCGGCGATGCCGGACAGATCGCGGAGAAATTCGCAGCCGAGGGCACCCGCCCGGATATCATCGTGCTGGATCCGCCGCGCAAGGGCTGCGATGCAAAGACGCTTGACAGCTGTCTGCAAATGGCGCCCGCACGGATCGTCATGATCTCCTGCAATCCCGCAACGGCGGCGCGGGATGCTGCCTATCTCTGCGGGAAAGGCTATTCGCTCGATGTGCTGCGCCCCGCTGATTTCTTCCCGCGGACGGGACACGTTGAGTGCGTAGTTCTGCTGACAAGAAACGATTGATAAAACCGCGATTTTACGCGGCTTTACGGAATATACGTCATTCAAAAAGCACTCAAAACAGCCCAGTTTTCGTGTAAATGAGAACATATCAGGCAAATTGAAAAATTGCAGTGAGATACACGAAATTTCCGCATTTTTACGCACTCGGTTGGTTGGTGTGTAATTCTGCGATTGCCCCTTTTTCAGTGTGTGAAAATGCGGACAGGTTTCAAAGCAACGTAATATCGAGAAAAACGAAGTCGCAGGTTTTCATTACGAGTTGTAATATCGTTGAGTGTGTGAATATGCAGACAGAAAATACGCTTTAACGGCAATGTTGATCTGGATATCTGCTATAAGGATTTCCCGACCATTATCAAGGGTAAGGGGCTGAATGGATACGGCAAGGAGAAAGCCCTGACAAATCCGCCTGCACCTGTTTCGGATGACGGCATTTCTGTTGAGATTATCGTTGACGGGAAGAAATACAGTGGAAAACTGAATAAGGCGTAAAAAACTCCCCGGAACTGCTCAAAACGAACAGCTCCGGGGAGCATTATTTCGGAATCATATCTTAGCGAGGTATTATCCCTCGATTGCAATATACTTGTGATCATCCAGCTTCTTAGGCTCTGCCTTCGGAACGCAGATGTCAAGAACACCGTCCTCGAACTTCGCCTTCACATCAGCTTCCGTCACAGTATCACCGATATAGAAGCTTCTCTGCATTGCACCGGCGTAACGCTCCTGACGGATCAGCTTGCCCTCAGTGGTCTTTTCGTCCTTGTCAAGACCCTTTGCGGCACTGACAGTCAGATAACCGTTTTGGAGTTCCAGATTGATCTGATCCTTCTTGAAGCCCGGCAGATCGATCACGATCTCATAGTGGTCGTCATGCTCATGGACATCCGTCTTCATGACCTGCGCAGCGTGCTTGCCGTACAGCTTCTTCTCCACGTCTCTGCCGAAGTCAGGGAATCTGAAGAAATCATCGAATAAGTTTTCACCGAAAATGCTAGGATACAACATAGGTCAGTCCTCCTTTTTACTCGTCACATTGTTTCCATTGCTTCGAGCAAGGGGACGGAGAGTTCAGCACCCGGATCCTTTGGTGCTTCTCTGTTCCTTTGTTCTGATTATATTATAGCACTCTGAATTAGCACTGTCAAGGGGAGAGTGCTAATTTTCACACAGGTTTCATATTTTTGACAGAAATGTCACATTGATTTTAAGGGAGGTATGTGATATAATGTGTTTATAAAAAGCGCATTTCCGTGCGATATCGGAATTCAGCGCAGAAAGGAGCGCCCATGAAAGATCGTTGTATTCAAATCACGCGGATCAGTGTCGGCTGGATTGACGGAATCATTCAAGATAAACACACAAAGATCTATTTCAGCAACAGCTACATGGATAACTTTCTGGATGATTTCATGCTTGCTTTTCTTACGGTTCTGAATGAATATCCTGCTGATGAACACAAAGAGACATTCAGAGCGACGATAGAGCCTGCCAGTGCAAAATGGAACTTTTCTCTTGTTGGTCAGGACATTCACATTCATGAGATTGTATACGAGTCCTATAATGATCCCGAAACAATTCTCAGCGACAAAACAGTGATTCTGAACAAGGACGTTTTTTTACAGGATTTTATTGCAGAAATGGAGTCTGTTCTTCAGCGGTATGGTCTGTTCGGCTATCGTATGGAATGGGAATCTGAATTTCCGCTGAGTCTGTTTCTGAAGATCAAGGACATTGCTTCAGGGAAGAATGATCTCCGCCTTTCCGTCATTAACCCCGGAGCGGATAATAAAGGCATAGAAATTAATGGCTCAGACTTTTCAGTGGAATGCGGCATTATGAAAGGAACATAATCCTACACATTCAGCGCATTCCGCGTCATACGATAAATCTCAGCCGCGACAGCGATTTCGGACTATTATTGGTCTGATTCACTACGTTTTTTTCATATCAACATTGTCAGCCTTGGCATTTTCAAGGATTAATGATAAAATAGTTGTATCATATTGCTTTTCTTATCGAGCTATGATATAATATAATAAAATAAATCAATAAGGAGAGGATATTTGTGTTGAAGAAATGTCCAAAATGTAGCAATATATTTCATTATATTGATAATGGTAATTTATATTGTCCTAATTGTAACGAATTTGAGAATGTATCCGGAAGGGCCGAAGATCGTAAAAATGAAGGATATCCCTACTATGAAAAAAAGGAACATCGAATTGCTCAAGATTTACGAGATAAAATTAGTGACGATGAAATTGATAATCCAAGCGACTATTTCGGGAGCATATTTTAAACATTCAGCGCATTCCGCGTCATACGATAAATCTCCAGCCGCGACAGCGATTTCGGACTATTATTGG
>DGSY01000047.1:0-11384 GCA_002394125.1 Ruminococcus sp. UBA4350
TGCATCTATCCGGACGGCGCATTCTATCTCTGGGTGGAGGCGCTGGAGCCGGATGCAAACGCATTCTGCAAGAAGGCACGCGATTTTGAGTTGCTGCTCGTACCGTCGGATTCGTTCGGCTGCAAGGGATTTGTGCGCATCGCATACTGTGTCACGACGGAAATGATCGAGCGCAGTCTGCCTGCATTCAAGAAGCTCGCGGAAGCATACGGCCGCTGATGCCGGAAAGGATCACGCTATGAAAGCACTGGAGGACAAGATCCGCACAGAGGGCAGCCTGCTGCCGGGCGCCGTTCTGAAAGTATCATCGTTTCTGAATCATCAGATCGACGCGGATTTCATGATGCAGATGGGCAGGGAGTTTGCCGCAAAATTCGGGGACACCGGTGTATCGAAGATCCTGACGATCGAATCCTCCGGCATCCCGCTTGCATTCGCAGCAGGCGCGGCGCTTCATGTGCCGGTGCTGTTTGCGAAGAAGCATCTTTCGAGCAATGTGACCGGAATGCTGTATCAGACGCTGGTGCATTCGTATACGCACGGCTCGGATTACACGGTCGTGGTCGAGCGCGAATATCTGCATCCGGATGACCGTGTGCTGATTATCGACGATTTCCTGGCAAACGGCAATGCGATCGAGGGAATGCTAGACCTGATCGCGCAGGCCGGTGCGGAGACAGTCGGTGTCGGCGTTGCGGTCGAGAAGGGCTTTCAGGAGGGCGGAACGATGCTGCGCGCACGCGGATTGCGCGTCGAGCCGCTCGCATATATCACAAAAATGGACGAGGACGGCATCGAGTTCGGTCAGCCGGATTTTGAATGAAAAACAACATAATCACGCGCAATTCTGCCTGCATAGCCGGGCAGAATTGTTTTGCACTGATAATATATCCCGAAGGAGTATAGCATGAAAACTGGCGCACTGTTCCGCCGCGGAATGCTGCACGGCATTCCGATCGGGCTGGGCTATTTATCCGTTTCATTCGGATTCGGCATTCTCGCGGTCAAGTCCGGACTCAGCACCTTGCAGGCGACGCTGATCTCTCTGCTGAATCTGACCTCTGCCGGGCAGACCGCCGGAGTCGGCGTGATCACGGCGGGCGGATCGCTCGCGGAAATGGCGCTGGTGCAGCTGACGATCAACATTCGATACGCGCTGATGGCGCTGTCGCTCTCGCAGAAGCTCAGTCCTCGGTTCAGTCTGCCGCACCGTCTAGCTGCGGCCTACGGCATCACGGATGAGATCTTCGGTGTCTGCGCGGCGCGGCAGGAGCCGATCGAGCCGCCCTATATGTACGGCATGATCCTCGTTGCGACGGCAGGGTGGGTGAGCGGCACATTTCTCGGCGCATTTGCAGGCTCACTGCTGCCGCCGCGCATTACCGCTGCGCTCGGCATCCTGCTCTACGGAATGTTCATTGCGATCATCATACCGCCCGCGAAAAAGCATAAGAGCATCCTGTTTGCCGTGCTGTGCGCGGCGGCGCTGAGCATCGTATGCAAATATGCACTGCCGATGCTCTCCGAGGGCTTTGCTGTCATCATCTGCGGCATTGCGGCATCTGTCGCTGCGGCGCTGCTGTTTCCGCGAAAGGAGGATGCGGCATGAGCGTTGCAATATACATTGCGGTCATGGCGGGTGTGACATATCTGATCCGCGCACTGCCGTTCGGCTTCTTTCAGAAGAAGATAAAATCCCAGTTCCTGCGCAGTTTTCTGTATTATATTCCGTATACGGTTCTGAGCGCGATGACCTTTCCGGCGATCCTCTACAGCACCGGCAGTACAGTGACGGCGGCGGTCGGGACGGGTGTTGCGCTGATTCTCGCATATTTCGGTCTGCCGCTGATTGTCGTAGCACTTGCGGCATCGCTCGCGGCATTTCTGACCGGATTGTTTTTATGATATCTGCATTGCACCGTGCTGTGCTGCGCGGTGCTTTTTTATGCATTTATGAGATAATTGTTAATAAACCGGCTACAAAAGTGATTGACAGATTCCTCCCGTATGATTATAATAAAATAGGCGAAAGCCGAAAAAATGATTTCGGGGGGAATCAGAAAATGCAGTACAAAAAAAGAATTTGCAGTGTTCTGCCGGCGATGATGCCGGCATCGGGCGGTGTCCTGCAATATCAGACAGGGGCAGCGCCGGTGCAGATGACGGCATCCGCAGCGGACACGGGGAGCCGCATCCGCACATTATAAATAGCAGAAAAAGGCAGCGTGTTGCATTTATGCACTTGATAATACGGTATCTGTCATGGAAAACGATGAAGCAGAAAGGAGAGAGCAAATTGAAGCATAATTGTAGCAGAATCATAGGACTCTGCATCGCAGCGCTTCTGCTCTGCACGGGCTGTGCACCATCGGCGAAGGAATCACAGAAAGCGTTGATGCGATACATGGAGAACTGATATCCGGAAGACAACTTCACATGGTGGTACAACGCCCTGGGCGGAGAAGGGGAAAACACATATGAGACATATGAAATCATCTTGCACAGCGAGAAGTTCCCCGATGCGGCAATCCATGCGGCAAGGTGGAAGAAAGACGGGGAATTTATTTATGCCGACAATTACATGGCATTTTATCTTCAGGATGACGTGGAGACATTCATGCAGCAGATGGCTGAAGAATATTTCGGAGAATGCAAGGTTTATGAGCATATTTCAAAAGGGAAACTCGTGTCCTCCGCTTTTCCAGTTGACGCAACGGCAGAGGATTACCTGAAAAGCAAACCTCAATGCATAATAACCGTATTTCTTTCGCCGGAACGCATTACATTGGATAACGCAAAGGAAAAATACAAACAGTTTGAGGCAGAGTTTGCAGAGCAACAGTATGAGAAGGTCGGAGTCAGTGTTTATTGGCTTCCGGATGCAGAATCTTATGAAAAAACAGAATCGGATTGCGGTCCAACTGGTTCCTTGGAGGATTTGAAGAACTGCGATCTAGTGGGAAGAATTCATCTGTTTAATATAACTGAATAGGAGATTGAATAAATATGTACGACTTTTTTGAAAACCATGGCATTACAATGGAAGCAAGAGTATCACTTCTGAAACGGAAACAGATGTAAATGAACAAACCGGCACAGGCGGAAGCGTCTGTGCCGGTATTCGTTATGCATTTATGAGATAATTGTTAATAAACCGGCTACAAAAGTGATTGACAGATTCCTCCCGTATGATTATAATAAAATAGGCGAAAGCCGAAAAAATGATTTCGGGGGGAATCAGAAAATGCAGTACAAAAAAAGAATTTGCAGTGTTCTGCCGGCGATGATGCCGGCATCGGGCGGTGTCCTTCAATATCAGACAGGGACAGCGCCGGTGCAGATGACGGCATCCGCAGCGGACACGGGGAGCCGCATCCGCGTGGACATCAACAAGGATGACGGGCGCAAGGCTTCCTATTCCAAAAACGCGCTGAACTGGCTGCTCACGGAGGGCGCATCGGCATCGTATTCCGTCGGGAATGTGACGTTCCGGCTCTCGAACGGCGGCTCCGCCGGCGGCAATGTTACCGGTGCGAACAACAAAAAGCTCCAGCTCCAGAGCGGCATCTATCCGCGCATGACGATGGACGGCGCGAAAATTAAGGACGGCGATAACGGCGGCGTACTGAAGCTGGAGATCAGCGGACTGTCTGACGGCGCACATTCTCTGCAAATGTGGCACTGCAATACCGACGGCTACGAAAACAGCCGGCTGAGCATTTCCGTCAACGGGAAAAAGGTGCTGTCCGGCGTGAGCTGCCCGACTAATGTCAAGGACGAGAATGACGCGGGCATTTCCTATGTCACATGGACAGGCAGCAGCGTGACAATTCTGATTGCGCCGGAGGGCGGCGGGAGAATGGATGTCGCATGGCTGAACGGCTTTGAGCTTGACGGAGCGGATCCGGTCAACGGCATCTCGCGCATTTCGCCCGCCGATCAGGAGCCGCATCTCAACGTATCCGGCGGAGAGGGACTCTCTTGGACAGCCGGCAGAAATGCGAAATCTCACGATGTTTACATCGGCACGAGCTATGATGCGGTGTTCCGTGCAGATCATAATTCGCCGGAATTCAAGGGCAATCAGCCCGGCACACAGTATGCGCTTGATGACAGCTATTCCTCGATCCCGACCTATTACTGGCGCGTGGATGAGGTTTCCGACAGCGGCACGGTGAGGGGCGCTGTCTATTCGTTCCGGACTGCGCGGCTCGCATTTCCGTCGGCCGAGGGCTACGGCAGATTTGCCCGCGGCGGCAGGGGCGGCTATGTCTATCATGTCACGAATCTGAACGATTCCGGCGAGGGCTCTCTGCGCTACGGCCTTGAAACGCTCAAGGGCGCGCGGACGGTCGTATTCGATGTCGGCGGTGTGATCGCGCTGAATTCAGTGCTGTGTATTCCCGAGGACGGCGGCGATGTGTATGTAGCCGGACAGACCGCGCCCGGCGACGGCATCACGCTCATCAACTATACATTCGGCGCAATGGGATCCTCGGATGTTGTGATCCGCGATATCCGCACCCGCGTCGGCGATGTCTCCGGCAAATCTATGGGCGGCATGGGCATCAGCTCCTGCGACCATACGATCATTGACCATTGCTCCGTATCATGGGCGACTGACGAGGGGCTTTCCTCACGCAGCGCATCGAATGTCACATTCCAGTGGAATATCATCGGCGAATCGCTGCATGATTCCGTGCATTACAATGCCGATGACCGCACCGGCTCGGAGACGCATTCCTTTGCAGCGTCGATCGGCGGCTATGTCGGCTCCTTCCACCACAATCTGCTGATCGACTGCACCGGCCGGAACTGGTCGCTTGCGGGCGCATTGGAGCAGGACGGCGTGACCTACGGCGGCGCGCTCGATATCCGCAACAATGTCGTCTATAACTGGCGCGACCGCACGACGGACGGCGGCGCAAAATTCGTGCAGTTCGTCAACAATTACTACAAAGCGGGACCGGTCTCGAACACTTCGCTGCACCTGGTCTCGGTGGACGGCAACGAGCTGAACAACGGCGATATGCAGAAGCTCTATGCGTCCGGCAATATGAAGGTCGCACAGAACGGCTCCGTGCTGATCGCTGCAAGTGCTGACGAATGGGCATCCGGCAAGGCAAAATCCGGCGGCAAGAATTCCACGAATGATACCGTCCGCAGCAATACGCCGTGGTTTGAATCCTTTGTCAATACGCAGAGCGCCGAGGATGCGTACCGTTCCGTCATTGCGAATGTCGGCGCGACCGCTCCGAAATGGGATTATATTGATGCGCGGTATATTGATGAGGTCTCGAACGGCAAAACGACATTCACCGGTTCAAAGCAGGGGCTCAAGGGCATCATTGATTCGCAGAATGATGCGGGCGGCTATCCGAGTGACAAGAATTTCAAGGGCGGCAGTGCGCCGCTGGATTCCGACGGCGACGGCATTCCGGATACATGGGAATCGGCGCACGGGCTGAACGCGAAGGATGCGAAGGACGGTGCTGTCGTTTCGCTCTCCGGCGACGATTACACCAATCTGGAGCTGTATCTGAATGAGCTGGCCGGTGATGAAGTGGCATTCAACGGCGCACCGGTCACCTATGATCCGATCACCGGACAGAAGATCGCATCCGTCGAGGTGCTGGATACGGCATATTACGGCGCATGGGCGATCGACACGGCGGCACAGCAGGGCGATGCGCTGTTCGGTGACCGCACAGCGGAAAAATGCGCGATCGCGTCGATGCCGGCGAAGCTCGCAGATGCGGAGATCGTTCTGACACCCTGCGATGCAAAGGCATCAAGTGCGGAGCAGGCAAAGCTCACGGCCGCGCAGGATCTCACGCTTTATGTCGGTCTGGACAGCCGCGTGACGGCAGCTCCGGCATGGCTTTCCGGATGGATAAAGGATCCGGCAACAATCGCCGCGAGCAACGATGTGACCTTTGTGCTGTATGCGAAAACGCTGAAGCAGGGCGAATCGGTCACGCTCGGCGCAAACGGCCAGTCCGCAGGCTGCATGAATTATATCTTGCTGGCGGCGGACGGCAGTGCAGCGGATGCGGATCCGGCGGATCTGCTGCAATATCTGCTGACATCCGGCAGTCTCACGCCGGATGCGGGCAAAGCTGCCGATTCTGACAGCGACGGCATTCTGACGGCGGCGGATCTTTCACTTCTGAAACGGAAGCAGATGTAAATGAACAAACCGGCACAGGCGAAAGCGTCTGTGCCGGTATTCGTTTACGGTGATGTGCTTTGCGCAGAGCGGACAGTCTCCTCGATTTCAAGTTTTCCGTTACGGACGCAGAGACGCCGCGCACCTTTCGCATTCCTCAGCAGACTGTCCGCCAGCAGCGGCTCTGCATAACGTGTCATGGCCGTTCGGATCGCTCTGGCACCGCCGTGCGCTGTATCGGCATTCCGCATGAGCATGGCCGCGGCCTCCGGTGTCCATGTGAGCTGTGCGCCGCAGACCGCAGCGCGTTCCGCAAGATCGCGCAGCTGCAATTCCGCGATCTGCGTGAGATCCCCGTCGGAAAGCCTGCGGAAGACGATCGCGGCATCAAGCCGGTGCAGCAGCTCCGGCTTCATAGTGCGTTTCAGAACGGTCATGAGCCGTTCCTTTTGTTCGTTCTCCGTATCTGCGGCTTCACTGAAACCGATCACGCCGGTTTGCAGCGTCTCCGCACCGAGATTGGATGTCAGGATCAGCATGGTCTCCGAAAAATCCGCTTCATTGCCGGAGCCGTCGGTCAGCTTGCCGTCCTCCATGATTTGCAGCAGCAGCGACAGTACATCCGGATGCGCCTTTTCCATTTCATCGAATAATACCAGACTGTACGGCGCACGGCGCACCCGTTCAACTAACGAGCCGCCTTCGTCATAGCCGACATATCCGGGCGGCGCACCGATCAGCCGTGAAGCTGTGTGTTTTTCCATATATTCGCTCATGTCGATGCGGATGAGACTGCCCGCGAACAGCTCATCCGCAATGCATTTTGCGAGGGCTGTTTTGCCGATGCCGGTCGCACCGAGAAACAGAAATGCTCCGATCGGCCGGCCGCTTCTGCGCAGTCCGGAGCGGCTCCGGCGGATCGCCTGTGAGACTGCCGTGAGCGCTTCATCCTGCCCGATGATGCGGCGGCGGAGCGTTTCCTCCAGATGCAGAAGCCGCTCCGTTTCCGAAGCATTCAGCGATTCCGCCGGTATGCCGGTCTTGACGGAGACCGTATGCGCGATATCATCCCTGTGAATCTCAGCGGAATCCCAATGTGCCGCGTCCGCAGTCAGCCGCTTGGCAGCGCAGGCTTCATCGAGCAGATCCAGCGCCTTATCCGGCAGCGCACGGTCATGCAGATAGCGCACGGAATAATCCACGGCTGCGCGAATGGCGTCTGTGCCGATCTCAACATGGTGGAAATCCTCATAGCGGCGGCGCAGACCGCAGAGGATCTCCGCTGCATCGGAGGCGGTCGGCTCGGCAACCTTGACCGGCTGAAACCGCCGTGCAAGTGCGGCATCTTTTTCGATCTGTTTGCGGTATTCCGAGACAGTCGTTGCGCCGATGATCTGCAATTCTCCGCGCGCGAGCCGCGGCTTCAGGATATTTGCCGCATCGATCGCGCCCTCTGCCGCGCCGGTACCGGCGATCATGTGCAGTTCATCAATAAAGAGCAGAATCTCCGGATGACTGACAGCCTCATCCATGCAGGCCTTGAGCCTTTCCTCGAAATCGCCGCGGTATTTTGCGCCGGCGAGCATTGCAGTGAGATCGACGGAGAGAATGACCCGCCCGCGCATGGATTCCGGCACATCGCCGTGCAGGATGCGCTGCGCAATGCCCTCGACGATCGCAGTCTTTCCGACGCCGGCCTGCCCGATCAGCACCGGATTATTCTTATTGCGGCGCAGGAGGATCTGCATTGTCCTGCGAATTTCAGATTCGCGGCCGATCAGCGGATCAAACTGCTCTGCCGCTGCCGGATCAGTCAGATGATGCGCATACTGCGCGAGCATCGGGCAGGCCTTGCGGTCAAACAGCGGGATTTCCCCGGCATCATCCGGAAGCTCCTGCCCGCAGGCACCTCGCAGCGTATGCAGCGAGACACCCATGCCGCGCAGGAGCATTGCCGCGCCGCACTGCTCATCCTCCAGCACGGTTCGCAGCAAGACCTCCGAGCTGATGACTGCACCGGACGGGCGCTGCTTTTCGGCTTTCAGCAGGATTCGCCGCAGGGCTGGCGTGACGGCGGATTCTGTCAGTACGGACGGCTCTGCACTGCCGACTTCACTGCGGACGGCCTGCTGAAAACGGTTCAGCGGGACACGGTGCGTCCGGAGCAGTGCCGCCCCGACATTGCTGCCGTCGCTGAGCATGGAAAGGATCAGATGCTCCGTTCCGATGAAGCTGTGTCCGAGCGATTCTGCCTGTGTGCGGGCGTGCGCGATGATCTGCCGCGCCTTTTTCGTATATGCATCCTTCTGCAAAAGAATCCCTCCAATATTATTGCGTGATCGGCGGCGGAAGCCGCTCTGTGAACAATTATAGTATATGCAGCGGTGTTTGTCTGAAATCAGCATCCGCTGTTTTTTCTGTCACACATTTTCCGCATCGGCATATCATGAGACTAGGAAGCGGAACCGACCGCTTCCCCGAACAGCGCACCGCGATCCGGACGCGATGCCCCGACGATTCTACATTCAGATAAGGAGTGCTGATTATGTGCGGAAATGACTGCAACAACTTCTGGTTCATCATTCTGATCCTTCTGTTCTTCATGTGCTGCGGCAACGGCTGCGGCTGCGGCAATAACAACTGCGGCTGCAACAACAACTGCGGCTGCTGAGACAGGATCCGCCCGCCTGCGGGCAGTGAGGACAGTCAGCCTTCCCCCTGCGGGGAGGGCTGATCTGTTTTTGTGATGCGGATGCCGGAGAGCTTTCCGGAGAGCCATTTTCCGACAGCCCGCGCCGCGTCGAGGCATTTCAGCCGCACCTCGTATTCCTCCGGATGCAGCACCATGTTTTCGGCATCGGCATCGAGTGTCAGCGATGGCTCTGCCGCCGCCGGAATGCACACCGCCGGATACATCACGCACCACCAGTTCTGTCCGGCCGCCGCGCCGATCTCGACACGCAGTGCCTGATAGCAGCCGGCAGGGAGCGTCATCATGCCGTATTGCCGCTCCGGAAAATCGGTCTGCTCCAGCGAGACGCGGACGGTATCGCTGCAGCCCGCGGCGCGGAGCGTCTGCTCGGCGGTCTGCCGGATCGCCGGAAGCTGTGCGCGAATCGCATCACACCCCGCAGAAAAGTCCGAGCCCGCAGGAATCCAGTTTTCCGCACCGGCCAGCAGTGCATCGCGGACAAGCAGCTTTTCGGTCTGGTCGGCGGTCGAATCGCTGCTTGCAAGGATGTGCAGCCGGATGACACTGTGCTCCAGCTTGTGGAGCGTGATGCCGGCATCGGCGATGTTCGCAGCGGAAAAAGCGAGCAGAAGCGCAATAATCATACGAATTGTTTTCAGCATTTCAGTTCCTCCAGTGAAGTTGTGATATCAACAGTATGGGAATCATTGTCAGTATTATACAAATGCGGCGGTGAAAATTCTCTGCTCCGCACAGTACATTTTTGTGATTGTTTGATAATTCATTCACAATGCCTATTGCTTTTTTTCGGGAAATCGTGTATAATAATACAGGTAATTATGTGCTTGCATATTTTTACCGGAATTAGCCGGTGCTTCCGGCTCAATCGTAATATAGGAGGAATTATCAATGCTGGTATCCGCAACCGAAATGCTGAACAAGGCAAGAGACGGCAAATACGCTGTCGGTCAGTTCAACATCAACAACCTCGAATGGACAAAGGCGGTTCTTCTGACCGCACAGAAGCTGAATTCTCCTGTGATTCTCGGTGTTTCCGAAGGCGCAGGCAAGTACATGACCGGCTTCAAGACCGTTGCTGCAATGGTCAAGGCGATGGACGAGTCCCTCGGCATCACCGTTCCGGTCGCTCTGCACCTCGATCACGGCACCTATGACGGCTGCTACAAGTGCATCAAGGCAGGCTTCACCTCGATCATGTTCGACGGTTCCCACTTCCCGATCGACGAGAACGTCGCAAAGACCACCGAGCTGGTCAATGTCGCACACGGTCTGGGTCTCTCCATCGAGGCTGAGGTCGGCGCAATCGGCGGCGAAGAGGACGGCGTCATCGGCAAGGGCGAGTGCGCAGATCCGGCAGAGTGCAAGCAGATCGCTGATCTCGGTGTTGACTTCCTCGCAGCCGGCATCGGCAATATCCACGGTGTGTATCCGGCAAACTGGGAAGGTCTGAGCTTCGAGACCCTCGAAAAGATCAACAAGGCAGTCGGCGATATGCCGCTCGTTCTGCACGGCGGTACCGGCATTCCGGACGATCAGATCAAGAAGGCAATCTCTCTGGGCGTTGCAAAGATCAACGTCAACACCGAGTGCCAGCTCGTGTTTGCTGATGCAACCAGAGGCTACATCGAGGCAGGCAAGGACAAGCAGGGCAAGGGCTTTGACCCGCGCAAGCTGCTGGCTCCGGGCTTCGACGCAATCTGCGCAAAGGTTGAGGAGAAGATGACCCTGTTCGGCTCTGTCGGCAAGGCATAATCATCGGAATACTGAAAAAGCGGAGTGCCTGTGTGCGCTCCGCTTTCTGCTGCTGCAAAATTGACAACGCCCGTTTCAGACTCTCTCTGTATGCGAATCTCACATACGGTCTGAAGCGGGTGTTGCTGTTATTATATTCTGTGCCTGTGATATCTATGTGAAAAATCGGGCAGTTTCACTAAAAATTCATAATTTCTTCATCTGCGGACTGATATGATTAGAAAATGCATACAAAAAGACATAAATGAAGTGCGTTTTGCAGTTGACGGCGGATGAGAGTTGTGCTATCATAAGAGAGAACATGCGAAGTGTTTTCGTATGGCGTATTATTTTTTGTTTTCGGGGGAATATCTATGAGACAGATATACAAAAAACTGCTGTCATCGCTTGCGGCACTATCTGTGCTGGCGACAGGCAGCGCCGGACTGCTTCCGGTCCGGCAGGCGGAAAAGGCTGCTGCTGCTGCCAATGTTCTTGCATTTCCCGGCGCAGTCGGTGCCGGAAAATATGCGACCGGCGGACGCGGCGGCGAAGTCTACCATGTTACGAATCTCAACGACAGCGGCGAGGGTTCCTTCCGCGATGCGGTCAGCAAGTCCGGACGCATCGTCGTGTTCGATGTCAGCGGCACGATCGAGCTGAAGGGGAATATCCTCTGCCAGAGCAATATTACGATTGCCGGTCAGACCGCACCGGGCGGCTCCGGCATTACGCTGAAAAACTACAAAATGGGCATGTCCGGCGACAATA
>DGSY01000047.1:11429-13194 GCA_002394125.1 Ruminococcus sp. UBA4350
ATGTCCGGCGACAATATCATCTGCCGGTTCATCAGCTCCCGCCCCGGTCCCTATGCCTCGACCAGCTCCGGAAACGATGCATGGGGCGGTGCAAAAGGCTCCAATTCGATCATCGACCACTGCTCCATGGGCTGGACGACCGATGAGCAGTGGGGGCTCTATTCCAACAACGAATACTATACGGTACAGTATTCCGTGCTGGGACCGGCGGATTCGTGGGGCGGTCATAAGAAGGGTCTGCACGGCTTCGGCATTATGCTCGGCAAAGGCTACCTTTCCTTCGACCACAACCTCATCATTCACAATGTCTCCCGCAATTTCCGCGGCAAGACACAGGGCACCGAGACCGCCGATTTCACGAACAACATCATCTACGACTGGGGCTATCAGACCACCTACGGCACCATCGGGCATCTCAATTATGTCAACAACACGCTGAAAGCCGGCAACTCCACCACCGGCGGCTATCACTGGATGTATGTGGACAGCGGCACCAGCCCGCAGAACTTCAAGGTCTACTGCGCGGGCAACCGTCTGATCAACAAGGACGGCTCCTTCCACGCCGTTACAGGCGATAACTGGTCGGGCGTCACCGTCAAGGAGTCCATCGGCATCACGAAGAATGATCTTTACAGCGCCTCGCCCTTCGCAACGACCCTGAACGGTGAGAATGTCTCCACGGCGACAACCTGTGAAAGCGCGGAGGCATCCTATGACCATGTCATCACCTACGCCGGCAACGGCATCAGCTCCGACAAGCGCACCGCCATCGACAGGCAGTGTGCCGATGAGACAAAGAACGGCACGGGACAGTGCAGCGGCACCGAGGCGTTCGATTCCTCTGTCTCCGAGCTGACCAAGTACAACATCAAGTGCGGCGTCACGTATCAGTATCCGGGTGCCGTACTCAAGAAGGAGATTGTCGATACCGACAACGACGGCATGCCCGATGACTGGGAGCTCGCACGCGGTCTCAACCCGAACGACGGCACCGACTACAAGGGCGACTATCTCGGCGAGGGCTACATGAATCTTGAGTATTACATCAATGACCTCACCGTGGACGCCTTCCCGGCAGGCACCGTCACGCTCTCCCCGGAGGCTGCGCCCGTTGACCCGATCTATGCCTATGAGACCATTGAGGCGGAAAGCTACAGCAGCATGTCCGGCATTGTCAATGAGGAAGGCGATACCGAGACGCACATCGGCTTTGTCGAGGCGGGCGATTACATCGGCTTCCGCAATGTGGCATTCGGCGAGGACGGCGCAAAGAGCATGACCGCCCGCGTCTCCGGCAATCCCTGCACGATTGAGCTCTACACCGGCTCTGTCTCCGGCACATCCGCTGCGACTTACAATTTCGCAGGCACCGGCAGCTACAGCACATGGACGGATATTTCGTTCAACATCGGCAGCATCACCGGGCTCAACAACATCTATCTGAAATTCACAGGCGGCGACGGCAGCTATCTGCTCAATATGGATTCCTTCGTGTTCAGCAAGGAACAGCTCACGCTGAACGGCAGACTGATCGGCAATGTGAAGATCACCGACCTCCAGCGCATGAACCTCTGGAGCATCGCCGACAACACACAGACAGGCGATTTGCTCTTCAATGACCGCGCTGTGACCTATGCTGCGCTCCCGGATGTGCTGCGCGGCGCAGAGCGTCTTGTGACGCCGTGCGATGCGAAATACAACAGCGGCGATTCCGGCGAGATGACCGCGCTTTCCGACGCGGATATTTACATCGCGCTCGACAACC
>DGSY01000047.1:13263-25308 GCA_002394125.1 Ruminococcus sp. UBA4350
CCGCATTTATGGCAGGCTTCGAGAAAACAGGTCTCACCTGCGCAAACTCGATGAATGTCACCTTCGATCTCTACAAGAAATCCTTTGCCGCGGGCGAAGCACTGACGCTCGGCGCGCAGGGACAGTTTGCGGACTGTGTGTTCTACACGGTGTTTGCGGTCGCTGCGGCTGCGGAGACCACCACCACGACCGAAACGACCACAANNGAAACGACGACGTCCACAACCACAACCGAAACAACCACATCCACAACCACGACCGAGACGACGACGTCCACAGCCACAACCGAAACGACGACGTCCACCACCACAACCGAGACAACCACATCTACCACCACGACCGAAACGACCACAACGGTTACGGAGACCACGACAACCGAGACTGCGCTCTCCTCGGATCAGCCGGGCGCCGTGATCTGGGGCGATGCAGACTGCAGCGGACTCTTTGAGCTCGCAGACTGCGTCCTGCTGGCGAAGGCTGCCTCCGGCACGGACGGCACCGAGCTGACCGTCAAGGGAAGATCGAACAGCGATCTCTTTGCAGACGGCACGATTGACAGCAATGACCTGCGCGTCATTCTCCAGCTCTGCGCCGGCATCTATGAGAATTCGCAGATGCCGGTCAAGCCGTGATTCCTGAAACGATACAAGCAGAAAAAGCCCGCGGTACCGAGCAAGTACCGCGGGTTTTGTTTGCAGATCAATCCGTGCGCGGGGAGCCCATTATAGATCATCGCGCCGGCGATACCTTTTCAGAAAAAGCCTCTCCGGGGATGGGGAGGCTTTCATCATAAAGAGAAGAAATGAGAATGAAATTGCTGCGCAATGAAATCGCTTCGCGATGAAATTCTGCGAATGAAATTGCTTCGCAAATTATAACGGGGTCCGGGGGCGCGGAGCCCGCGCCGGCATTTTTCTGAAGCCGACTGACTTTTCCGTGCTCGTCTGCTTTGCTATGACGCCGCTGTTCGCGGCTTTTGACTGCGCCTGCATTACTCCCTATAACTATAACGGGGTCCGGGGTCCGCTGACCCCGGCGGGAGTTTGAGGGTGGAACCCTCATTATAGATCCGTCCGCTCTGCGGACACATCTGTTCACTCACGGTACTGTGCACGGTGGAGCTCGGCGTAGAAGCCGCCGGCAGCGAGGAGTGATTCGTGCGTGCCCTGCTCGATGATGTGCCCGTTCTGCATCACAAGGATGAGATCGGCGCTGCGGATCGTCGAGAGGCGGTGCGCCACAATAAACGATGTGCGCCCCTGCATCATTTTGCGGAAGGCGGACTGGATCTTCTGCTCCGTGCGCGTGTCGATGGAGCTTGTCGCTTCGTCGAGAATGAGCATCGGCGGGAGCGAGAGCATCAGCCGTGCGATACAGAGGAGCTGCCGCTGTCCCTGCGAGAGCGCACCGCTGCGGTCGCTGATGACTGTATCATATCCCTGCGGCAGCCGCCTGATAAAGCTGTGTGCATGCGCCGCCTTCGCCGCAGCGATCACCTGCTCATCCGTTGCGTCGGGCATACCCATGCGGATATTATCGCGCACGGTTGCATTTTTGAGCCATGTCTCCTGAAGCACCATACCGATATTCTGCCGCAGACTGTGCCGCGTGATCTCCCGCAGATCCGTACCGTCCGCAAGGATTGCGCCGTCGTTGACATCATAAAACCGCATGATGAGATTGATCAGCGTGGTCTTTCCGCAGCCGGTCGGTCCGACGATCGCAACGCGCTGTCCTGCTTTGACATGCACCGTGCAGTGCGAGATCAGCGGGCGATCCGGTGTATACGAGAAAGAAATATCCGCAAAGTCGATCTCACCCTTCGCCTGCTCCAGCACCTTTGCATCCGGCGCATCGGGCGTCTCCGGTGTCTGATCAATCAGTGCATACATTCTCGCTGCGCAGGCAAGCGCATTCTGAAGCTCCGTCACAACGCCGGAGATCTCATTGAACGGCTTGGTGTACTGATTTGCGTAGCTGAGGAAGCAGGACAGCTCACCGACCGACACCGCGCCGCGCACAGCCGCAAGTGCGCCAGTCAGTCCGACTGCCGCATAGACCAGCGCATTGATGAAGCGCGTGACCGGATTCGTCAGCGAGGAATAGAATGTCGCACGGCGCGACGCATCCGCGAGGCGCTGATTGACCTCGTCAAATTCGCGCATCGTCTCCGCCTCGTGACCGAATGCCTGCACGATCTTCTGATTCGGGATGGTCTCATTGATGAGCGCGGTCTGCTGCGCACGCGTTTCCGCCTGCGTCTGAAACAGGCTGTATGTGCGCTTCGCGATGAATGCCGCCGCAAAGAGCGAGAGCGGCGTCATCAGCAGAACGACCAGCGTGATGCCGGGGTGGATCGAGAGCATGAAGC
This sequence comes from Ruminococcus sp. UBA4350, assembly GCA_002394125.1. Classification (GTDB taxonomy): domain Bacteria; phylum Bacillota; class Clostridia; order Oscillospirales; family Ruminococcaceae; genus Firm-04. The sequence goes on from DGSY01000047.1 coordinate 15,635, forward strand.
CGAGCGTGCCGAGAATCGTCAGCACACCGGTGAACAGCTGCGTAAAGCCGAGCAGCAGGCCGTCCGCGAGCTGATCTGCATCGGAGATCATGCGGCTGACCGTATCGCCCGCCGGATGACTGTCCAGATAGGCCAGCGGCAGATGCTCAATGCGTTCGATCGCACGGTTCCGGATATCGACCACAACCTCAAACGCGATCTTGTTATGCACCGCGCTCATGATCCACTGCGCGAGTGCCGTGACCGCCGCGGAAATGCCGACGGTCAGCAGAATGCGCGTCACGGCGCTGAAATCGACCCTGCCTGCGCCCTCGATCCGGTCGATCGCACGGCCGGTCAGGATCGGGATGTAGAGCGTCAGCGCGACGGTGACGACCGCGAGCAGCAGCGTCAGCGCGAGCCATTTTTTATAGGCTGCAAGCCCCCGCAGCACGCGTCTGACCGTCTGCATCTGTGCCTTTGTATCACGCTTTGCCATGCTGCACCTCCTCCGGGAACTGGGATGCGTGGATCTCCTGATAGACCGCGCAGCTTTGCAGCAGCTCCTCATGCGTACCGATGCCGGCGAGCTGTCCGTCATCCAGCACGAGAATGCGGTCTGCCTGCGAAATGGACGCTGTCCGCTGCGAAACGATGAATACGGTCGGGCTGTCGGGCAATGCGCGGAGCGCCTTCCGGAGCGCGGCATCGGTCGCGTAATCCAGTGCCGAGGCGCTGTCATCGAGGATCAGGAATTCCGGCCTGCGGACAAGCGCACGGGCGATCGTCAGGCGCTGCCGCTGACCGCCGGAGAAATTGCGCCCGCCCTCGCGGACCTCCTCATCCAGCCCCTTTGCCTTGCTGCCGACAACATCCAGCGCCTGCGCCGTGCGGAGTGCATCTTCGATCGCACGGTCTGAGGCATTGGCATCGCCCCAGAGCAGATTCTCGCGGATCGTTCCGTGGAACAGCACCGCCTTCTGCGGGACAACGCCGATCCGCTGCCGCAGCGCATCCTGCGGGAATGCCTGCGCGGGGATGCCGTCCACGGTAATGCTGCCGGAATCCGGCTCATAGAAGCGCGGGATCAGGTTGACGAGCGTCGATTTGCCCGCACCCGTTCCGCCAATCACGCCGATGACCTCGCCGCGCTTCGCCGAGAACGAAATATCGCACAGCGCGGGGGCGGCGGCGCCTGCATAGGTGAATGTCACATGGTCGAACACGATCTCGCCGCGGCGGTTCTCCGGGATCACCGGCATCTGCACCGGCGCCGGAACCGCATCTGCCGTGCCGGATTCCAGCACCGCCTGAATGCGGTTGCCGCAGGCGGCTGCCTTTGTGATGCTGATAATGAGATTTGCAAATTTGATGAGCTCAACGAGGATTTGCGACATCAGATTATAGAGCGCGATCACCGAGCCCTGCGTCAGCAGGCCGGCATCGACGCGGATCGCACCGATCGAGAGCAGACCGATCACGGCGAGATTGACGATCACATAGGTCGCCGGATTCATGACAGCCGAGATGCGGCCGACCGCCTTCTGCACAGCGGCGAGCGCATCATTCTCGCGGCGGAATCCCGCGGCCTCGGCATCCTCATTGCGGAATGCGCGGATGACGCGGACACCGTCGAGATTTTCGCGGGTGATCTCCGTGACGGTATCGAGATGCTCCTGCACCTTTTTGTGCATCGGGATCGTGATGAGCATGACGCCGAACACCACGACCGAGAGCAGCGGGATCGCGGCGACAAAGATCAGCGCGGCGCGGACGTCGATCATGAACGCGGAGACCATTGCGCCGAACACGATGAACGGCGACCGCAGCAGCAGCCGGATCGTCAGGTTCACGCCGGTCTGCACCTGATTGACGTCGCTGGTCATGCGCGTGACGAGCGACGAGGTGCCGAGCGTATCAAGGTCGGTGTAGGTCATGCGCTGGATATGCTGCATGAGCGCCTGCCGGAGCTTTGCGGAAAAGCCGGCGGCGGCCTTCGCAGCGAAATACTGCGCAAAAAGCGTGCTGGTCAGTCCGACGGCTGCAAGCAGTGCCATGAGCAGGCACATCCGGATGATATGTCCGGTATCATTGCAGCCGATGCCGTCGTCGATCATGGATCTGACAACGAACGGCACGAGCAGTTCAAATGTTGCTTCGAGCATTTTGAACAGCGGACCCAGCACGCATTCCTTTTTGTAGTCTGCGAGAAAGCGCAGGAGCTTCTTCATTTTTATGCCCCCAGTATTCTGATTTTCCGGATGAACGGAACAATCCTATTATAACGGATAGCGGGGAAAATGTCAATATCGGGGAAGTGTTTACTGTTTCCCGCCGAGGAAGCGGTAGACCGCCAGACGGTCATTGTATTTCCGGAAGAACAGATCGCCGATCTTTCCGGCCAGCGTATATTTCCGCATTTCCGCAAAGAAGCTGGTCTCGCGGAGCAGCTGATACCCCTCGCAGAGCTTCTCCAGCTCCGCGCCGTCGGCAATGCCCCAGCGGAACTGCGCATTCGTATGCTTTACCGTATCATGATGCCTGCTGTTGCCTGCTGCGGCCGGATGCATCAGCTCCGCGAGCAGATAGCCCCGCCCGAACCGGCTGCGGATCTGCGTGAGCAGATGCTGCACCTGCTCCTCCGTGAAGTACATCAGCAGACCCTCTGCAATGATGATCGTCATGCCGTCCTGCGGGATGCCGTCCGCCCATGTGTCCGTCAGCAGATCGCCCTCGATCATGTATTCGCGGTCACGCGCCGCAAAGAATTTCCGGCGCAGCGCGATCGCATCCGGCAGATCGACATTGTACCAGCGCACGCTGCCGTTGTCCACGCGGGTGAAGCGGTCATCAAGTCCGCAGCCGATGTTGATAACGACTGCATCGGGATACTTTTTCAGCGCCTTCCGCATCTCATTGTCAAAGAGGATCGTCCGCGCAACGACACCCTCGTGCGACATGAATTTGTCGTATTTCTCCGTGTCGATCCGGAGCGCGTCAATGATCTCGACAGCCTTTGCGTCAAAGATGCGGCGGTTTGCGCGCTTGCTCTCATTCGCCTTGATCGCGAGCGGGATCAGCGCTGTTTCCTGCACATTGCCGAGCTCCGGATCTTCTGCGGCGCGCACGGCCGCATCGGGCTTCCGCATGACGCAGTGCAGACGGCAGAAGCCGCGCACCTCAAAGGATTCGAGATGCATACCGGCATTCTCACAGAGCTTCTGAATCTCGTTTCTGCTGTAAATGCGCACATCGCCCTTGCCGATCAGATGCGCCAGCGGCATCTCGACCGTATTGCAGAACCAGCGCACCGGCGCTGTCCGCATTGTCATATCACGCAGGATCAGTCTGCCGTTCGGACGCAGCACATGAGCGACGCTGTTGAAGAAATCCTGCGGATTCGGATAATGATGAAAGCTCTCGCAGCAGATCACCGCGTCAAAGGATTCCTCTGCAAAGGGCAGGCTCTCGCAGTCACCGACGACCAGCGTGACGCCCTTCATATTCTTTGCCTTTGCAGCCTCGATCATTTTCGGCGTCAGGTCGATGCCGGTATAATGCTTCTCCGGATATTTTTCATGCAGCTGCGTGAGCATCGGTGCCGTGCCGCAGCCGCAGTCCAGCAGATCGGTGAACGGCTCCTTTTCCAGCTCCGCCAGCACATCCGGATAATCCTTTTTGCACATTTTATATACACCGGCGTGATCGGTCTCATAAACGCCGGCTGCCTTTGTAAATTCGCGGACGGTCAGATCCTTGTATTGCTGTGTGGTCATGCGAATGCTCCTTTCACTTTTGCCGCAGACAGCGGAAAAGCAGCACGCGTTCAGGTGTGCTGCTTTCCGTGACTCTGCAATGATTACTTCTTGACGCGGAATGCATCCATGCCCGGATAGCAGGCGCTTGCACCAAGCTCCTCCTCGATGCGCAGAAGCTGATTGTACTTTGCAACGCGCTCCGATCTGGACGGTGCGCCGGTCTTGATCTGGCAGGTATTCAGCGCGACGGCCAGATCTGCGATCGTGGTATCGGCGGTTTCACCGGAGCGGTGCGAGGAGATCGCGGTATAGCCCGCTGCGTGTGCCATTTTGATCGCCTCCAGCGTCTCGGAAACGGAGCCGATCTGGTTCAGCTTGATGAGAATGGAATTGCCCGCGCCGAGCGAAATGCCCTTGGAGAGACGCTCGGTATTCGTTACGAACAGGTCATCGCCGACGAGCTGCACCTTTTTGCCGATCTTCTCGGTCATGCGCTGCCAGCCTTCCCAGTCCTCCTCATCCAGACCGTCCTCGATCGAGATGATCGGATATTTGTCAACCAGAGATTCCCAGTGCGCGATAAGCTCATCAGAGGTGAACTCCTTGCCGGATTTCGGCTGCTTGTAGAAGCCCTTGCCCTTTTCGGATTTCCATTCGGAGGACGCTGCGTCCATTGCGATCATGAAGTCCCTGCCCGGCTCAAAGCCCGCTGCCTTGATCGCCTCAAGGATCTTCTCGATCGCTTCCTCATCGGAGGTCAGCTTATTCGGTGCGAAGCCGCCCTCATCACCGACCGCCGTGACATCGCCCATATCCTTGATGAGCTTCTTCAGCGTGTGGAACACCTCTGCACACCAGCGGAGCGCTTCCTTGAAGGACGGAGCGCCGACCGGCATAATCATGAATTCCTGCGTATCGACTGCGCTGTCAGCATGAGCGCCGCCGTTGAGAATATTCATCATCGGGACAGGCAGCTTTGTACCCTGAATGCCGCCGAGAAATCTGTAAAGCGGCAGGCCGAGCGCTGTTGCAGCGGCTCTTGCGGATGCGATCGAGACTGCAAGGATCGCATTGGCACCGAGCTTCGACTTGTCCTTTGTGCCGTCTGCCGCGATCATCGCCTTGTCGATCGCATAGATATCCGAAGCATCCATGCCGGTCAGAACCTCGTTGATCGTGCTGTTGATATTCTCGACTGCCTTCTGTACGCCCTTGCCGAGATAGCGGGACTTGTCGCCGTCACGCAGCTCCAGCGCTTCAAATTCGCCGGTCGATGCGCCGCTCGGTGCGGTGCCTCTGCCGACTGTGCCGTCCATGAGGTAAACCTCGGCCTCAACTGTCGGATTGCCGCGGGAATCGAGGATCTCTCTGCCGACAACCTTTCTGATTGTTAAATATTCCATAAAACTGCTCCTTTTCCGCCGGGATCCCGGCATGATATATGATACACATGATCGCTCATGTCATACCCTTGTGCGCAGACTCGCAGGACGAAAAGCTCGCACTTCTTTCCGCCCTGTCGAAAGGAGTCTGCTGATCTATTCGCGTTAGCTAATGCTAACAGCATCATTATAGCACAAAACAGAAGATTTGTCAAGACATTCTGAATGCCGGAAAAAGGCAGGGTTCAGCAATGTTTTTTGCTTTCCAGTCCGGTGCGATTGGCTGATTTTCGTTTGAGCCGTTCATCCCGGTCGGGGGATGAACACCAAAGGGGAAAGAGGGACAATCCGGCTCGGGCACTGCCCGCCCCCTTTCCCCTTAGGTTTTCTCCCCCGCACCCTCCCTTTTTCCTTACCCCTATCCCCCCGTTCCGTCAGATTTGTGTTGCCTGCTTTAACAGGCTTTCGGATTACCGCACGGAAAACGAGTTCAATGTTCGCGGAGTATGCTCCCGATGCGCAATCGTTCACTCGACAGAAGCTGCGAACAGCAGCGTATGTTTCGTATCATAAAGCCGTGAGCGCGACCGTGCCTTTAGCATAACGGCTGTCGGCCCTGCCGACCGGTTCAGCACGGCAGAGGGATAATCTGTCAGTTGTTCCGTACCATAAATCATTGAAAAGATCAGCCAAATCCTGTATGATAAGGATGGAAACCGGATTCACCCCGGCGCGGCTCCAACGGATATCCGTTCCCCCAAGCGGATATCCGCACCGGCCGGCGGGATCGCTCCGTGACCGGAATGCGCAACAAACAGACAACGCATTCAAAAGAGAAACAGAAATTGCACATGATTTACGGGAGGATATCATTATGAAGAAAATGCGTCTGCAAACAATCGCCGCCGCAGCCGTCCTCGCGCTCACCGTCTGCGGTGCAGCACAGGCTCCGCTGCTCAGCACACCGCTCGCCGTTTCCGCTGCATCGTCGATCAGCGGCAGCGTCAGCCACAATTTCACCACACAGGGCTTACAGAGTGACTGGTTCACGATCACCGGCAACCTCGCGACCGGCAAAGGCACCGCCGAATACAACGGTCAGACATTGACACAGTGCCTCAAAATGGAATCCGCGACCGAGATCGCGTTCTCCACAAACGGCAATGCGACGGTCACGCTCGTCATTCTCAGCGGCGAATCCGTCTATATCGACAGCACCAAATATACGCTCGACGGCTCCGGCAAGCTGACCGCGCAGGTCGGTGCCGGTGCGCATACGATCAAAAAAGGCAGCGGCAGTTCCTTCCTGTTCTATATTGATGTGCAGGGCGACGGCTCCGCTCCGGCCGTGACCGATCCGCAGCCGACTGACCCGCAGCCCTCTGACCCGCAGCCCTCTGATCCGCAGCCGGAGAATCCCGGTTCGCAGGGCGAGACCGTCATCAGCGGCGATTTCAAGGTCGTCAGCTCCGGCGGCTGGAATGAGATGCTCTATGCAACGCTTTCCGGCATCAAGGATGCAGATGTCAAGTCCGTTTCCTACAGCGGCGCTGCAAGCGGCAGTCTTCAGGGCGACGATCTCACCTATCTTGTCCGCGATACCTCCGCAGGTGTCCGCATTGATATTCCCGGCGTTCCGGCGGGAACCTATACGCTGACAGTCGGGACAAGCAAGGGCACCGCGGCGATCAGCGGCATCAAGGTCGCAGCGCAGGATCGCTCCGGCTATGCACATTTCAATTACAAGGATGGCGTCGGCGCCTATAACGACGACGGCACGCTGAAAGCCAATGCGATCGTGCTGTATGTCACCAATGACAATAAGAACACCGTCACGGTCAAATCGAAGGACGGCACATCCGTTTCCGGCATCGGCAATATCCTCAATTCCTCCGGAAAGGATTCCGGCGGCGGCAAGACCTCCAAGGGCGGTACGCCCAATTCCAACAAGGGCATCATCGAGAAGATCGCGAAGGACGGCACACCGCTCGTTGTCCGCATCATCGGCGATGTCACCGCGCCGGACGGTCTGACGGCATATGATTCCGTCGATTACGGCGGCTCCGTCGGCGACAACGGCTTCATGGCGAGAATGCAGTCCGGCAAGGATGTCACGATCGAGGGCATCGGTACGGATGCGACCGTCAACGGCTGGGGTTTCCACTTCATCTGCGAAAGCGGCAATCCGACGCTCGGCAAGAGCTTTGAAGTCCGCAACCTGAAATTCCGCAATGTCCCGGAGGACTGCATCGGCATGGAGGGCGTGCAGGAGGGCAGCTCCCTGACCGCTTCCGTTGAGCGCTGCTGGATCCACAATAACGAATTCTATAAGCCGACGATCAAGAATCCGGCAGAATCCGACAAGGCCGGCGGCGACGGCGCCTGCGATTTCAAGCGCGGTATGTATTTCACCAACAGCTACAACTACTACGAGGGCTATCACAAGACCAACCTCGTCGGCGCTTCCGACTCCAATCTCCAGTTCCATATCACCTTCCACCACAATTACTGGAAGAGCTGCGAATCCAGAGGCCCGCTTGCACGTCAGGCGAATATCCATATGTATAACAATATCTTCGAGGGACAGACCAGCTATTGCCAGAATCCCCGTGCGGATGCCTACATCTTCTCCGAATACAATCTCTTTGAGAACAGCAAGAACCCGCAGCAGATCAAGCAGGGCGCGATCAAGAGCTATAACGATACCCTGACCGGCTGCAAGGGCGATATGCAGGCGACCGTCGTCAAGGACAAGTCGCAGAAGGTCTCCAGCAACAACAAGTACGGCGATTTCGACACGAACGCATCGCTCTCCTACATCCCCTCGAACAGCTATCAGCTTCTGACCGATACCTCCAAGCTCAAGAGCTATTTCGCATCGAACGGCGGTACGCTTGACGACCAGAGCCTTTCCGGTTCTGCATCCTCCGGTCAGCCGGCAGATCCCGTGCCTGCCGAGACCACGACTGTCACGACCACCGTCACGACAACCGTCACCACGACAACGGCGGAGCCTGTCACCGAAACAACAACAGTAACGACAACCGTGCCGGTCATTGAGACAACGACCGAAACGACCGTTCCCCAGACCCCGCAGCCCGGCGAATCCGATCTGCGCGGCGATGCGGACTGCTCCGGCAATGTGGATGTTTCCGACTGTGTTCTGATCGCAAGAGTGGTCTCAGAGGATGATACCGCAGTCATCTCGGCACAGGGCAAGCGGAATGCCGATGTCAACGGTTCCGGCGCGCCGGATATGGATGACAGCGCACTGATTCTCCAGTGGGTCGCAAAGCTCATTGATAAACTCTGATTTCGCCCCTCTCTTTAATACCCTCCCGCAGCAGCACCCGATCGCCCTCGGGTGCTGCTTTGCATTCTGTCCGGATTTTGCGAACAAAAAGGGAGGACACCCCTGCGGGTATCCTCCCTGATTGATTGATGTTCATTCTCCGAAAATATCGCTCCACGAGGCCGTCTGTCCGGTCAGACCCATTGTGTAATAGAGCAGAATGCCCTGCGGATCTTCAATATCAAAGCTGCCGTCCGCGGAAGCATCGGCGGCCTTCTGCGCCGCATGGATGCTCTTTGTGCCGAGCAGCTCCGCGCTCTCGTCATCGCTCAGCTCCTGATGCGAAACGACCGCCGCCGTGTAATAGAGCAGCGCCGCCTGCGCATCCTCGACTGCGACCTTTTCATCGCAGTTCACATCGCCGCGCAGATATACCGAGACCGGCATCGGCTGAAGCAGGATGTCCTTTCCCGCCGTGAGCTGTCCCGCCTCGCTGTAGGCATAGAAATCCGGCGTGTTGTAGATTTTGCCGTCGATCTCCTCCGTCAGGACGAAGGTGCTGATGCCGCAGCTGTAATCGCCGCAGGGCGTATCCGCCGGAATGCGCAGATCAAACCGCACCAGCGGCGCACCCTCCTGATTGATCTCGCCGTTCAGGATAAATCTTCCTTTTTCCAGATTCTCCTGCCCGATGAATGACGCGATATTTTCAGAACCGTCGATCAGGGATTTCTGCGTATACATCGCGGTGCTGTACGACTTGAAAAGCGCCAGCACATCCTTCTTCTCCGGATCGGAGGTATCCCACGCAAAATCGCCGTTATCGAGATGCAGCGGCGCATCCGAGGTCAGGACGACGCGGAGCTTGTTGATGCCGGAATAATTGTCGATATACAGGCCGCCGGGTACCGTGATATCCCCGTCCGCCAGCATATCCCTGCTGAAATTCTGCTGATAGGCAGAGAGCCGGAGCGTCATGATGCCGTCCTCCGCGGAGACCGGCAGTCCCGCCAGCAGCAGCATTGCCGCAGTGACCGCAGCCGCTGTCTTTTTCATAGGCTTCATTCCTTTCGCATATGTTGATGCAAGGGGGGATGCATATGCCGCGCACACCGGAGCGCAGACTCGTTTTCTGTTACGGGCATATACCGCCGGAGCGTCTGCTGTATTCAGCAGAGACGGCTGCCTGTTGCGATGCTGTCATCAGCGGTCAGCAGGGTGATCGTTCCATCGGGGCCTTCTGCGGAGCAGATCATGCCGCAG
>DGSY01000142.1 GCA_002394125.1 Ruminococcus sp. UBA4350
CCGCAGTTCTACTTCCGTACAACTGACGTTACCGGTATCATCACGCTGCCGGACGGCGTTCAGATGTGCAACCCCGGCGACAACATCGAGATCTCTGTTGAGCTGATCACTCCGATCGCTATCGAGCAGGGCCTCCGCTTCGCTATCCGCGAGGGCGGCAAGACTGTTGGTTCCGGCGTTGTTACTGCAATCAACGAGTAATCACTGCTGACAGCAATTCTATTGCAGCTCAAAAGGCCGAATCCGAAAGGGTTCGGCCTTTTTGCGTCCCGAATTCTGACGCTTTACAGGAATCAGACTGAAAATTCGACGGAAAGTATTCGGAATCTGTCTATCATGCTATGAATTATACGAATTGTATTTTTGGCGCATCTGAATACCATATGTTTTTCCTTATACCCCCTATCAGGAAATAACTATTTGCTTTTTGACTGAAAATATGATATGATGAAGTCAAGGAAATGAAACGGACGAATGAAAGGGTACGGCGCACTCCGTACCGAACCTAACAAAGTTCCCCCTAAGTGGCAGCGTCGGCGACAGTGCCGAGGGCAAAGCCTCCGGCGCTCCACTCTTTTTTTTAACGATCACAGGCACCGCCTGCAAAGAGATAAAATCACAAAACACCGGCATTGGATGCCAATCAGGGGAGTCCGTATTGCGCATCAGAAAACCATCCCCGTGCTGCGGCATCGGGGATTTTTTCATAACCGGCAGAAAACACAAAGCCGGTTTTCCGCTGAAAACACAGTGAAAAGGGGAAGGGATATGTACAGTTTCAAAAAATGCTTTTCAACAGCAATGAGCGTTTCGATCCTGCTTGCGACGCTGAGCGCGAATGCGTTTCCTGTCAGCGCGGGTCAGACGCTGCTCGATGCCGGCTTTGAGAGCGGTCTGGACGGATTCGGTGCGCGTGCAGCGGAGTCGGTTGAGCGCGTCAACACGAAGGCCTACGAGGGCAGCTACAGCCTGCTGGTCAGCAACCGCGGCAATGCATGGAACGGCGCGGCCGCATCGCTCGGCTCCGACTGGAAGGCCGGCGAGACCTACGCATTCTCCTGCGCAGTCTATCAGGCATCCGGCGAGACCGTTGATATGAAACTCTCGCTGCAATACAATGACGGCTCCGGCGATAACTGGGTACAGATCGCGGAAGGCCCCGTGAGCAGCGACAAATGGACGATTCTCTCCAATGACAAATACATGATTCCGGCGGGCGCTGCGAGCTGTGTGCTCTATGTTGAGACTGCCGAAAGCCTCTGCGATTTCTATGTGGATTCGATCTATTCCGAAATCCCGTCCGCAGAGCCGCCGAAGCCGACGTTTTCCCGCGGCGATGTGAATCACGACGGCGGAATTGATAAAAAGGATGTGGCGGATTTGACCGGCTGGCTGCTGACGAAGGGCGGAGATTCCGTGAATCTCGATACCTCGGATATGGACAAGGACGGCATTCTGACCGCTGCCGATCTTTCGCTGCTGCGGCAGTTCTTCATCTATCCGGAGCTGACGCGCACCACCACAACAACGACCGTCACCACGACGACGACTACGACCACCGCGCCGCCGGTCAACAATGAGGTCTGGCCGGAGCTGAAGCCCGGCGACAAGTGGTACAACACCGCTGATGTCAGCTGGATCCCCGCCGGCAAAAAGACCGTCGCACTGTCCTTCGATGACGGCCCGTGTCCGAACGGCGAGAACTACGGCATCCGCATCCAGCAGGCGCTGAACAAGCAGGGCTTCCACGCGACATTCTTCTACTGGGGCGAGCGCATTCCCGGCCACGAGAGCGAGATTCTCTCTGCCGAGGCGGGCGGTCACGAGGTCGCGAACCACACATGGAATCATCCGGATAATTACAATCATTACGATGCGGCCGGCGTTCTGAGCCAGTATACCCGCGTCAAGGATAAGCTGAATGACATTCTCGGCGTCAAGCGTGATTATCTGCTTCGTCTGCCGTATCTGAACAACAGCACGACCATTTCCAGCACACTGCCGGTTCCGTTCCCGAACTGCGGCATCAATACCGCAGACTACGAGCCCGGTCACACCGCACAGCAGACGATCAGCACGATCCAGCAGGCGGCACAGAACGGCTCCCTGAACGGCAAGGTCGTCCTGATGCACGAGGTCTATGAGGAGACTGCAAAGGCGGTCGAGTCGCTGGCACCGTGGCTCGCGCAGAACGGCTATGTTGTCTGCACGGTTTCAGAAATGTTCAAGTACAACGGCAAGGATATGTACGCAGGCCGTACCTATGACAGCTGCTTCTGATTTCATTGTGAATATTAAAAGCAACTTCATAGAGGGATGACGATAAAGAAGATTGTATGTTTTGAAGATAAGGCTGTGTAACCGGGCGGTTACGCAGCCTTTCTCTTTTGTTATGCAGTTCTTGGCGTTCCGGCCTTGTCGTGCAGCAGCATTATTATAAACACCGCTGCCATGACAATCATCGGAACATAATGAAATACATCTGCGATCACACCGAGGTCGGCACTTTCGGGGATACTGCCCTGTCCGAGCAGCTCTATGACCGCAGTCTGACTCCCATTGCCGATCGCGTGGCTCAGCACGGCCGGCCAGACGGAATCCGTCCTTTTCGTCAGCCACAGATAGAAAGCGGCATAACCGGGCATGATGAGCAGACGTCCGCCGACAGTTTGCAGCGCCTCGGAAAGCGTTTGTTTGCCAGCCAGATAGACTTGCATATCCGACGGCAGATGCCAGAGACTCCATACCGCTCCGCCGATCAGCACCGTTCCGACAATCCCCGCAAGCGGTTCCATTTTCTGATTCATGTAGCCACGCCATCCAAGCTCCTCGCCGACCAGTCCGACTGACATGACTGCGCCCTGTGCTGCCAGCATGAGTATCACAGTCAAAACACTTGCAGGCGTGATTCCATTCAGCCATTCACTGTGACCGCTCAGAAGGATCGGGGGAATATACATCATAAACGTACATACGAGCGGCAGCGCAAATGCGAGCAGATAATACCGGAGATTGCCGGTCAGATGCAGGTGCAGCTTCATATCGCGGAAGCCTTCTTTTGTGACTTTTCTTGTTATGAGATTTGCAAGGGCAGGCGCAGCACAGAACAGCTCTGCCAGAAGGAAAAAAGCCGTTTCCGAGGAAGCCATCCATTTGAAAAATGCAAACAGCATCACAGAAGAAGCAGCAACGATGAGCAGATAGATTCCCAGCCGTTTCAGAGTGTCCTTCTTATTTGTCATACTGCTCCACCCCTTTCAGATACAGCCGGCAGGTCATGCGGTACGACAGGCAGTAGACCGCCGGAATCGCCGCAAACAGTCCGGCGAGGAGCAGCGAGCTGCTGTAGCCGGTGAACAGCTTCTTTGCAAGCGCCGCGGCGCTGTCCCAGTCATCCATCAGGAATATCAGCGTGACGGACAGAAGAATGGCGATTGCCACCATGCAGATCATCTTGATGATGCTGCCGGTCTTGCTGCCGAAGCGGTAGGTAAACGGAATATCGACCGAACGCAGCAGAATCTGCACAAAGATCAGCGGGACTGCGATTCCGCTGATATCGGCAGTGTCCGTCATGCCCAGATCGGCAGCCGCGGCGCAGTATAACCCGTCCGCCGTTTGCATACTCAATAGAAACAGCAGAATCATGCCGTAGATCATCTCGTACTTCACTCGGAGAAAGCCTTTGTAGCCGTCCGGCGATGCCGTGATCCAGTAGCCCCACAGCCTGCGGTCATCCCCGCGCAGCACCATGATCTGCAAAGCGCCTGCCGCTAAAAAGCCGGCGATCATGCCGCCTGTCCGGAGCTCGTTGAGATGGTGCGGGATCTCGTTCCGGAACAGCAGCACAGCAAGCACCGGAGCAAAGCCGCAGAGGATCATCGACAGGATGTACCAGCGGTTCTGCTTCCATTCCTTATAGACCAGTCCCGTCATTACGGCTCTCTCCTTTCGTGCGAACGCCACATAGTAAGGAAGTATACCGAACATATCACTGCAAATACAGCCAGAAGAATCATCGTTGTTTTCCCTGCGCCTAATGCAGCCTCAAACCTGTTGAATGCCGCATCTGAGATCAGAGGGGCGTCCTCACCGGAGTGTTCCCTATTTTTTATGCCCGGAATCCAGCCAAGTACAATCAGTAATACGCCGGAACAGACAAACGCAAGAACTTTGATGATCTTCAGCTGATTCTGATCGTTTGCAAACATCATGATATAGCTGTATGCAATATCAATCAGCATCACTGCACAGACTGTACCGAGATAAACATTCAGCATGATCCCGAACGTGCTGTAATCCGCCGCGGCGTTGTATATCCATGCAAAAGCTGCGGATAACAGTCCGAAGCACAGGATATAGCACAGCTTCACAAGCAGATCAGACACTGCCTGCTGTTTTGCGGTCGGAGGCAGAACAAAGGAATATCGCTTCCAGCCTGCGCTGATATCGGCCTTCTGCAGGCCGTTGTTCGTGCCGGCCAGTAAGCCTCCTGTCAATGCGACAAAAACGACGGCAATGAATACCAGCCCCTGCATATCTTCATCCGGATCCGCGGGCTCGGAGAAAACGCCGAGCATCATGGGTGTCATCATGAGAAGCGAAAACAGAAGAAACAGTATCAGCATCAAAATACAGCGCTTGCGTGTCAGCTTTAATTCACGGTAAACAAGTGATCTGTAAAGCTTCATCACCACCACTCCTTTGCATCACGGTGAACATAATAGAGCATGATATCGTCAAGGCTTGCCGGGTCGATCACGCAGTCGCGGTATTTGTAGGACGCATTCTCACGGTCATGCACCATGACCTCTGCGCCGAAACTGTTCAGGCGGATGCTGACGATATCTTCTTCATCAATCTCCGGTATCTTGTCTTTGCTGCATTTCAGAATGCCGTGCTGCTCGATGATCTCATCCTTACAGCCCGTCAGCAGAATCTTTCCCCTGTCGATGAACGTCACCATATCTGCGATCTTTTCAAGGTCGCTTGTGATATGCGAGGACATCAGGATCGAGCGCTCGCCGTTTTGCAGATACTCCATGAAGATGTGCAGGATCTCGTCGCGGACAACGGGGTCAAGGCCGGTCGTCGCTTCGTCCATGACAAGCAGCTCGGCATTGTGCGACAGCGCACAGGCGATCTGCAATTTCATTTTCATGCCCTTGGAAAACTGCCCGATCTTCTTTTTCATCGGAAGCTGAAACCGCTCGATGTACTGCAAATACGCGGCGTTGTCCCATTCGGGATACATTCCCTCGAATATTCGCGCCATATCCTTTGCGTTGAATACATCATGGAACGGCAGCTCGTCAA
>DGSY01000008.1 GCA_002394125.1 Ruminococcus sp. UBA4350
TCCTGCTTCTGCCGGACATTTTTCCGGTAGCCGTCCTTTTCCGATGCGCGGTAGACCTTCAGATAATCCGTCAGCTCTAAGAGCAGATACCGCACGCCCCGATCTTCGGCTTCGGGAATGCGTGATACATCCACACCGGCAAACGGACGGAGATCTTCGAGCGATGCAAAGGCCGCGTGTATGCCGTCCCTTTCAAATTCATGCTCGCTGATACTTACAAGCCGCCAGCCGTCGGATTCCATCAGCACTTCAAGCTGTTCCCAATCCGCATCCAGAAATGCCTCCGGCACAAGAATGTCAATGTCATCGGGAGCGAGTCTCGCGCCGAGCCGCCGCTCCAGTCCGAGCGAGCCGAACAGCAGCGGCGTGATATGCAGCTTTTGATTCAACAGTCCAGCGATGTGCAGAAAAGCCGTATATTTCACTGATTCTCTCCTTTTCCGGCAATAGCGATGCGGGCACGTTTTACTCCGCGCCCGCACTGCATTATTTCACGATATGCCTGCCCCAGCGCAGCCAGAGCTTCCGCAGCGGCTTTGCTTTGCGGTACATTTCCGCGGCAAGCTGTTCCGCGGTTTTGCGAATGGTCTTCGCATCGGCTGCTGCAATGCCGCTCCGGCTGAATACCGACGTCTCCTGTATCTCGACGGCACGGAGGATTCTGCCCGGCGGCAGCAATGTGCATTGCTCCTCAGCCATTTCCGCATATTCGATATGGCCGAGCTGCTTCTGCTCAATGCCGTAAATCCGCAGCAGATGCACGATAAATTCATACGACGCAAGCGCCGCTTTATTCGGATCCTTGTCATGCATCGCCTTGTCGCGCCGCTCCGTGATCAGACGGTGCAGCAGCCAGTAAAGCACGATCACCGCCGCGATGCCGAGAACCGTCAGAACGATATGCAGAATCTTCGACACCGTTTCCGGCGACATTCCGCCGCTGTTCTCCGGCATGGTACCGGGCGCTGTCGTGGTGGTCTGCTGCTGTGTCTGTGACTGCGGTGCGGTAGTCTCCGGAGCAGGCACCGGTACAGCGGTTGTGGTAGTATCCGGCTGCACCTCCGAAACGACCGGTGCGGTCGTCTCAATCGGTGTATGCCACGACTCCATGACGGTCTCGGTGAATTCAAACGGGATCCAGCCGTAGCCCTTGACATAGATCTCTGCCCATGCATGAGCGCGGTCATCGGGGATATAGACATCGTAGCCCTCGTCCTTTTTGCCCGTGATGAAATCATTCGTCGTCAGCACATAGCCCTGACAGTAGCGCGCAGGAATGCCGCAGATCCGGCACAGCACGACAGCCGACGAAGCATAATGCGCACAGTAGCCGCGATGCCCCTGTGTGAGGAAATACTCCACGAAATCCTGATCCGCAGGCTGCGCACCGGGCTGCATGGTGTAATCCGCACGCTCCCAGATGAAATCGCGGATCGCATTCAGCTGCTGGTCAAGCGGCATCCCCGAAAGCGCCGACTGATACGGCGCAAACAGTTGCTTGATCCGCTCAATCGCCTCGGTATTCGGCAGCTTGACATACTGCTCATCGACCATGCCCTCATATTCCTCGATCAGCGGATCCGGCGAAGGTCTCTGGTTTTCCGTAAACATCCGCCAGTTGACCTGTGCATTGTTCAGCAGCCAGTAGGAATAATCCTGCTGACTTTCAAGCTGTGATTCCGTATCATACCGGAATTTGGTTCCGGCCTCGGCGACATACTGATACGGCAGATAGTTGACATTCTCGAAATTCAGCGCCTGCACTCTGCACCGCACGACCGGGAATTTGCCGTCGGCGATACGAAGCTCATCGGTGTGATCGGAATGGAAGATCGTCTGCGGCATCCGGTTTGCCTTTGTCAGACGGCGGAAAAGCCGCTGATGCCGCCGGTAATAGCCGTTCGGCGTCGCCCAGCCTCTGCCGGTGTACTCCGAGCGGACAACACCGCGCATATAGTAATCATCCGGCGCGGCCGCACCGCCGATCTCCATATGCAGAACCGGTCTGCCGTCGAAATGCAGATCGCTGTTTTTCATCAGATCGACTTCATCGGAGATCACATTACCCTCGAAGATATCCGGCAGCGATTCAAAGAATCCGGCGATATCCTCGATCGTGATGCTCCGGTACCAGTTGACGATCGAATCGCGCCGTCTGTCGATCGACTCACTGCGGACATAGCGCGATGTGGAAAAGAGCGTGCCGCCTGCGAGCGCGAGTGCCGCCGCGAGCATGAATGCGGCAGCAGCCTCATGCGTCCCGAAGCGCTTTTCATTCTGTGCGGAGAACTGCGCCTGCAATGCGGCGAAATCCCCCTGCTGTGATTCGACCTTATGCGGCGCGTGCTTCCGGCCGATCGCCAGCGAACCGATCCAGAAAAATACCATCATAAAGACGGCAACGCTGCTCGTTTCCAGACCGAAATACAGGCCGCATTCCAGAAACGGAAATGTCACCAGAAACCGGATCCAGAATCCGCTGCGGCTCGACTGCGTATGCGTCAGCAGCACATCGGAATATTCCAGCAGCGCCACAAGCGCCGCCGCGACCAGCACAAACACGAACCATATGCATTTGTTCTCGTCCCATGTACCGGCATAGACCGGCGGTGTCTCCGGAAACGAATTCTGCCAGAGGATCGTTTTCCGCATGATGTGATAGATCGCGCCCGCGCCGACAACCGCCGCCTCACGGTATCGCAGCAGCAGCAGCGGGATCGCCGCAAACGATGACAGGATCATGAAGAATCCTGCCTTCGCGGATACGGCACGCGCTGTGCGCATGATGACGGTCACGGCGATGATACCGGCAATGATCGGCTTCAGATCTACATTGAAATCGAAGAATCCGCGCATGACGACCAGTGTACCGATGCTGCCGCAGAGTGCGATCAGCAGCCGGATGACCTTGTCGAAGATCAGCGGACGCTCCTTCGTCGATACCTGCATCCCGTCCTGCACAAGAAGCCGGTTGTGCGGCGGATGATACGGCGGGGGCAGCGGCGGTCTCATCAAACTCATATCACCGCACCTCCGCGTTCCAGCACTTCCGTCTCGAAATCCGGCTCCGGAATCTTGACGGGATTGACATTCGGATGAACCGGCTTTTGCAGCAGTACCGGGATACACCGGAATGCATACGCATTCTCGGACGGCACATTTTCATCCTTCGGTGCGACCACAAAAAAGACCGTGATCCGCTCCGAATTCGGTGCGGAGATCAGCAGCTCGGTCAGCTCTCTGTCAAGCTGCGGCGTAAAGAGCAGAATGCGCTCATATGCACCGCTGCCGCTCAGAAGCTCGTCCTCTGCGGAAAGCAGCGCAGGGCGTTCGTCGGGTACGGCCGGCGGCTCCTTGACGATATGGCGCAGCCAATGCACCGCATCATCCAGATTCGTAAAGCGCTCCGACTCGGTAAAGCCATGCTCCTTATGATAGCCGGCGACCGAGAATCCGAGTCCCTGCTCCGAAAGCTGTGCGGCTGCGGAGAAAAATGCCGAAAGCATCGTATCCACACGCAGTGCAGATGCCGGCTTTTCACTGATATGACGGTAATCTGCCATCAGCAGACAGCCCGACGATAGCGGCAGACTGTATTCCTTGACCATAAGATTATCCAGCTTGGAGCTGAGCTTCCAGTGGATCCGCGAGATCAGATCGCCCTCGCGGTAAATATGCATATCGAAGATCTCAGAGGGATCATCGCCCTGCTGAGTCTTGGAGTATTCCGAGGAATCGGAATCAGGCTGCGGGACAGGCGGCCATTCCTCCGGCAGCATCACCGCCGGCTCCGGCATGACGACAACTGCATCCTCCAGATTCAGCCGGATCGTCCGGTGAAACAGGCGCAGTGCATCGAACACGACCAGCTTTGTCACACGGAAATACATCACACCGCAGGTGATCGTGTGAAAAATCAGCCGGACACGCTCTGTATCAAGCGCTGCGATCGGCACGACATAGGTGATCTCCTCCGGATCGCCGGAAAGACTGTTGCGGTATTCGACTGTGACCTGTGCATTCGCACAGGAAAAAATGCTGCGGTTCGTGATTTGCAGAACCCACTGAAAGACCTTGCCCTTCATGACCGGCCCGCGGCTGTGATACAGACCGATTTTCAGCGAACGCTTCAGGATAATGACACTGATCCAGAGCGGGATCGGAAAGATCAGTGCAAAGATCAGCAGCTCCAGCGAGAGCTTTCCGCGATAGAGAATGAAAAAGAGGATCAGAATGACCAGCAGCACCGCATACAGCAGCTTTGCACGCTTCATACCTGCGCCCTTCTCAGCCGCGGCACCGGCGTGTGTTCGAGGATCTCGCCGATCACCTGCTCCGCGGTGACATTTTCCGTGCGGGCGCGGGCGCTGAGCAGCATCCGGTGTGCAAATGCCTCGACGACGATCACGCGGATATCATCCGGCGTGACAAAATCCCTTCCGCGCACAAGCGCCGTCGCACGGGCGGCACTGCACAGTGCAAGCGAGCCGCGCGGGCTGACGCCGAGCTTGACCATCGGATGATTGCGCGTTGCAGCGGAAAGCTCCGCGATATAGCGCAGAATCGCCTTGTCCACATAGACCTCTGCCGCCGTATCCTGAAGCCGCAGCAGCTCGTCCTGCGTAATGACCGGCTGCAGTCTGTCCAGCGGATTCTCATTGCTGCGCGCCTGCATGATCCGCACCTCGCTTTCGAGATCCGGATAACCCATGTGCAGCCGGAGCATGAAGCGGTCGAGCTGCGATTCCGGCAGCATCTGCGTACCGACAGATCCGGTCGGATTCTGTGTTGCGAGAACACAGTAGGGCTCCGGCAGCATATAGGTCGTGCCGTCCACCGTGACGGCGGATTCCTCCATCAGCTGCAAAAGCGCGGACTGCGTTTTCGGCGATGTACGGTTGATCTCATCGGCAAGCAGCAGATTGCAGAATGCTGCGCCCTTCTGAAACTCCATTTTGCCGGAGTCCTTGCGATAGACCGAGAAGCCGGTAACATCGCTCGGCAGCACATCCGGCGTAAACTGGATGCGGTGATAGTCGAGGTCGAGTGTGCGGGCAAAGGCAAGGGCAAGCGTAGTCTTGCCGACACCGGGCATATCCTCCAGCAGAACATGGCCGCGGGCAAGCATCGCCAGCAGCACTTTCAGTATGATCATATCCTTTCCGACGACAACGCTCTGTACCTCATGGAGGATCTGCTGCGAGAGCTCAGAGGCCTCCTTCGCCGAAAACAGTAAATTCTGACTCATGTTTGTATTACTCCTTCTGTTGTCCGCGGCGGATCGGGCATATCGGCCGCGGCATGGTTCGGGCACTGTTTTCTATTATATCATAAAATCGTGCATTTGTCTACTCTATTATATGAGTTTGATTGTAAATTTTTCCGTTTCTGCCCGATTTAACTACGTTTCGAGTGAGCGTTGGTAGAGAATATAAGCGTGAATGCCACTTTTTTTCTACCATTTTTTCTACCAAAATCACACGTTTTTTGATTTCTTTTTCTTGATTCCACTTTCGTTGATTATATTCTATAATGTTGACATCTGTGATTCTCCCGTGCCTTCGGGATTATCGCTTTTCTTTTTTCTACCGCCAGTTTTTTTGGGCGGTGTTTTAGTTGCTGCCTTTGACGTTGACTTTCTTCTTGTGGTCTTTTTCTTATCGGCAAGCTTTTCAGCTTCGGGTTTACCCTCTGACTTACCGCCGAGAACCCTTGCGATTGTTTCAGCCGAGTTGACCTTAGCATTGTATTCCAAATGACTATAAAGATTTGCCGTAATAGAAAAATTACTATGTCCGAGCCACTCCTGAATAGCCTTCATCGGAACATCATGAGCAAGCAATAAGCTCGCACAAGAATGACGTAGATCATGGAAACGCAGATGCTTCAAACCGTTTCGAGTAATGACATAGTGGAAGTGCTGTGTCACATATCCTGGCGAGATCATATTGCCGTAGTTGTCCCGGCAGATAAATCCGTCAAATTCCTTGTTGTAGCTCTTTCCGCAAGCCTTTTTGAACTTGACTTCCATTTTCTTCTTTTCAAGAAGCATCTCCTCGATGTGAGGTATCAGCGGAAGTGTTCTTCTGGTGGAATTGGTTTTCAGCCTGGTCTCTACAAAGATCTTTATCTCACCGTTATCGTCGTAGTCGCTTACTATCTTACGCTGAATGGTGATGGTCTTGTTCTTGAAGTCGATTGCATCCCACCTCAGACCAAGTATCTCACATCTTCTCAGACCATAATACGC
>DGSY01000039.1 GCA_002394125.1 Ruminococcus sp. UBA4350
GCTTTGTGCGGTGTTGCCTTAAGATGAACCAGCGATAAAAAAAGGGAACTGCTTCCATTCAGGCAGTTCCCTTTTCCTTATGCCATTTGATTCACAGGCTGACAGACCATATCCGCCGCTGTCTCACTGCTGACCTGATACAGCATATCCGCGCCTGTCCGGTCGGCGAGTTCCTCCGGCCGCTGCCTTTCTTCCGGACAGAGCAGCATCCCGCCCGTCATATCTAGATGCGTGACGGCAACCGCGATCCGCTCACCCGCTGCGGCATATTTTCTGTCCAGCGCAAGGGATCCGGTGAATGCCGGCAGATCAAACCAGCTATACCGGAATATACCCTGAAATGCATTCGGCGCATTCGTCCTGTCGTACAGCCCGTATGCATCTGCCATGCGGATGCTCGCATCTTGACTTTTTACAATCTGTATGATATACTTTAATTAGGAAATGATGCTTCATCTTGTCTGTCCGGAGGTGATCGTATGATGCAGCAAACCTATACTGTTCAGCAGATCCAGACAATGTTGAACCCTATTTTCTCGGAATACCGTGTTCGCAGAGCTGTGCTGTTCGGTTCGTATGCAAAAGGGCTCGCACAGGAGCACAGCGACATAGATTTGCTTGTTGACAGCGGCTTAAAAGGTATGGCGTTCTTTGGATTGCTGGAAGATGTTGTCAATGCTTTGGGAAAAGAAGTTGATTTGTTGGATACGACACAGGTAATTCCGGATTCTGAGGTTGACCGCGAAATTGCAAGAACAGGAGTTGTGATTTATGGAAGCTAAAGATCAACAGGTTTTGGAAAAATTTATCAGCACATCTGCTCTGTTTTGAAATACTGTGCCGAATGCACAAGCCTCGATGTTTTCCAGCAGGATTCCATGCGTGTTGAAGCCTGTGTGTTTAATCTGATGCAGATTGGTGAACTCGCTAAAACTTCACTTTCAGACGATATGAAACAGCAAATTACAACGATACCTTGGAAACAGATTTACGGTATGCGGAATCGGATTGTCCACGGTTATTCCGGAGTCAATATGCGTATTGTCTGGGATACGATTCACGATGATCTCCCAGCTCTTGTGAAAGAATTAAAACAATACTTTTGAAATACAGCCGCAGTTGTGATTCGTCATAACTGCGGTTTTGATTTACAATGCTGAAAAGAAAGCCGCCCTGCTCTTGACCGCCGCACTTCGATGTGCTTTGTTGAAGACGATTTGTACGCGCGGTATAGTAAGCAATGTCAGAACGGATATATATTGAACTTTCTTTTTTAGTTCGTAAGTAAACTTGGGAACTGAATATAGAGATGCATTTCAGAGACTACCCCATACATCAGAACGCACTTCCGGACAGATGCGGCAGAGAGCCGCAGGGTGAAACATGATTATCCGATCTTCGGATTTATCTGCTTGCGGCGTTTTGGGCATCTTTACACGGATATGCCCGACCTCAAACCGCACGATCGAATAGTGGTTGTCGCCTGAAACAGCACATCCGCCATTTTCTTGACATTGTCCTCGCAGAAATCGCCGTTGTGGTCGTAGATGTAATGGAACCACTAAGATATTTTCAATCTCTGCTGATGACCTTGCAGCACTAAACTACATCGCCAACCCTGAAAAAACGGATAACGGCAGGCTTATCATAACAGAAGGTTGCAGCTCTGATCCGTTGCAGGCAAGTCATGATTTAGTGAGATTTTCATGCTTCTATTCTGTTTGAGAAAGTGGTTTTTGAGATTCTCCATTGTGTAAAGGTCGCAAAACACATTGATATTTTAAGAAAATAATGGTATAATGTGAACATATAGAAAATGCACTGCATTTCGGAGGTGATCTATTATGATTTTGAAGCATCTATCCAGTTTGTTGACAGCCGCAGCAATGCTGCTGACTTCAACAGCTATCCCCGTCAGCGCTGAAGAAACTGTATCAGAGGGTCAGGCGACATTCCCTACCGCTCAGGAAATCGTCGATGATATTGTAATCGGCTGGAATCTCGGAAATACGCTGGAGAGCTATAGAGATGTCCGCACAGATGATCCTTATGTCTATGAACAGGGATACGGCAGCCCGACCACCACGCAGAAAATGATTCAGGATATCCACGCGGCGGGCTTCAATGCGATACGCATTCCGGTCACATGGATGCAGAAGCTCGATGAAAACGATCAGATCAGCAAAGCGTGGCTGGATCGTGTGCAGGAGGTCGTGGACTGGGCATACGATGACGGGATGTATGTGATCCTGAATGTGCATCACGATACGAATCACGGCTGGCTTCAGGCAAACTATGATTCATGGAACACCTATCAGAATCGGTTTGCTTCAATCTGGAAACAGATCAGTGCGCGTTTTGCTGATTATGATTATCACCTGATCTTTGAAGGCTTCAACGAGATTGTATGCAGCGGTATCAATGCAAGCGGAAGCACACAAATCATCTGGGGGTTCTGGGAACCGTGGCAGTCGGCGTATCGGGTAGAAGCGCTTGATGTTACCGCTAAATACAATCAGCTTTTTGTTGATACAGTCCGAGAGACGGGCGGTAACAATGCGGAGCGTACACTTCTCTGCAATACCTACGCAGCAAGCGGAGATGCAACTGTTATAAAAGACTTTCAGCTGCCGGAGGACACCGCAGAAAACCGGCTGATCACCGGCGCACATCTCTATATGCCGAATGACTTTGCAGGAACCTACAGCAGTCCGAATGTCACAACATACAGCTCGGAAGAATTAAAAAAAGTGTTTGATGTTTTGGATTATTACATTGACGGTCCTGTGCTGATCGGAGAGTTTAACGCCAAATACAAGAACAATGACGAGGAGAGAAACCGCTGGGCGAAAGAGTATCTGACGGTCACAAAAGAGAAAGGCTATAAATGCTTTGTCTGGGATACAAATACATCCGCGATGGGAATGTATCACAGACAGTCCGGCACATGGCTCTTTCGAATATACACAGATCATGCTGGAGGCAGCGGGTGCTGCGCCTGTTTCGCTCACGCCGTATCCGGATTATTCCGATGATCCGAATCTCGCCGCTGACCCATATGTATGGACACAGTGGTCAAACCGCAGCGGTATGGCGTATGTCTCAGATTATTCAGATTCCGCTGCAACACTGAAGGTTGTGGACAGCGGCGAGCAGGCAAATGATGTGATGCTCAATTACGGTATGTATATCGGCAAAATTCCCTTTGAGGAAGGCAGACAATACCGCGTTTCATTTGACATTTCCTGTGACGGCATAGACGAAATCGCAGATGCTTCGCTGAATATCGGCTATACGGCTGCGGATTTTTCGCGGGATATCATTGACCATACGGAAGGTTTGCGCATTACGCCGGAAACCGCACACTGTGAATTCATCTATACGCCGTCAGAGGCTCATGACCGCACACTGTATTTCTATCTGCACGGCGGAGATCATGACTCGTATACGGTCACGGTCTCTGATCTGGAGATATACGACACGGAACACATTCCGGAGGTCGAGCCTGTAAAGCTCAA
>DGSY01000177.1 GCA_002394125.1 Ruminococcus sp. UBA4350
TTTTTGTCGTGAGACAAGGCAGAAAGCCGCCGCCTTGCTGACGCAAGGCAAGGATTTCTAACGCAGTATCACGGCAAAAAGACAAGCAGATATCTTCAAGAGATAGTTGGGACATCAATAACTATATGGGCATCTTTCCTTTGGCGTGCTGCTTTGCTTTATCTGCAAGATCTGCGCGATTGACGCGGCTGATAACCGGTGATTGCCAAAATATATAGTAAGCCTATTGACACGGTAAGAATAATATGCTATAATGATATCATAGTAAATTAGTATGCAAAGAAGCGGCATCCGCTATGAGGTGATACTATGAGCAGGCATTTATTTGAGGGCAGTTTCGGCATTGAACGGGAAACACTGCGCGTCACGCAGCATGGCAGACTGGCGCAGACGCCGCATCCGTTCGGCAATGATCCGCATATTACCCGTGATTTCTGCGAGAACCAGATCGAGCTGGTCACACCGGTCTGCGGCAGCATTGAGGAAGCGCTGGCGTCACTCGGCGATCTGGACAGCAGGGTGCGGGAGGTGCTTGCGCAGAAGGGCGAATATCTCTGGCTTTACAGCAATCCGCCCCATTTCGACAGCGAGGATGAGATCCCGATCGCCGATTTTACCGGCGCTCATGCATCGAAGCGATGTTACCGCGAATATTTGGAGCAGAAATACGGCAAGCGGCTGATGCTGTTTTCCGGCATACATTTCAACTTCTCGTTTTCCGAAGCACTCCTGCGGGAATGGAATACACAGAATGAGGAGCCGCAGGACTTTCGGGATGCGCTGTATCTGCGGCTTTATAAGCAGCTCATGCGGCACAGCTGGCTGCTTGTGCTGCTGACGGCTGCAAGCCCGTTCTACGATGCATCGCTGGATGAGGACGGCGCGAGCGGCATCATCCGGAGCCGGTATGCTTCGATGCGCAGCAGCGAGCGCGGCTACTGGAATCCGTATCTCCCGATTCTAGATCACAGCGATCTGCGCAGCTTTACCGGCAGCATCCGGAAATACATCCGTGCAGGAATGCTGCATTCCGCGAGCGAGCTGTATCTTCCGGTCAGGCTGAAACCGCGGGGCGATAATTCGCTTGACAGTCTCGCGGTGAACGGCGTTGACCATATCGAGCTGCGGATGTTCGATCTGAATCCCGCCGCGCCGCTCGGCATTGACGGGAACGATCTGCATTTTGCACATCTGCTGATGCTCTATCTGCTTTCACTGCCGGATTTTGATTTCACGCCGGAATTGCAGATCAAAGCGGCGGCGGCACATAAAAACGCGGCTCTGGCGGAGCCGGATGCATCCCTGACGGAACAGGCGGATGCGATCCTGCATAAAATGAAAGAGTATTTTGCAGACAATGACGATGCGCTTGCGATTATTTCGGCAGCGCAGAAAAAGCTTGAACGGCAGCAGAAGAATGAGCCTGTCTGCTGCTGCATGAACAGATAAGGCGGTGAGAAACGATGTGCGAGCTGCTCGGCTTCACAGCATCCGAAAAGACAGATATTTCGTCGTATCTTCGTGCATTTTATGCGCGCAGTGTGCAGCATCCGCACGGCTGGGGCATGATGTATGAGGACGGCGTGCGCGTCATTCTGAGGGAAGCTGTCAGCGCGAAGGAAAGCACATTTCTGGCAGATTTTATTGATGCGATGCAGCCGCAGAAAATATTCCTCGGGCATATCCGTTTTGCGACGGTCGGCACGGTCCGTGAGGAAAACTGCCATCCGTTCGGCGGGCTCGACGATTCCGGCAGAGAGTGGACGATGATCCACAACGGCACAATTTTCCACGGTGACCACAATCACCGCTATGCAGCGGCGCAGCAGGGTGATACCGATTCCGAGCGCTTTTTTCTTGCGCTGCTGGATGCGGTCAACCGGCAGCTTGCCGGCGGCATCCCGACCGCCCGCGAACGCTTTGAGGCGGTCAGCCGGTTCATCGCGGAGCATTCCCCGCGCAATAAGCTGAATCTGATCCTCTATGACGGCGACCTGCTCTATGTTCACAAAAATCTCAAAAACACGCTGTATTTCAAGCGGCTGGAGCACGGCATCCTCTTCGCGACAAAGCCGCTGGACAGCGGCATCTGGGTTCCGTTCCCGATGACGCAGGTCATTGCCTACCGGAACGGGCAGGAGATGTTCCGCGGTGAACGGCACAAGGGCGTTTTTGAGCCGCCGCTGGATTATATTACCGTCAACGATGCGATGTATATTTGAATAAAAAACCGCCGTCTGTGAAACGGCGGTTTTTTGTTCCCTGTGCATTTACCACGGAACCGTGTCAGGATCCTTTGCGGCACCGGCACAGCCGGTCAGTCCGGTGATCGTCTGCATATCCGCAGCGGACAGCGTAAAATCAAACACATCGAGATTCTCGCGGATGCGGGAGGGGGTCACGGATTTCGGCAGCGGAAGGAAACCGTTTTGCAGGCTCCAGCGAATGCAGATCTGTGCGGGCGATTTTCCGTATTTCGCGGCAATTTCCGTGATCGCGGGGACGGTGAGGACCTGTCCGGTTCCGAGCGGGCTGTATGCCTCCGGCAGAATGCCGTGCGACCGGCAGCAGGCGACAAGCGCATCCTGCGAATCGCCGGGACAGAGCCGGATCTGATTGACCGCCGGCATGATCTTGGCCGTGCTGAGCAGCGCATCCAGATGATGCGTGCGGAAATTGCTGATGCCGATCGCGCGGATCTTTCCTGCGGCATACAGCGACTCAAAGGCCTGCCATGTTTCGGCATTGGTCTGCTGCCATGTGCTGCGGAACTGAAGCGGATTCGGCCAGTGAATCAGAAACAGATCCACATAATCCGTCCGGAGCAGCTCCAGAGTCCGTGCAAAGGAGGATAATGTATTCTGGTATCCGTGATTGGGATTGTCGAGCTTTGAGGTGAGAAAGATCTCGCTGCGCGGAATGCCGCTGTCGCGGACAGCTTTGCCGACCGTGCCCTCATTTCCGTAGCCCTGCGCGGTGTCGATGTGGCGGAATCCGCAGTCCAGCGCATACCGAATCGCATCATAGCCCGTCTCATTGTCCGGCATCTGCCATGTGCCAAAGCCGACCGCAGGGATCGGTACGCCGTTTGACAGTGTATAATGCTCCATAGTTGCTCCTTTCGCGGTTTGCATCCATGACTATACTATATCATATCGCAGCGCATTTTTCAAGTGCCGAATTGTCTTGACAATCACCGGATGCAGTGATAGAATATTTTTATAAGATTTTTGTGACCGGTGCGGCCGGTTTCCTGTCGTAAAAGATAGAGGGCCTCAAAACCACGGAAAGGGGATGACAGCATGACAGATTTCACAGATGCCGAGCTGATCGGTTTATTTATACAGCGCGATCAGACAGCGCTTGCCGGTACGCAGCAGAAATACGGCGGGCTCTGCCGCAGCATCGCAAAAAATATTCTCGGCAGCCGCGAGGATGCGGAGGAATGTCTGAACGATACGCTGCTGAAGCTCTGGGAGAGCATTCCGCCGGAGGAGCCGCGCAGTCTGGCGGCATATATCAGCGTGATCGTCCGCAATCTCGCGTTCGGCCGGCGGGACGCGGCACATACACAAAAGCGCGGCGGCGGGGAATTCACGGTCGCACTTTCGGAGATTGAAGATACCCTTGCGGCACCCGATCATCCGGAGCGCATTCTCGATACCATTGCGATCGGTGACGCGCTGGATCGGTTCCTCGATGATCTGCCGGCAGAAACTCGCGTCATGTTCGTGCTGCGGTACTGGTCGGAGCTGAGTATCAGGGAGATCGCGGCACGCTGCGGCTGCGGGCAGAGCAAGGTCAAAATGACGCTCCTGCGCACCCGCAGGGAGCTGAAAGCCTATTTGGAAAAGGAGGGCTTGCGATGAAGGATCAGGATTACAAGAAAATCATGGATCGCATCAGCGAGGAGCATATCGAAGAAGCCGTGAGCTGGGATGCCTCGGCACAGCAGAACCGACGCTCGATCCGGCGGATGAGCCTCGGCATCGGCGCGATCGCAGCGTCGATTGCGGTGATCGTCGGCAGCATCGGCTACAGCGCGTGGCGCAATGACCGTGCCGGAATGCCCGTTGCGGAGACAAGCGCAGCATACGGCGCATCGCTGAATCTGCTCGGCGGACACGGCGAGCTCAAGGCGTTTTTCGGAAACGATGACTCGGTGCTTTACCGTGATGACGACAACTATTATCTTTCGGACGGATACCATTCCGAAGATGAGACAGCCGCAGGCGGCCCCTCGCCGGATACCTGCTATTTCCGGCGCTGGTCGGTCAGCGGCAGCACATCCGTCGAGCGGATCCGGTATGACGGCCGACTGCTGAGCGACGGCGAACGGCTCTACACATATCATGATAATCAGCTTTATATCACGGACAGCTTCGGCAATGAAACGGAGTTTCTTGCTGCACCGTGGAAGCCTTTCCGGATCAGAAAGCTGAACGATGACTGGTATTTACTCTCCGCATTCGTGGAGGATGCGTGGATCGGGGACGCGGCGAAGCCCTATGTGCTGATGTACGCAGGAGGCGAAGGCAAACAGATCAATCAGTTCTTTGATTACGGCGATGTCCGCACAGACGGAGAAGCACTGTATTATCTGAACAAAGGAACCGGCGACGGTGACCGGTTCTATACGGCATCGTTCGACAGCATTTTAGATGCGCAGGAGATCGCCGAATTTCCGGATGAGCAGATATGCGAATGGACGCTGAAGGACGGTCTGATCTATTGGTTCAAGGCGAACGCCGAAAACGAAATGTTCATGGGCTGCACCGAGACGAAGCCCGACGGCCGGACCGAGAGAGATGCTATCATGTATGCAGACGGTGATGACGGTGAATGGTGGCTCCGTCAGCATCTGCTCAAAGACAAAATGTATGTCTTCGGCGCTGACTTCGGCGAAAACTACGCATCCCTGCTGCGCTATGATCTGACGGAGCAGATGATGGATCCTGATTTGATGCAGTCGGATCCTGATCCGACGATTTTCGGGCGGGTTGAATTATATTCCGCTGCGGCGGATTCCCTCTGGGACGGCGATCTGTCGGATGATATGGCTGAATTTACCGTTTACGATGCCGGTGACGAGATCATTTTCACGCTGCCGATCGACGGCAAACACGGCGAACAGATCGTGCAGATCAACGCGGAAACACATGAATACCGGTATGCCGGCGAAAACTATGCACCGGAGCAGCCGGCACTGCCGGAGACAACAGTGACCGACGAGACACAGATTCCGGATACGCAGATGACAGACGAGACACAGACAACCGAAACGCAGACGGAAACCACCGCGCCGGAGAAAGCAAGCGTGCAGGATCATTTCCCGCAGGCGATGAGCGGCATCTGTGCGCCGGATGTGTTCTCGGTCTTCTATATTCCGCCGGAGCATCTCGACAGCGACAACATTGAATGCTACAGAATGCTGCCCGCTGTTCCGGCATCGGAATCGCATTTCGATGCGGAGCGGATCAAGGTTTCTCTGCCGGAGGGCGGCGGGTTCCTGCCCGATCCGAATGAAAAGCCGCATATCAGCATCGACGAGGCAAGAAAGATCATCGAAAACGGCGATGCGTCCGATCCCGATTCCGTTTATATGCAGCTGGACGAAGCGTCGAACGGCTATGCAGGAAAGTATCCCTATGAGAGCATCGGGTATGTCTGCTATGAATTCTGGCTCGCGGATGACGGCAGCGAGTTTCTCATCGCGATGTATCCCTTTGAGGGCGAGGGCTATGAATATGTGTATTTCCGCTACGATGCCGCGGCACAGCAGTATGCGTATGAAATTCTGCGTGCCGGCGGCAGTGCCGCAGCCGATTCCTAAACTTCTCCGGAAGCAAATAGAAGCGGAGTGAATATGCTTTGTGAAATGAGAAAGATATCAGCGCCGCAGCAGGAATGCTCCTGTTATTTCACTGTCTCTGCTTCAACAGCAGCTTTTTTCGCGGCTTTCATAATCATGACCGGATATACCGTCAAGGCAAGCCCGACCAGGAGAAACGCCGAGATGAAATTGCCCCAGTGCTTGCCGAACCAGACCTGAAATGTGATCGCGTTCAGGTATTGCCGCCAGATGTAAACAATCGCTGTGCCGACACAGACCGTCACGGGGAGCGTTTCCGAGCCCTTGGGGATATTGTATCGGATATAATGCCGCTCCGCATAGCTGCCGATCATCAGTCCGATGAATCCGCCTGCACCGGTAAAGGTGTCGTTCATCATCTTCTGCGGATCGACCAGCAGGGCGCCGTCAACATAATCCATCGGGTAGGATTTCAGCAGAATGTAAACCAGAACGCCGATCGGAACAAGGATTCCGCAAACGGTCAGCTTATCGGCAAGGCTGCTGTTTCCTTCGAGCTTTTTCTGAACGAAGCCCGCCGCGCAAATGATCAGCGATGTCTCAATGAATCCCACCAGCACATCCTGCGGCGTATGCACACCGAGGAAGTTTCGTGAGAATGCGGTCAGCAGGATCATCACGCCGCAACCAATCGCAAGCAGCCGCCGTTTTTTGTACTGCCAGACGGCAGTCGTGCCGTAGGCGGCAGTCGCGCACATCGTATGGCCGCTCGGGAACGAATAGCCTGTCGCTGCGGCCTTGGAATCACCGGCCGGCAGAATGCGTGCATCTCTGATCCACGGCCGGTACGCACAAACGGTCAGCTTGACTGCGCCGTTGACGACCTCACCGCCCCAGATCGTCGCCAGAAAGCGATAGCCCCAGCCCTTGTCTACAGCCCAGAAAATCAGAAAAGGCAGCAGGGGCATGATATCCACTGCAATCTTGGAGATCATATTGAAGAATTCGTCGAGGGCTCCGTTTGTTGCTTCCCGCAGATTTTGCAGCATAAGCAAATAATCCATATCCATAAAAACATTGCTCCTTTCAATGCAGCAGCGAACAGTCCGGATTCTGCAAACCGGTTTCCGGATTTCCTGAACCTGATCGCCGTCATTCATTTTTAATATTATACAATAAGCATACAAAAAAGTCAAGGCAATACCGTTTTCTGAAAACGAATGAAAAGGGGAACTGCTTCCATTCAGGCAGTTCCCTTTTCCTTATGCCATTTGATTCACAGGCTGACAGACCACATCCGCCGCCGTCTCACCGCTGACCTGATACAGCATATCCGCGCCTGTCCGGTCAGCAAGCGCCTCCGGCCGCAGCCTTTCTTCCGGACAGAGCAGCATCCCGCCCGTCATATCCAGATGCGTGACGGCAACCGCGATCCGCTCACCCGCTGCGGCATATTTTCTGTCCAGCGCAAGGGATTCGGTGAATGCCGGCAGATCAAACCAGCCGTACCGGAATACACCCTGAAATGCATTCGGCGCATTCGTCCTGTCATAAAGCCCGTATGCATCCGCGATGTCCTTTGATTCCGTATCGAAACGGCCTGCGCCGTGGCGTGTAAAGAACGACCTTGTCACATAGCATATCTCCGTGTCACGCGGTTCGAGCCGGTCAAGAATCGCACGGATATTCTGCATTCCCGTATTGGAGGGTGTGAGATGCGGGAAATAATCCGCCCGGTTCTGATCGAGCATCAAGCCCTGTGCGCCCTCAAATACGGCGGTATCGTATTCCTCAATAAGCTGCGCATCCGCGGCGGCGCAGACCGCTGCCATTGCAAACAGATCGTCAATATAATGCTCTGTCAGATTTGCATTTGCAAGCATATCCGTCAGCTCCGCTCTTGCCGTGCCGTTGATCCCGAGTTCATCCGCACGCCGGATGCAGTATTCCGCATGGATCCTTTGCATCGCGCTCCTGACCGCGTTTCTGTCTGCTTTCAGGATATCACCGAATACCAGACGGTACCGTGAATCCCTGCTGCGGACAATCGTCTCGAAGATTCCCACACCGCAGCTGCCGTGCCGATTGCTTCCGCGCACGGTCTCTGCAAACTGATTCAGCAGCATATCACAGGGCAGCGTGATGATGCATTGCCGGTCGATGAAGATTCTGCCGGCATCCGCTCCGAGTATTTTCAGCTCCCTTGAAAAAAGTATGGGGTTCAGGATGAAATGCCCGGAGAGATAGGTATCCGCACCGGCAAAGCTGCCGGAACCGATGTGGGAGAAGATATGCCGTTTTCCGCCGGCGGTGCAGACAGTGTGACCTGCCTGCGCGCCGCCGTTGCTCCTGATATTGATGACGCTGCCGTCCCTGCGGCAGAAATAGTCTGTCATCAGACCTTTTCCCTCGTCGCCGAAGCCGGCGCCGATGACCGCATATGCTTTTTTCATATTTCACCTCAGAACCGGATAATTCTGTTCAGTATGCCCCTTTTCTGTGCCGGCAGACCGCCGAGCGCATTTCTGACAGCAAGCTGTGTATTGCCGTCCCACGAATTGATGATATCCTCTGTGTTCCGTCCTGCGACGCATTCCAGCAGCGATACGATGATCTCAGGGATCGCGTTGACATCCGTTACGGAGATCGCTCTCTCGCCCATGAGCTCCCGCCATTTCGGGAGCTTGACCGTGCTTTCGCTCCGTCTGTCCATGACCATGAGGTGGAACACCTCCCAGCGTCTGCTGACCTGCGCGAGCAGCGCCTCTGTATTGATATCCTCGCTGACGCGGTCGCCGAAAACCTTTTCGATTTCCTTTGCAAGCAGCATCTCCGGATATCCGTCATCGCCGAGCGTGAAAATCACGCCTTTCTGCTGCCGCTTTTCCCATGCATCGGTTTTCGTTTTATTCGCAGCAAGATACCATACCAGCGGATAGCTCTCGAAGTTGTTTCCGCCGCCGCCGCGCTCGAACCATAATTCCGTCAGCTGGCTTGCGATGCGGATATCGGATTCAAACTGCGTGACCTGCAAGGGCGAACGGTCGCATCTGGAATCACCGACCGCGCAGAACATGATCTGCGGCCCCTCAACAGGCTGGCGTTCGATGATATCCTTGACCATTTCGCCGAGACGCTTTGCCGTCACATCGAGCAGATCGCTCATAGAGCCTGTCACATCCAGACCGATGATGATCGGTGTTGTGACGGGGTGATCTGCGGAATCACAGCTCTCTCTGACGCGGATCAGTCTCGGATCGTATTTTTTGTCGATCTGCGTTGCGCTGTAAATGTCATTGACCTTTTTGCCGCTGATATTCGCGGATGCATACCGCTTCCAATCTGCGGCGCTCCATGCACCGTGTCCCATAGTTATACCTCCTGTAATCATTATTTCAGCCTGTGTATATGCAAGGTCTGTCTGCTGACTGCTACACAGCCTCTGCAATATCAGGCAGTCTGACATTCATCTGCGTGAATCTTCTCCCGCCGAAGCCGTCAAGGATCACCTGTTCCCATTTCTCCATTTCTTCAAATGCCGAGCTGCTGCAAATGCTCTCCGCGAAATCCCGCACCGCTTTCGGCGCATCGTCCGGGAAAATGCGCCTTGCAATCGCCTTGACGCATTCAAGGTCGGTGATATGACAGGCAGTCCCGTTTGTCTTTGTCAGCGACGAAAGGCAATCGTATACGGAGGACTGCGCGCCGGTCATTCTGCCGCCTTCCTCTGCGGCGAACCACCATCCCCCGCCGACTCTGACGGTATGCTCCGCCGGATCGACAAGGAGATTTTCTTCCGCGAGACAGTTCCAGACGATCCCACGCACCTCCGCATAGCAGCAGATGCCCAGAAGCCGCGAGATCATCCATGCTGCGTGCCGGCTGTCAAGCTTTCCGCCGTAGAAATCCAGCACGCGTGACAGCGGAAGCTCGCCTGTCCGCTTGCAGGTCTCGATGAGCAGTCCGTCATCGGTATTGATGATCCGTCTGACCAGCGGCAGAAAAACCTCCGTCTGTGCAAGGATCTGCTTCGGAAGATACTCCTTGAAAAAGAGATCAGTCCGGGCTTCGGAACGGGTGAAGCAGTCCGCATAATCATCCTCGATCAGGAGCCAGACCGCGTTTTCGCCGATGTATTCCGTACCGTATTCCTGCGGCAGCGCCATGAGATATCTGATCTCATAGGCACGGCTTCCGCTCCGGAACAGCTTTTCGCGGACGCTGTGCGCTTTTTTCATTTTCCGGAACATATCGTTGAGGAATGCGGAAACCTCCGGCGCCCTCGGATCGCTGCATCTGTCAGGATGTTATTTCAGCATCAGCGCCAGATAGATCGGCTGCGCGAGTGCAAGATTCTCCGGAAAGACATCCATGCAGCATTTGCATTTCAGGATTTCGGAAATATCCATAGCCACGCCCCTCCTTGTGATAGAATCAAAATGATAGTAACGATTCCTAAAAAAATATTGTGCTAATATCGCTTTGTTATTATCATAATAGCATTAACAGAACGATTTGTCAAGCGTTTCGGGACAGATTCTGTGTTATATACAATTCGTTTCTATCAGATTGATATTATCTGTGTGCATCATACACAAAAAACGCGAAAATCTTGACATTATGCGAAAAAATGTGTTATGATAAATCAGATAGTATCAAGGAGGTTCCTATGGATTACGATATCACACAGTACGACAGACCGTCAGTCGCGGCCGATATTGTCGTTTTCACCGTCCGCAGGGGCGAGAGCGAAAGCTACCGTCACCTCTCAAAGCCCGTGCTTTCGGTCCTGCTTGTCAGACGAACCGAAGAACCGTTTGAAAATATGCTCGCGCTGCCGGGCGGATTCTGCTGCCGCGAGGAAACGATCGAGGAGACTGCCTTCCGGAAGCTGAAAGAGAAAACCGGCGTTGACAGCCCGCCGCTTTCGCTGCTCTGCAATCTTTCCAAGCTCGGCCGGGATCCGAGAGGCTGGATCATCTCCTGCTGCTACTGGACGGTCATCGCATACAGCAAAGCAACAACGGACAAGAATGCGCAGTGGTACGAGGTCTCGCTGAAAGAATCCGGCGGAAAGCACACGCTGATCCTGACCGATGACAGCGGGCGCGAATACGTTTCCGAGGTCAGGCTCCACAATCCGAATGAGCTGTATAACCAGTCCGCAGAGGCCGAGATCCCGCGGAACAGCCTTGCCTTTGACCATGCCGAGATCATCGTCAATGCACTGCTGAAGCTGCGCAGCAGTCTCGAAAAGCCCTATGCCGCATTCAGGCTTCTGCCGGAATCATTCACGCTGACCGATCTCCAGCAGGTCTATGAAGCAATCCTCGGCAGAAAGCTCCTCATGGCGAATTTCAGGCGCAAGATCGCGCCGTATGTCGAGGAGACCGGCGGGATCGAGGGCGGCGCAGGACACCGTCCCTCCAAGCTGTTCACCAGAAAGGCCGCCGCACCCGATCATAATGCCGCGCTCTGAACAGGAGCGGGGGTGTCTCCTGACGCTTTCTTACAACAAATATCGGCGGACAGCTTCTGACTGTCCGCCGATGCGTTTTTGTTATGCTGATCGGGCACGGGAGGTCTCGTTCTCCTCGACGCTTGCTGTGATAACATCCTCCGCATCCGGTGTAATGTATGATTCCTTATCCATATTCAGTTACCCCTTAGCCCAACAGTCTTTTGCTGCCTGTGCATACAGATACAGCGCACGGCGGCATTCTCCCGTCTGATACTGCTTCACAATAATATGCAAATAATATACAACGAATATTAAACCAATGCTTGACTATAGTCAAATGTTATGCTATAATGATTTCAAGCCGTATGCTTTACGGAATGTAACATTGTGAATCGGAGGTGTGAGATATGAAACGCTCTTTAGCGATCCTGATTGCCTGTATGC
The DNA here is from genome assembly GCA_002394125.1 of Ruminococcus sp. UBA4350. Lineage (GTDB taxonomy): Bacteria > Bacillota > Clostridia > Oscillospirales > Ruminococcaceae > Firm-04. The sequence goes on from DGSY01000177.1 coordinate 11,718, forward strand.
TGTTCCCGCTCTGCACCGGCTGCGGAGAATCGGCTGAAAGCGCCGGCATTCAGCTGGAATCAGGCAGTACGGAAATGCAGGAATCCGAAACGGCAGCGGAATCAACAGAAAAATCTGCTGAGATCAGCGCCGCCGCAGAGGACAGCACAATACCGGAAACAGAACCGCCGGTCAATGCGCCGCCTGAAACGGAACCGCCTGCGCCGGAATACACGGTCCGTCCTGCGGAATGGGAGGATGTGCAGTGGACACAATATGAGTGTCTGAACTTCACACTGACGATACCGGAGGGCTGGGAGGTACAGTGGCAAGGCGATGCCGAATATATGACATGGCAGGTGAAAAGCCCGGATAATTCCATGCTCGGTGTTTCAAATACCGATCACGCCTACGCTGCGAAGGATGCTTCTATGATGCAGACGCTCGGAATGAATCTGTCCATGAACAACGGCACAGTGCAGGAATTCTTTGAGGCGCTGTATGCCCCTTCGACGGATTATTATACAATTCTGAATACTGCGGTTCCGGCGAATGCGGAGGAGGTTGCCGCAATGAATCCGTCTATGCACGGCATACGGGATTATCGCTCCTGCTATGCGATCTTTGCCGAAAACGGCATTGAGGGCGAGGGCATCTATCAGGCGGCGGTCATGGACAATCAGGATATTTTTATCCGCGGACAGAATTATGCATCATGGTACATCAATGCGATCTTCACGGAATATGCGCCGCGGGGAGAGCTTGTCAACTGGATGCCCGTGCTGAATACCATCATCAATTCGTTCAGATATACAGACTACTATTTGCAGCAGAAGCTGTATCTGATTGGAGTATATCTGAACAGTATTCCGTCAACGGATACAGATTCCGTCGTCGAAGCATTTGAGGAGCGGATGACCGAGGACGAGATCATTCAGGCAAAGCGCTCGGATATGATCGGTGAATATGAGCGTGTCTACGACAACGAAACAGGCAATATCTATCGCGCCTATGACGGCTTTCTCGATGATATCGGCTCAGACCAGACGCGGTATTCCGCCATCACAGACAGTCAATATGCAGAGGGCTATGTGGGGTGGATAGATAAATAAATCACACAAGGCAGGGAGGATCGCTCCCTGCCTTGTTTTTTTGCAGGGGCGGTTTATGGGGTTATGGGATACAGGATGACCGCCCGCTGCGACAAAATGCATCGCGGAGATGTGATAATCAAAACCGTGTTCTGCAGCAAGGCTGAAAGACGAAATATTCACGGTACACTTAGGGAAGCACTGAATAAATCCCGCCTGACGGCTTGGCACGCAATCTGCTTGCATCTTTTCCGTCATCTTGCACGAAAA
>DGSY01000132.1 GCA_002394125.1 Ruminococcus sp. UBA4350
CCTCGCACCCGCCGTGCTAGTCGATGATCTTTGCGATCACCAGAAGCACTGTGCCGACAAGCAAGTCAATCAGCGCGCCGATCAGGATGCCCGTCCAGTCACGCGAGCTGTGCGGCTTGCTTTTTTCGTGCTTCGGTTTGTATCGAGCCAATGTCCTCACCTCCTTTCATGATTCTATTATATCATAAATGTGCAATAATGTCAAGCGCTTTGAATGAAAAAGATGCACAAAGATTCAGCGGCACATTTGTGCAACATTTTCTGAAAATATCATGGCATATCATACTGTACCTGTGCTATAATGTAAACGTAAAAATATACCCGCACCAAAAATAAAATACCGCGTAAGCACCTGAGCTTCTGCTTGGGTGCTTTTTGTTTTCATGAAAGCCGGTGATGCTATCGCAATGACACCCTGCCCGCGCTGCGGAAAGCTGATCCCTGTCGGTTCGCGCTACTGCGCCGGCTGCAAGCCGGTCATGCAGAAGGCAGCAGAGGAAGCGAGGGCGAGAAAACGGGCAGCAAGAGCAAAGCGATACCGCACTGCGCATCCGCGAAAGGATGACCGCTGTGCGGCGTTCTACCGCGGTTCAGACTGGAAGCGCACGAGCCGTGCAAAGCTGAATGCGGTATCCTACCGATGCGAAGCACAGATCGACAGCGGCTGTGCCGGGATCGCCTGCGAGGTGCATCACATTCAGCCGATCCAGACGCCCGAAGGCTGGGAACGCCGGCTTGACTGGGAGAATCTCGAAGCGGTCTGCACGCACTGTCACAATCTCCGACACGCAGGCAGATTTACCCGAAAGCCTGAACCCGGTGTGCTGGACCTCAGTACCCTAGGGGGCGGGTAAAAAAGTTTGAAGCACCTAAGAGGGTAACGAGCACAGAAGCTAGGCTTTGTGCAACAAATTCCCCAAACCGGCAAAGCGGAGGTGAAAGCATGGCAAGACCGCGGGAACCGATCGAGCTGATTCAGGCAAAGGGCAGAAAGCACCTGACGAAGCAGGAAATCGCCGAACGGCATCAGACTGAGATCGCGCCGGTCTGCCCTGACGCGCTTCTCCCGCCGCGCTATCTGACGGCCGCGCAGAAAAAGCGCTTTCTCGCGATCGCGGAGCAGCTTGCAGCGCTCGGTATTCTCGGCGAGACAGACACCGATGCCGTTGCAAGGTATGTGACGGCGGAATCGCTCTATGAGGATGCTGTGCGAACGCTGCGGGCAGCCGTCCGGAAAAAGCCGCCGCCGGACAGCGGCTTCGAGGAGCAGGCACTCTATATCAAGGCGCTCGACACCGCCCAGCGTACACAGGACAGACTGTTCCGGCAGGCGCAGTCTGCGGCGCGTGAGCTGGGGCTGACGATCTCTGCCCGGTGCAAGATTGTGATTCCGCAGAAGCAGCCGGAAGCGCCCGCCGAAAACAAATTTGCGAAGTTCCTGCAAAAGCGTGATGCCGGGTGAAGGACCGTGTCACGGAATATGCACGTCTGGTTGTATCCGGTGTGCGTGTCGCCTGTCAGCTGCACCGGCTGGCCTGTCAGCGGCATCTGCATGATCTGGAACGGCAGAACACCAAAGAATTTCCGTATTACTGGGATACCGAAGCATCGGAACGCGTCCTCGAATACGCCGAGACGCTGACGATCTCCGAGGGCGAAGCTCCGCGTCCGGTGCGGCTGATCGGCAGTCAGATCTTTTCGCTCGGCTGCACATTCGGATGGATGAAATCCGGAACGCATTACCGCAGATTCCGCCGCCGCTACAAGAGCATTGCCCGTCAGAACGGCAAGACCTTTGAAAACGGCATCATGGGAACCTATATCGCGGGATTCTCCGGCTATATGCACGGCAAACTGTTCACAGCGGCGACCAAAAAGCGGCAGGCGCGGCTTGCATGGGAGCAGATGGCGCAGTTCATCAAAGCGGATGCCGATCTCGGCGCATTCTTTACGGTCAAGGATTACAAATCCCTGATCGAAGCGAATGAAACGCACTGTACGATCGAGGCACTCTCCCGCGAGGGCGGCCTTGACGACGGATTCCGCAGCATCTTCGCAAGCATCGACGAGCTGCATCAGCACAAGGACAACAAGGTTTACAAGGCAATCTACAACGGCACCAGAAAGCTCAAGGAAACGCTCGTTTCGATGATTACGACACGCGGCGACAATCTGCGGAGCTGGTGCAAGGAAATGGATGATTACGCCGTCGGGATCCTGCGCGGGGATTATACCGCCGAGGATTTCTTTGTGGATATCCACTGTCTCGACGACGGCGACGATATCTGGGATCCGGCAAATTACATCAAGGCAAATCCGATCTTTGAGATCGACCGCGATGCCTATGAAACCATGCTGCACGATGCGCAGACCGCAAAGGATTCCGGCGGCGATGACCTGAAGGATTTCGTCATCAAATGCTGCAATCTGTGGATCCGGCACGCGGATAACCGTTATCTGCATCCGGATCACTGGAAGGCGTGCGGCACATCCCGCAGCCTTGCAGATATTGTGCAGGCAGGATATACGCGCTGCTTCGCCGGACTTGACCTGTCGAGCGGCGGCGACCTGACAACGCTTTCCCTGCTGTTCCCGCTCGGTGACGGCAGATTCTATATCTACAGTCACAGCTTCATGCCATACGGCAGAATGCAGGAGCATATTGAAACGGATCTTGCGCCCTATGACCTGTGGGAACAGAACGGTCTGCTGACCGTCACCGGCGGCGAATCCGACTATATGACCGATTACAAATTCATCCTCTCACATCTTGCGGCGCTGCGCGATCAGTTCGGGCTGCAATATCAGGCGATCGGCTATGATCCGCACAATGCCGCCGGCATTCTCAGCGATCTGGAAGCCTTCGGCTGTCCGCTTGTCTCGATCACGCAGTCTGCTCGGAATCTCGATGATGCGACTGTTGCCGTGCGGCTGCTCTGCAAGGGACATCAGCTTGAATACGACAGCAGCAATGAGCTGCTCACATGGTCGATGCTCAATGCCGTGACCGTGCAGAACAGCTTCGGCGAGATCAAGATTGACAAAAAGCCCGGTGCAAAATTCCGCCGCATAGATCCCTGCGATGCCGTGATCGACGCCTACAAGGTGCAGCTCGTCACCGGCAGCGGCGCGGGCGGAACGGCGGAGAATCTGAATGACGCGCTTGCGGAATATCTCACGGCAATGGGCTGGGCGGAAAGGAGTTGAAGCCTACGAATATTTTTGAACGCATCCGGCTGCTCTTCCGCCGGAAATCTGCGGGGCAGTATGTAGATTATGTCGGAGCGCAGCATGACAGGCTGCTGGAATTTCTCGGCATTGACAGAAAGCTCACCGGCTCTGCGCTCTCAGAGGCGACCTATTTCGCCTGCTGCAAGGTGCTGAGCGAAAGTCTCGGCAAGCTGCCGCTGAAGATCCGGCAGCGCACCGAGGATCACGGCGTAATCACGCTGCGCGGGCATCCCTTTTATCAGTGCATCGCAGTCCGCCCGAATCCCTACATGACCGCAACGACCTTCTGGAGCAGCATGGAGCTCTGCCGCAATCACTACGGCAACGGCTATGCATGGATCGACACGCACGATCCGAAGCATCCGCATCTCTGGCTGCTGCCGCCCGACCGCGTGAAGATATGGTATGATGATGCGCGGGTGCTGCGGAATGTGCCGGATGTTTATTATCAGTACAGCAGTCCGGAGGGAATCATTGTGCTAGGCAGCGAGGAAGTGCTGCACATGAAATCGCATCTCTGCATGGACGGGATCTGCGGGATCTCCGTGCGGGAGCAGCTCGGCAGCTCGATCGGGAATCTGCGGAAATCACAGAAGCTGCTCGAATCGCTCTATGATTCCGGCCTCTCCGCAAAGGCCGTTCTGCAATACACCGGCACGCTGAATGATGCGAATATCGCCGCGCTCGTGGACGGCATCAAAAAATATATGTCCACATCGCAGAGCGGTGCGGAGCAGGTCATCCCGATCCCGGTCGGCTTCACGATCACGCCGCTGAATATGAAGCTGACGGATTCGCAGTTTCTGGAGATCCGGCAGGCAAGCGCCTTGCAGATCGCTGCGGCGTTCGGCGTCAAGCCCTATCAGATCGGCGATTACACACAGTCCAGCTATTCCGGAACCGAAGCGCAGCAGCTTTCATTCCTGATCGACACAATGCTCTATATTCTCAAGCAGTATGAGGAGGAGATCGCCTATAAGCTGCTGACCGATCAGGAATGCGAAAAAGGCTGCTTTGTGAAGTTCAATACCGATGTCGTTCTGCGCGCTACAATGGAGCAGCGGCTCTCTGCGCTCGGTACGGCGGTCGGGAACTTCATCTACACACCGAATGAGGCGCGTGATTATGAGGATCTCCCTCATGTTCCGGGCGGCGATCAGCTGCTCGGCAACGGCAATGCGATCCCCGTGACACTCGCCGGAAGACAATATGTAAACGAAAAGGAGGCGGAACATGGAACCGTTCAGGATCCATAAAAGCACATCGCTTTCCGCAGCAAGGCCGGACGATGCGGCGCTGGAAAAAATCAACCGCTTCACCCTCGAACCGCTGACCGCAGAGCAGGTCTTTACCTTCAAAGCCACGCTCTGTGATACGCGCATCGACCGCGACGGCGAATGCTTCACCAAAGCGGCGCTCGCAAGGCTGAAGGAGCTGTTCATCGGCAGGACGACGATCAAGGATCACATGATGAGCGCTGAAAATCAGATCGCGCGCATCTACGATACCGAGCTTGTGCGCAGCGGCGATGATACCGAGCTGATCGCATACTGCTACATGGTGCGCACATCCGGCAATGCCGACCTGATCGCAGAGATCTCCGGCGGCATCAAGAAGGAGGGCAGCGTTTCCTGTGCAGTCTCACAGCGGGTATGCAGCATCTGCGGAAAGAACAATCTGCAAACGCCATGCCGCCATATCGCCGGCAGGGAATATGACGGCGAGATCTGCTGCAAGCTGCTTGACAGCGTCGAGGATGCATATGAATTCTCGCTGGTCGCCGTCCCCGCACAGCGCAGTGCAGGAATCCATAAAGAAGCGGAGCTCCCCGAAGAAATGCCGGAGAAACCGCAGGATGATACACAGGCAGTTCAGGCACTGCTGCTCTCCGCAAGGGCAGCGGCCTGCCGTGCAAAATACTTCACCGAACAGGAGGAAATCACATGAAATCCAAAAGAATCCGTGAGCTTCAGCAGCTCATCCTCAGCAAGTCCGCCGAAATGGAGACCGCCCTGACCGGCGAGACTAAGGACATCGCAAAAGCCGAATCCCTCAATGACGAGATCACAGGCTTCGAGCGTGAGATCGCTGTGCTGAATGCGGCGATCGCCCGCGAAAAGGCTACCGTACCGGAGGAGCCGGCACAGAAGCAGAAAACCGAAAGCATTGAAAAGGAATTTGCCGATGCAGCCCGCAGCGGCTTCCGGACAAAGGCCATGAACGAAACGACCGGCGCGGACGGCGGATATACCGTGCCGGAGGACATTCAGACACGCATCGAGCAGTTCCGCGATGCGAAATTCTCGCTGCGGCAGCTCGTTTCTGTCGAGAATGTCACGACGAAATCCGGCAGGCGGACATTCAAGAAGCGCGCCCAGCAGACCGGCTTTGCAAAGGTCGCGGAGGGCGGCAAAATGACGCGCAAGGCATCGCCGCAGTTCCAGATCATGGAATACACAATCGAGAAGTACATGGGCTATCTGCCGGTGACGAATGAGCTGCTTGCCGATTCCGATGCGAATATCACAAGCACGATCGTCGAATGGCTCGGCGATGAAGCCCGCGTAACGGACAACTGCAATATTATCGCGGAGATTCAGAAAAAGACGGCGGAGGAATTCACCTCGCTGGACAGCATCGAGCGCGCCTTTGTCGTGACGCTCGGTCAGGCGTTCCTCAGCACCTCCGCGCTCATCACGAATGATGACGGCCTGTTCTGGCTTTCGACACTCAAGGACAAGGACGGCCGCAAGCTGCTTGCACCGGATCCGCAGAACACGATGCAGTCCCGCATTTCGGTCGGCACGACCTTTGTGCCGGTACGCGTGATTCCGAATGCGGACTGGAGCTCTGCGCCGGTCTATGCCGTCACTGCTGACACGACCGTCACCGCAGGCAAGACCTATTACACCCGCACCGGCTCCGGTACGGCGGAGTCTCCGTATGTATACACAGAAGTTGCCGAGCCGACAGGAAATCCGAAGACCTCCGGCTATTACGAGATCTCCGGCATGGCGATCCCGATTGTCTGCGGCGATCTCAGGGAGGGCATCAAGCTCTTTGACCGGCAGCAGATCTCGCTCCGTACCAGCACAGAGGCAGTTGTCGGCAGCGGCGAGGATACGGTCAATGCGTTCGAGCAGGATATGACGATCTTTGCAGGTCATCTGCGCGAGGATGTCGAGACACGCGATCCGGATGCATTTGTCTACGGTATTCTGACCGTCACGGCATAACGAAGGGAGGCTTCCGGCATGATGCCGACACTGAATGATGCAATGACCTATCTCGGCATCGAGCCGGAATACGCCGATGAACGCATCACACAAAATGTTTCCGATGCACTGTCTGCCGCGATCGGTCTGCTGCGCGGCGGCATCGGTGCAGATGCGGATACCGTCTTTGCGAAGGATGACCGTGCGCGGCAGCTCGTCCTGATCTATACGGATGATCTTTACAGCGAGCGGACGCTCAGTAGTGCAAAGGCCAATGCCGCACAGCGCCGGCTTGCGGACAGTCTGGAGCTTCAGCTCCGCATGGAATATGCAAAGGCAGGCGGAACATGAAATACGATAAACCGGTCGTCATTGAGCGGCAGGATGAGGAAACAGAGCGCTGGCAGCCGGTCGGCCCCGCGCTTCATGCGAGAGTCAATAAGCATATCGGCACAACGACCGACCGCGCCGGTGCAGACCAGTATCATCTGCGGCTGCGCTTTCAGCTGCGGTATGTGCCGGTGCTGGCTGCAATCCAGTATGCGCCGCAGCTCTACCGCATTCTCTACCGCGGGCAGCAGTTCAAGATCATCGACTATGATGATTACATGGAGGAGCATAAGGAAATCACACTGACGGGGAAGCTGTATGAGTAAGGATATTGCAGATTTGATCGCCGAGACACTGGACATCTACCTGACGGATGTGCAGAATGCGATCGGCGATGCGGCAGAGGAAGCCGCAAAGGAGCTTGTGGAGATCACGAAGCGCACCGCGCCCTATGAGCGGCACGGTAAACGCGCAAAGCGCCGCCGGCATTACCGCAGCAGCATCACCTATATCCGCGCAGATACCTCACGCGGTACGCCGCGTAGCATCTGGTATGTCAAGGGCAGGGACGGCAGACTGACACATCTGCTTGTGCATGGTCACGAGATGCCGGACGGCGGAAGATTTGAAGGCGATCCGTTCCTGAAAAACGCCTGCGCGGAGGTGTATCCGAAATTCGAGCGTGCAGCAGAGGAGGCGGCAAAACCGAAATGATCGCAGAGCTTTTGCAGCAGACCGGCATCCGCTTCCGGCACTGCCGGTTTCTCAAGCCGCCCGCCGGAACCTATGCCGTCTGGACGGACGATATCGAAACAGACGGTGCCGATAACGGCGCTGCGGCGGTCTTCACCCACAATTATTCCGTAGAGCTCTACGAGGATGCACCGGATGATGCAGCGGAATCCGCAATGGAATCCGCGCTCGACGCCGCCGGCATTCTCTACAGCAAGGAGGACCGGTACTGGCTTCAGGATGAACAGCGGTATCAGGTCGTCTATGATTTTTCAATTACAACAAAGGAGCGTGAACCATAATGGCAAAGCGTACAACGAAGAATATTACGCTCGGCAGCGGCAAGGCGTATCTCATGGAATACGAAGGCACGATGCCGACTACCGCGCAGATCTGTGTGGAAGCGAATCTGCTCGGCTACATCAAGGGCGGCGCGACGCTGACCTATACCGAAACGACCTACGAGGAAAAGGACGATCTCGGCTATGTGCATAAGATCATCACGACCGAGGAGGAAGCGAAAATGAAGCTCGGTCTCATCACATGGAACGGCACAACGCTGACGAAGTTCGTTGACCGCGGCAAGACCACTGAGGATTCGCAAAACGGCATCCGCACAACGAAAATCGGCGGCGCCGGCAATGCGCAGGGCAAGAGCTATGTCCTCTGCTTCTTCCATGAGGACAAGACGGATGGCAATGTCTGGGTGATGATCACCGGCAGAAATACGGCCGGTCTCTCGCTTGTCTGGGGTACCGGCGCGGGTACGGTCGTCGAGCCGGAATTCACCGCGCAGCCGCATGACAGCGACGGCACGCTGATTGAATTCATCGAAGAGATTTCGGCCGCATAAGGAGGACAGTATGACACTTGATTTCCGTGCGCTTCAGCAGCCGAGTATGGAGTGCATCCTGCTCGACGATGCGAATACCGTAATCCATGTCTGTGTCCCGAAGCAGGGCGCTGTCCGGAAGTTCGAAGCGCTGAAAAACGACTTTCTCGCAATGCGCGGGAAAAAGACAGATGTCAATGCAGAGCATAAGGTCTATGATGCAATCGCGGAGCTTATGAGCGTCAATGAGGAGGGGCTGCGGCTCACCGGCAAAGAGCTGAAAACCAAGTACCACCTGACGCCCAAGCATCTGTTGGCATTTGAGCAGGCGTATCTGAAATTCATTGACGAAATCAAATCCGCAAAAAACTGACATTGCCCTACTATCCGCTGCCGGATAGTGAGGGGCACAAATACACGACTACGACATACTGGGAGCGGCTGGTGTCGGAATATACCGGCCTGCCGCTCCCTGCGGTCTATGAGCTCGGTCTGATCGAATATCTGACCTACCGCCGCGATGCGTTTATCTGGAAGCTGTCCCGCACCGAAAAGGGCACGGAATATCTCGACAATGCATGGCGCTGTGAGCAGACAGAGCCGGACCGTGCGGCACTGCGGAAATTCAGACGGAGGGAGGAAGCGCAGGATGGCGAATAAGATCATCAAGGGACTGACGGTCGAGATCGGCGGCGATACCACAAATCTCGGCAAGGCGCTCGATGCAGCGGATAAGCAGTCGCGTGTGCTTTCCTCCGAGCTCGGAGAGATCAACCGTCTGCTGAAATTTAACGAAGCAAATCCGGAGCTGCTTTCGCAGAAGCAGGAGATCCTCACAAAGCAGATCGCACAGACAGCGGAAAAGCTCGGACTGCTGCGGGATGCACAGGAGCAGGCAGCCGCTGCATTTGAACGCGGCGAGGTATCCGCAGAGCAGATGCGAGCCTTGCAGCGTGAGATCATCGCGTCAGAGGGCAGACTCCGGCATTATCAGGAGGCGGCTGCATCGGCAGCAGAGCAGATCGCCGGTCTTGCAGATGCGGAGAATGATGCCGCAGCGCCTGCAAAGACACTGGCCGAAACGGTCAAAGCGCAGGAATCCGATCTTGCCGGTCTGAAAGCGGCGTATGCGGAATCCGCAGCAGAAAAGGGCAAGGATTCCGAGGAAACAAAATCGCTTGCCGGTCAGATTACGGCGCTTTCGGCAGAGCTGGCTGATAACAGAGCAAGGCTTGATGATGCGCGGAAAGCCGCCGATGAATTTGATACTACGATCGCAAAATCCGCCGAACCGCAGAAAACGCTCTCCGCTGCGATCAAAGCACAGGAATCGGAGCTTGCAGTTCTGAAATCCGCATACGCGGAGACTGCTGCGGCACAGGGCAGAGAATCTGCCGATGCAAAAGCGCTCGGCGAGCAGATCCGGACGCTCTCGGCCTCGCTCTCCGAGAACCGTGCAAAGCTGACCGATGCGCGCCGCGGCGCGGATGAATTCGATGCGACCGTCAAAAAAACGTCAGAGCCGGTCAGAACGCTCTCGGACACCGTCAGGGAACAGGAATCCGCGCTTGCAAAGCTGAAAGCGGCCTATACCGAAACGGCAGCCGCACAGGGCAGGGATTCCGCAGAAGCGAAAGCGCTCGGCAGTCAGATCGCCGCGCTCTCGGCAGAGCTGTCCGGAAATAAAGCAAGGCTCGATGATGCAGCGAAAGCAGCGGAGCAGTTTGATGCTGCTGCGAGGAAAGCTGCGGAGCCGCAGAAAACACTCGCGGATACCGTCAGTGAGCAGAGAGCCGCGCTGGATAAGCTGAAATCGGAATATGCCGAAACAGCCGCGGAGCAGGGCAGACATTCCGCTGCGGCGAAGGAGCTCGCCGGTCAGATTCAAGCACTGTCGGACACTCTGTCGAAGAATCAGGACAGGCTTGATGCTGCTGAAAAGGAAGCGGATGCGCTCGACAGCACGATCAAAAAAACCGGCAGCGATGCTTCCGAAACGGATAAGGATTTCTCTAATCTGACCGAAACACTCGGCGCCTGTGTCAAGGCAGCTGCCGCAGTGACCGCAGCGGTCGCCGGTGCAGCCGTCGGCATGACTGCGGAGGTCGTGAGATCCTACGGCGAACTGGAGCAGAATCTCGGCGGTGCAGAGGCTGTATTCAATACGCTCGGCGACAGCATCGACAGCATGACTGTCCGGATGCAGACGCATGATGCCGAGACCGGAAAGGTCATCGAATCGACCGGAACGCTCGCGGAGGTCTCCGAGGATGCCTATAAAACAATGGGCATTTCGCAGAGCGATTATCTTGCAAACCTCAATAAAATGGGCGCACTCTTTCAGGGCTCCGGACTGGAGCAGCAGGAGTCGCTCGACCTCTCCGCACAGGCCATGCAGCGCGCCGCCGATGTTGCATCGGTCATGGGCATCGACATTTCCGCCGCGCTGGAATCCGTCACGGGAGCCGCCAAGGGCAATTTCACGATGATGGACAATCTCGGCGTTGCGATGAATGCGACAACGCTGGAGGCATATGCGCTGAAAAACGGTCTGATCGCGGAGAGTGAAGCATCGGTCGATGTCAAAAAGGTCGCGGATGCACAGGACAAGGCGAAAAAAGCAACGCTCGATGTGGAAAAGGCGCAGATTTCCTATAATGCGGCAGTCGCGAAATACGGCGAGAATTCCACAGAGGCACAGAAAGCGCTTGTCAGCCTCGAAAAGACACAGGTCTCGCTTGAAACGGCAACACGCCATGTTGATGAGGCAATGGCCGGCGCGGATGAATCCGCATCAAGCTGGTGGAAAACTGCCTCGAATGCGGACAAAGCGCGTGTCGCCATGCAGATGTTCCTCGAAACGACGGAGCAGTATGACGGCAATTTCGCCCGCGAAGCAACGGAGACAATCTCCGGCTCGCTCGGCCTGCTGCGCAGCTCGTGGGATTCACTGATTGCCGGACTCGGCAGCGGCGAGGCGGATATTGAGAATCTGACGGAGAATGTCATCGACGGATTTCTCGCGGTGACGGAGAATGTGATACCGGTGATCGAATCGGCCGGCGCAGCGCTTCCGAAAGCGGTCGGAACGCTCGTTTCCGGCGCGAAGGAACAGCTGCCTGCTCTGATGCCGGTCGTCATTGAAACGCTCTCAGAGATCATCACAGCACTGACAGATGCGATTCCGGATATCGCCTCGGAGCTGCTGCGGCTGATTTTGCAGCTTGCGCCGACGCTTATTTCCGCAATTCTCTCGCTGCTCACGGAGCTGACGGAGATGCTGCTCGAAATGTCGCCGGAGATCCTCGAAGCGCTCATACAGATCGCAGCGCAGATCCTCACGGAGCTTTCTGATGTTCTGCCGGAGCTGCTGACGGTCTTTGCATCGCAGATCGTCCCGCAGCTGATTCTCGTGCTGCTCGACGGGCTTCCCATGCTGATCGAATGCGGCATTACGCTGCTGACAGCGCTCGTCAATGCGCTGCCGGAGATCATTGTTCAGATCTGCGCCGTTCTGCCTGACATCATCAACGCTGTCACTGCTGCACTGCTGACCATGCTGCCGCAGCTGATTCAGTGCGGGATCACACTCCTGACGTCGCTGGTACAGGCGCTCCCGCAGATCATCCAGACGGTATGCGCAGTGCTGCCGCAGATCATCACTGCGGTCATCGGCACACTGACCGATATGATCCCGCTGCTGATCGAATGCGGCATCGAGCTGTTCCTTGCCCTGATCGACGCGCTGCCGGAGATCATCACGGCCATCGTCGATGCACTCCCGGAAATCATTGACAGCATCATCGAAGCGCTGCTCAATATGCTGCCGAAGCTGATCGAATGCGGCATCGAGCTGTTTGTCTCGCTGATCGAAGCATTGCCGGAGATCATCACAAGAATTGTCTCGGCGATCCCGCAGATCATTTCGTCGGTCATCCGCGCATTCCGCGAGCATTTCGGAAAGATGCGGGAGATCGGAAAGGATCTGATCTCCGGCCTGTGGAACGGCATCACGGATATGGCAGGCTGGATCTACGACAAAATTGCCGGCTTTGCATCCGGCATCATTGACAAGGTCAAGGACATTTTCGGCATTGCGTCTCCGTCAAAGGTATTCCGGCAGGAGATCGGCCGCAATCTGCCCCGCGGCCTTGCATCCGGTGTCGAGGACGAAGCGGATGCTGCGGTCGGTGCCGTGCAGGATATGGCGGATGAGATCGCTGACATTCCGTTTCCGGTCAGGCAGATCGACTTTCAGAGCATCACGCCGGAGGAAGCACCGTTCGCATTCGAGCGAAGTCTGGAAACGCAGTTCGGCAATTCCGATCCGGATCGGCAGATCATGATTCTGGATCCGTCTGTGATCGCAAGGCTCGACAGCATCCTCACCGCGATCGAGCACGGACAGGTGCTTTACCTCGACGGCGATGCATTCATCGGCGGCACGATCGACCGGATCAATACAGAACTCGGCGTGATCGAAGCCGACGGTCAAAGGAGATGAGCGTATGAAGAAACGGTTTATTCAGATCGGCGATTATGCAACGGCAGATGCGGGCTTTACGCTCTGCAAATGGTCGCTGTCACCGGCAGTATACCGCGCAGTCCGCGAGACGGTTCCCGGCATGGACGGCGCCGCGGACTGCTCTGCACTGCTGACCGGCGATGTGCAGTATGATGTGCGCACGCTGACCGCTGTGCTGGAGCTGTCCGAAAAAACCAGAGACTACCGCTTGGGCGCGATCGCGCATCTCATCAACCGATTTGACGGCAGAACGGAGCAGATTATCCTGCCGGACACGCCGCATCTGTATCTGCGCGGGCGCATCCATGTCGAGCAGCAATACTGCGACACGGCACACGCGGCGGTGAAGCTCACAGCGGTCTGTGAGCCGTGGCAGTATGCGAGACAGGAAACGGCCTATGTGCTGACGAATACGGCAGCCGTACAGTCCGCAGCGATCCGGAATCAGGGCCGCAAAGCGGTCTGTCCGGTCTTTACGGCAGCTGCGCCCTGCGCGGTCATCTGCGGCAATGTCACGCACGGGATCAGCGCAGCAGGAAGCTGTCAGTTCGATGATATTGTTTTCCGGCACGGCAGCACTGTCATTTCGCACAGCGGCAGCGGCACGCTGCGTATCACATTTCGGGAGGGATGGCTCTGATGTACCGCATAACGATCACACAAAACGGCAGCACTTCGCTGCTGCATACCGATGCACCGGAGCTTCCGAAGATCGCGGCGGGCAGTCTCAAGGAATATGTCGGGACGGTCCCTGTCCTGAATCTGCGGCTGCTGCCGGAGCATCCGTGCTATGAGAATCTCACCGAGCGCGTGACGGAGATCACTGTTACGAATACGGCGACCGGAGAAGCGGAATTCGAGGGCTATCTGCTGAAATCGCCGGAGAGCATGACCGGCAAGGGGACACTACAAAAGGATCTCACCTTCGAGGGCTTTCTCGGCTATCTGAATGACAGCGTGCAGGAATACCATACATACACCGATCAGGATGCGCTGCCGGCGCAGTTTCTGACGGCGCTGCTGGAATACCACAATGCCGTGACCGAGGAGCGCAAGCATATCTATCTCGGAATGGTGAACGCCGGACAGGGCGGCAGCAAGACCACGGCCTACCGCTCGACACTCGCGGAGATTAAGGAGAATCTCGTCGGGCGGTTCGGCGGAGAGCTGCGCGTCCGGCGCGGCAATGACGGCAGGCTGTATCTCGATTATCTCACCGCTGCGCAGAACGGCAGCACATCCGATACGGTCATCATGCTCGGCCACAATCTGAAATCGCTGAGCATCGAAAGCGATACCGCGAATATCATCACGCGCCTGATGCCGCTCGGCGCACAGCTCGGCACGGTCAATCCCGCGACCGGACAGCAGTCCGCAGAGCGCCTGACAATCACCGGTGCTGTCGATCCCGATGACGGCCACACCTACACCGTACCGTATATCGACGATCCCGCCGCGATCGCAAAATACGGCGTGATTGTCGGCACGGCAGAGTTTGACGATATCACAGTCAAAGAGAATCTGGTCGCCCGCGGCAAGGCGTATCTCGCAGAGAACAACCGTGTCCGGAAGCACTATGCCGCATCCGTGCTGGATATCTCCGGCAAGGGGCGGATCCGCTGCGGCGATACCTACCGCTTCCGGCATCCGGGTCTTGGTCTGGACGAAAACCTCCGGCTGCTTGGCCGCACGGTCGATCTGCTGAAGCCGTGGACGCCGCAGGTCGAGATCGGCGACAAGACCGCGAAGATCACGAGCGTCGCCGCAAAGACGCAGCACATGATCGACTATGAGTTGCCGCAGCAGCTTTCGCAGGTTGTTGTCACGGCAAAGAATATTGCGACAAGTCTGATCGAAGCGGCCACGACCGGCTATGTCGTGATCCGCCCGAATGAGATCCTGATTATGGATACGGACGACATCGAAACAGCACATTCCGTCTGGCGGATGAACAGCGGCGGCATCGGTTACAGCAGCACCGGCTATCACGGCACCTACGGCACGGCGATTACAATGAACGGTCAGATCGTTGCAGATTTTATCGCGGCTGGCACGATGTTCGCTGACCGCATCCGCGGGGGAACACTGGCCGTCGGCGGTGCGGACGGGCAGAACGGTGTCATTCAGGTGCTGGACGACAACGGCACGGAGATCTGCCGCCTTGACAAAAACGGCGCCAGCATTTTCGGTTCGATGTATACGCGCAATTCCGGAGGATATTGGCTGCGCATGGAAAACGGTGCTATTAAAGGCGGAAATGGCAGCGATACCTATACGCAAATGGACGCGACCGCCACTGTGACTGATCTGATCGACGGTGCGTATTATACGTTTCACGGTCTTGCCGTTCATGCCGATGCAGTCACATTTGAGAACTGCCGGCATATCGGCGTCAATAATCGCATGGGTATGAGCGGTTCAATTTCATTAACTTATCATACACAAACGCTGGAGAATGTTGCAGTGCTCGGCAGTGACGGCGAAACGCTTGAGTATGTGGATCTGACATACGTCAGTTCTGTAGAGCTGTCCCCGTACAGTACGGTCGATGTAGAAAAAGGACTGGTAGTCGTATGAGTATGACAATCACAGTGCAGAACCGCATCGCCCGCGTGACCGGTACGCCGGAGATCATCTGCGGCAACAGCGGATATATGATCGCATTTTCGTTCGATGACGAGTGGAATGATTACGTGCAGAAAACAGCGCAGTTCCGGTATATCCGCGACGGGAAAGCCGTGACCGAAACGGTTGATTTTTCAGGCAGCTTCTGCGCGGTGCCGGTGCTGCACGATGTTGACTTTGTGGAGATCGGCGTGACCGCCGGCGATATCCGGACAGCAGCGCCCGCACGGATTCCCTGCATCCGCTGTATCACGGATATACCGTCATCGGCAAACAAATGGCCGCGGGATGTTTACAATGAGCTCATGGAACGGCTGCGGCAGGCATATCATCCGCCGAAAGAGTCGAAATTCTGGTACATCGTGACCGCAGAGGGCGACTATGTTGTCACAGCGGACGGCGCGTTTGTTATTGCAAAGGAGTGATTTTATGGTAATGGTATCGGAAGATGAAAAATTCAATCCTGCGTCCGCGACGCGGGAAATGTTTACGCAGGCAATCAACCGGGCGCTGAATGACATGACCGATGCGCAGATCGAATCGCTTGTGCAGAGTGCAGTCGGAACGGAAATGTCACAGCGTCAGATGGCCGACCTGAATCTGCAAACCGCGATCGAATCGTCGGTCTCGGCGATCCGTAGCGAGATGACGCAGAAGGCAAGCACCTCTGATGTGACGGCGGCAGTCGCCGATGAAGCTGCCGCACGGCAGGCGGCGGACACAACAGTCTACAATGACGCCGCAGAGCTTGTGACGGATGAGACCGCAGCGCGGCAGAGTGCGGATGCAGAGCTGCACGATGCAGTCGGAGCAGTCGCGGCGCTGGGGGCGAAGAATT
>DGSY01000111.1:0-6372 GCA_002394125.1 Ruminococcus sp. UBA4350
CGCCGACATTCTTCATGCCGGAGACCTCCTTCATCTTGAACCGCATCTTGAATGCGCTCTCGATCTCCGAGATCAGATTGAAATGCTCGACACTGTCCCAGCCGTCCACATCCGCGGCGGTCATTTCGTCATTCAGCTCGATGCTGTCATCATCAAACACCTCGCGGAAAATCGGCGTCAGTGCCTCCATTGCCTGTTCCTTTGTCATCGTTGTTTCCTCCTTTTACTGTGTACGGATTTTTTCGACCTTTGCGCCGTTGTCGCCGTTGGCGCTGAAGCTGTTCATTGCGAACAGCACATCGGTCATGCCATGCTCACGCAGGAATGAGATCGCGTTGAGCTGGAAATACCGCATATCAATGATATAGATTTCCTCGAAAGACGAGGTGAGCCACGGTGCAAGCGCATTGCCGTAGCTGTCCTTGATAATACAGAGCCGTCTGCCGTTGTGGACATCGGTCTGCACGCGGACGATATGATCGTCACCGGCCATATAGACCATATAATAGCTGACCGGCGCGACATTGTCGATGTTCATGAAATAATCGCCCTCACGCGGATTGCCGAAGCTGTTGTTATAGAATGTCGTTGTGAAGTGCGCACGCGGGATATACCAGAAGAATTCCTCCGGATTTTCCTTGAGGATGATGTTATTGGAGAAGGTGTAGAGCGTGCCGACATAGTCGTCCTTGCTCTTGCGGTCGTATTCCTCGATCCGTGCGAAAGGCACACGCGCCTCTGCGGAGAATGCCTCGCAGGCGTAGAATGCGCCGAGCGACGACCAGTGGTGGTCGGTGCGCATGAAGATCGGCTCGTCCTTGTGCTTTTCGAGTGCGCCGTAGACATCAATCGGCGTGACGCCGACCAGCGTCTTGTTGATATAGTCGATATTGGCTTTCTCACTCGTGATGAGGTGCTGGAATTCCTCCGGCGTATAGAAGGAGCAGACCGTCGGAATGACCATCGAATACATATTGATATCCGGCGCGCTCTCCTTGAACCGGCTCAGGATATGGGCATAGTTCTCGCCCATTGTCTCCCAGCCGCCGAACAGCATAATGCCGCGCTTGTTCACGATCAGGACACCGTTGTCGCCCATTTCGCCCTCGCGCTCCGGTTCATCGTCCGCCGGCGGTGCCGTTGTGGTAACGGCGGCGGAAACGGTCGTGAGCGTCTGTGCGGTCACAGCGCCCTCGACGGTCGTGACGGGCGGCGCAGTGGTTTCGGCAGGCGTATCCGGATCCGGCTGCTGTGCGGCAGGCAGATCGCCGATCAGAACGGCATTGCCGCTGAGACCCATATGCTTGCGGATGACCTGCGTCATTTCCTTGAAATCATCGCGGTGCGGGACGGTATCATTATAATACAACTCGACACCGGAGGTATATTTTCCGCTGAGATAATCCTCAGTCGAGAAGCTCGGCATTTTCGCGAGCATACGGTTTTCCTTCATGGATTTGACCGGACGCTCCAGCACGAGATTATAGACTGCAATGCCGAACAGCAGCAGCAGGCAGACGGCGATATTCCATTTTGCGGAGGTGCGCTCTGTCCGCCGGATAGTCTCCTCGGCCTTGCGTGTGCCGGCTTCCTTTTTCCATTTTTTTTCGGTTTCCTTTGCGAGCCTGCGTACAAAGGGCTTTGCGTCAGCGGTCACTGCCTGATATTCTGCGGCAGCTCTCGGCGAGCGCATCGGCGCTGTCTCGTTGGTGACGTGCAGCTCGCGGATGACCTGATCCTCCGGCGCATCGCCGCCATCATCATATTCCATATCATCATATTCCGTGTCGTCGCTGTACGCTGTGTCATCGTCGTATTCCGCGTCGCCGGTATACGCCGCTTCATCATCTTCTGTCTCCGCTTCATCCGCTTCCGCCTCGAAATCCGCCGCATCTGCGATCTCCTCGCCGGAGATCTCCGCTGCGGCGGGCGCGCCGTCCTTGCCGGCGGACTTCGCCGCCGCCGTCCGGCGCGCACGCGATTCGGCGCGCAGCTCCTCGAGCAGCGCATCGGTATCGGTATGTGCGGCCGGGCGCTCGGGCTCCGATGGGCTGACCTCATCGAGCCAGCCGAATTTTCCGGTCGTATTGGAGACAGGCTGCGGTGCGGTCTGCTTATGGAGCGGCGCCTTCGGCGGCTCCGGCTCGGCCTGTTCCAGAATGGTGCTGGCAGTCTCGGCTGCCTGCGCCTTTATGCTTTCATCCATTGCCATTGCGGCCGCCCCGCGCCGGATCGCTCTTGCCTGTGCGATCGCAGTACGGCGGTCGAGCTTCGGCTCGTCCTGCGGCGTATCCGCAGCCGGTTCTCTGATCTCATCCGGCAGATCGGTATTGGGCATTGCAATTGCTCCTTTCTAGGGCGGCTCAGACCGGTTCATAGGTGTACTGCACCTCGACGATCTCGCCGTCAGCATCCGCTTTCTGACAGGTCATTCTGCCCTCGCTGTCATATTCCATGTTTTTTGTTACTGTAGCTTCGGTGCCGTCCGTCATTTTCCGCACAATGGTCTCCGAGGTCATATTGCCGCTTTCGTCAAAGGTCCGGCTTGTGATCTCGCTTGCGGGCTCCATGCCTTCATTGAGCGCCTTTCTCTCCTCGCGGACGCAGTTTCCGGCGCCGTCATAGGAGAAGGCTGTCTCAAAGTTTGCGGTCGTGCCGGAGGCGCTCAGTTCGCGCTGCTTCACGATCCGTCCCGCATTGTCAAGCTCCATATCGGAGAAATCCTCCGCCGTGGACATCATATCGAACATGGGATCATCCTCCCCGGTATAGGTCGTCACCTTCCGGAGGAGATTGCCGTACTGATCGTAGGAATATTCGATGCGGTGCGGGTGAAAATCGCTCGCATAGAATTCCTCGGTGACGAGCTTCCCGTTCGCATCGTAGGTATAATTGACATAGTCATTGGTGATCGTGTTCTCATGCTTCCAGATCATCCTGCCGGCCTTGTCATATTTGTATTCGGCATTGGTCAGGGGCATATAATTGCCGTCCCGGATTGAGACCAGAACCAGCACCGGATCGCCGTGATCGTTGAAATAATCCTTTGCGATCTCAACGGTCTCGCCGTCGGAGATCGTCACGCCGGTTCGCAGCGTGACGGCTTCTGCCGGTATCTCGCTGCTCTTTTCCTCATGGAGCAGCGCGGAATCGAAGGAGGATCCGTCATCCGCCGGCGGCTCCGTTTCCGCTGCGGTTTCGGTCTGCGGGGCGGTCTGCGGGGCATCCGTCCGCAGCGGCTCATCCGGCAGGGCGCTGCTTTCGCTGCTGCATCCGGAAAGAAGCAGACCGGCCGCGCACAGCAGCGGAATGATTCTGAAGTTCATTGCTGTCGCCTTTCTCTCAGAAGCGGAAATAGAGGAACGGGTTATTTGTCGCATCGACGAGCAGAATGCTGCTGACGATCAGCAGTGCGGCATTCGCGCAGATCTGGAAGGTATCAACAATCCGCACCGAGCCGGCATAGCGCTTTCGGAGCGCCTGCAAGCCGTCGTAGAGTGGGAAGCAGCAGATCAGTGCCGCGATCAGCAGAAACAGATTGTTCCGGACAGAGAGCGTGACAACATTGTCATAGAGCGCATTCCCGTTCAGGCCGACCAGATTGCGGAAGAAGCCGCCGAGCCGGCCGAGATCCTCAAAATAGAAGATGCCGAAGCCGATGATAATGACGATCTTGCTGTAAATATGCCGGATCACCAGCGGGATCTTCTTGATTGTTTTCTTGCCGATGAGCTGTTCGATCAGGATGAACACGCCGAAGTAAAGTCCCCAGATGATGAAATTCCAACTGGCGCCGTGCCAGAGACCGGTGCAGAACCAGACGAGGAACAGGCCGCCGTATTTTCTGCGCTTGCCGAAGATCGGCACATAGAGCAGATAGTCGCGGAAGAATGTGCCGAGCGAGATATGCCAGCGCTGCCAGAATTCGGAGATATCCTTGCAGAGGAACGGGTGGCGGAAGTTCTCATCGAAATGGAAGCCGAACATCCTGCCCATGCCGATCGCCATATCCGAATAGCCGGAGAAGTCGAAGTAGATCTGCATGGCATAGACAATGACCGCGTACCATGTTGCGGCGACGGTCAGCTTGCCGTTTTCGTTCGCAAAGAACTGATCGACGATCGTGGAGAGGTGGTTTGCGAGAATGACCTTTTTGCCGAGACCGATCATCAGGCGCGTAAAGCCCTCACTGAGATCAAGCAAAGTCGTTTTGCGGTTTTTGATCTCGTCGGCGATAGTCGCATAACGGACGATCGGGCCGGCGATGAGCTGCGGGAACATAGAGATATAGAGCAGCAGGTGCAGCGGATTCTTCTGCACTTCGATCTTCTCCCAGTAGAGGTCGATGATATAGGAGAGGATCTGGAAGGTATAGAAGCTGATGCCGATCGGGAGCGTCAGATTCGGTGACGGGAGATTCACGCCGGGGATGAGGTTGAGATTCTCCACGATGAAGTTGCTGTATTTGAATACGCCGAGCAGTCCGATATTGAACAGCAGGCTGAGGATCATGACGGCCTTTGCACCGCCCTCCTTGCCGCGCTTCTGACAGGCGCCGATGCCGAGACCGAACAGATAATTCATCAGCACGCTGATGAGCAGCAGGATGATATAGGTCGGCTCGCCCCATGCATAGAACAGCAGGGAGAAGACCGTCAGCGTGACATTCTTCACGGTCAGAGACGGCGAAAGCCCGTAGCAGAGCAGGCATACGGGCAGAAAGAAGTATAGAAAATACAGGCTTGAAAATACCATAATGAAACGCTCCTGCTTTTGTTCTCCGGTGCGCGCTTCCGCACTGCGCTTTGCGGCATCGGGTCTGTCTTTCTGTCGGATCGTCCGACTTTATTGATAATTAGGCATATTTTCTTTATTATACCACAAAACGCGCTTTCATGCAAGCGCTATCCGTATGATTTTTCAGTACGGCGGGAGCGGAATTTTTAGGCATAACATAGATAAATCAAAAAAGAGGAGCCCTTTCGTATGGGGGCTCCCCTTTTGCCGGCTTACTTATGCGGCATTCTGAACCTCTTCGGATTCGCTGTTTTCTGTCATGACGATCTTTCTGGTGACGCTGTCGCCGTAGATCGTTTTCCAGTCGTTCTTCATGGAGACGGCGACCCAGCCGTTCTCCTCGCTGAGCTTGCGCACCTTCTCGGCCTTTTCGAGATTGCCGTCCTCACGCTCCAGATCATCGCAGCAGAGCATGAACGAAAGGCTCTTGTAGGGATTGTTGACGATCGTGTGCTCAAGCATACTGGAATCGCCGGTGCTGTTGCCGAATGCGAGAACCGGCTGCTGACCGATCTCCTGCATGATGACCTGCACCTTGTTCATCTTCAGATTCTTGATGATGAAATCGCCGCCGAGCACGACCTTGTCATCCTTTGTGAATGTGTAATCCAGACCGTCCTTGTCGCCCTGATTCGATGCTGCAAGTCTCTCGTCCGAGCCGATAATCTTTGCGGGCGGAATATCGGAGAGGGGAGAATCCTTGAGCAGTCCGCGGACGATAAAGCGGTCCGTGCCGCTGATGATATAGACGGTAAAGTCATTTGCCTGAAGATAGTCAACAATCTCAAGCATCGGCAGATAGAAGCCGCCGCCGCGGGTCATGCCGTTGTAATGGTTCATTTCGGTCTTCTTGAATTCTGCGATATAGCTGAAAAATTCGTCCATTGTCATGCCGGCAAACGCAGAAGCGATTGCCTGACCGTGCTCGACCGGCAGCTCCGGAAAGGATTCGCCGTTCTGCTCGGCGCGGAGGATCTTGTCAACGGTTGCGCGCTCAAATTCGCTCGCCTTGTAGTCCGGATCCTGCGTGACGCGGTGGACGAGCAGGCAGTAATCGAAATAATCCGGATCGGTCTCGCAGAACAGCGTGCCGTCGAAATCGAACACGGCGATGCGCTGATCGACCGGAATGAAGTCGGCGCTGCTTTCGTTGGTGACCGTCTCCATATAGGAGACCAGCTGCTTTTTCGTCTCAGAGCTGTCCGTCCAGAGGGAGAGCGCTTCATTGCCTGAGACAGGCGTTTTCTTTCCGCTGTCGGTGCTTCCGGCATTGCTGCTGCCCGGACGCAGCCAGAAGATCAGGGAAAAGATGACGCAGACCGCAAGCAGCAGACAGATCGCTGCCAGCGCAGTCCGTTTCCATACGGTAACACTTTTGTTCATAGTCATTTCTCCTTTTCGTTTTTTCAGCGGCTCGGCACTTTGCGGCCAAATCCGCAGAATTATCATATTTTATCACATAATACGCGATTTGTCAACCTCCCGTCGGCAGTGCCGACAGCCGTTTCCCTCCGGCATGGTTTTGCGGAGCATATCAGATATGTCGCTGTTACGGCGCTGGCCGCGCCTATTGTT
>DGSY01000111.1:6552-6730 GCA_002394125.1 Ruminococcus sp. UBA4350
TTCTGCTTCCGTTCATTTCCGGAGAACTTTAGGAATTGCCAGCGGGGGCTCCCCGCCGGCGCTGACCGCGCCTATTGTTTGGTCTGGCGAAATCTCATTCTGCTTCCATACGCTTCCGGAGAACTTTAGGAATTGCCAGCGGGGGCTCCCCGCCGGCGCTGGCCGCGCCTATTGTTTG
>DGSY01000111.1:6903-13627 GCA_002394125.1 Ruminococcus sp. UBA4350
TTCTGCTTCCGTTCATTTCCGGAGAGCTTTAGGAATTGCCGGCGCCGTAATACCGTGGGTCTCCGCCGTGACTGAACAGCACCGAGAGGATCATCGCGACAGTCCAGCCGATCGGCCACGCCGCCCAGATGCCCGTCGTACCGAAATGCGCCGAAAGCAGCTTTGCCAGCACCACGCGCAGGATCAGATCGGTGAAGGTCGCGATCATAAAGGTCTGCATCCGTCCCGCGCCGCGCAGAACGCCGTCCGAGATGAGCTTTGCGGATACCACAAAATAGAACGGCGAGACGATCTGCAAAAACCGGATGCCGACATCCATTGCCGTACCGTCCGGATGATCGAGGAACACATAGACCAGCCAGCGTCCCAAGAAGAAATACAGCACCGCCACCGGCACACAGACGATCCACACAAGCCGGACGCCTGCGCGGAAACCGTCGCGGATGCGGCTGAGCTTTCCCGCGCCGAGATTCTGTGCGGTGAAATTGGAAACACCGTTGCCGAGCGTCGTCAGCGAAGTGATGACCAGATTATTGAGCTTGACCGCCGCCGCATAGCCCGCTGTCACGGCAGAGCCGAAATCGTTGATGATGCCCTGAATGATGATATTGCCGACCGAGATAAAGCTCTGCTGCAAAATACTCGGAATTGCGATCACCGCGATCCGGCGGAGCAGATACAGCGAGAACAGCGGCGTATAGCCCTCCGTCCGGATCCCCTGAAGCCGCCGGATCACGACCGCCATCGCCAGCAGACAGCTGATGCCCTGACAGATAAAGGTCGCCCACGCGACACCCGATACGCCCATGCGAAACGCCGTCACAAAGAGGATATCCGCGCCGATATTCGCAACGGATGATGCCGCGAGAAAATAAAACGGCGTTTTGGAATCGCCGAGCGCCGAGAAGATGCCCGTCGCGATATTATAGAAGAATACGAAAGGCAGTCCCCAGATGTAGATATCGAGATAGCGCTTGGAATCCGCCATGATATTCTCCGGCGTATGGATCAGGCGCAGCAGATCCTCCGAAAACAGCAGCCCGCCGCCCATAAGCAGCAGACACAGTGCGCCGGCTGCGAACAGCGTCGTATAGACTGCCGTTTTCATATCGTTCAGGCGCTTTGCGCCGAAAAGCTGTGAGACCGTCACCGAGCAGCCGATATTGCAGCCGAACGCGAATGCGAGAAAGATCAGCGTGATCTCATAGCTGTTGCCGACTGCCGCGAGCGCATCCTCACCGACGAATTTTCCTGCGGTGAAGCTGTCTGCGAGATTGTAGAGCTGCTGGAAAACGATGCTTCCGAGCAGCGGCAGACAGAAATCCCGCAGTGCTTTGGCGGGATCGCCGACGGTCAGATCCTTGGTCATTCAAATGTCTCCTTACTTATTTGAGATAGATGGCGGATATGCCCGCCCGGATACGGGGATCTCACCCGATGCGCCCGATCAGGACGGCCGAGGAGCGCGGTGCGAGCGTATAGCCGGACGGATCCGGCAGCGGCTCCGTCCCCTCCGGATCCGCAATATCCGCCTGCGAGGAAAAGGCCGTATGCCAGCCAAAGCCCGCCGGAATGACCGGCAGCGCAAAGCGATGCTCCTCCCAGTGCGCATTGACTATGATATAGATAAAGCAGTCCGCATCGGTGCCGAAGCGTTCGTGATCCTCCGCATACAGATAGGCGAGCGTCAGCCCCGGCGCATTCTCATCCAGCTGCCACGGCACTGTTCCGTGGAAGGAGAGCGTCGGATAGCCTGTCCCGTTGTGGCCGAACTGATAATCGTCCGCCGTCAGGACGGGATGCGCTTTTCGGAATGCGATGAGTCCCTGCACATAGCGGAAAAGTGTCTGATTCCGCTCCAGATCGCTCCAGTCGAGCCATGAGACCGGATTGTCCTGACAGTATGCATTGTTGTTGCCCTGCTGCGAATTGCCGAATTCATCGCCGGAAAGCAGCATCGGCGTGCCGCGGCTCGTCAGCAGCAAGGTCAGCATATTCCGCACCTGCCGCTCGCGCAGCGCATTGATCTCCGGATCGTCCGTCGCGCCCTCCGCACCGCAGTTCCAGCTTGCATTGTCATTGCAGCCGTCGCGGTTATCCTCGCCGTTTGCCTCATTGTGCTTCTCGTTATAGGAGACCAGATCATGCAGCGTGAAGCCGTCGTGACAGGTCACAAAATTGATCGAGACAGAGGGTCTGCGGCCGCCGTAGAGATCGTCCGAGCCGCGGATCCGGCGGATCATCTCCGGCAGACATTCCGCGCCGCCCTTGATGAACCGGCGCAGACAGTCGCGGTATTTGCCGTTCCACTCCTGAAAGCGGCTGAATGCCGGAAAGCTGCCGACCTGATACAGTCCGCCTGCGTCCCATGCCTCCGCGATCAGCTTGCTTTTGCCGAGGACAGCATCATGCGCAAGGATCTCCAGCAGCGGCGGATCAAGCATCGGTGTGCCGTCCTCATCGCGGGAGAGAATAGATGCCAGATCGAAGCGGAAGCCGTCCACATGATAGGACGAGACCCAGTAGCGCAGGCAGTCCAGAACCATCTGCCGCACGACCGGATTGTTGCAGTTCATCGTATTGCCGCAGCCGCTGAAATTGTAATAATGCCCGTCCGGCGTCAGCAGATAATAGGTGCGGTTGTCGATGCCGCGGAAGGAGATCACAGGGCCGTTTTCATTGCCCTCGGCGGTGTGATTGAATACGACATCCAGAATGACCTCGATCCCGTTCCGGTGGAGCTTCCGGATCAGATTTTTCAGTTCATCGGCCTCCAGACCGACGGCACCGGATGACGCATAGCCCGCCTTCGGCGCGAAGAATCCGACGGTCGAATAGCCCCAGTAATTGAGCAGGCGCTGACCGCCGTATTCCCTTGCATTCTCGAATTCATCGAATGCGAAAATCGGCATCAACTCCACGCAGTTGACGCCGAGCTGCCTGAGATAGGGGATTTTTTCCGTGAGGCCGGAAAAGGTTCCCGGACGCTGCACACCGCTCGCCGGATGCATGGTAAAGGAGCGGACATGAAGCTCATAGATGATCAGACTGCTGTTCGGCTGCTCCAGCGGCTTGTCGCCGTTCCATGTGTAGTTCTCATAGATGATCTGGCCCCTGTGCTGGAACGGATTGTCGGCACGCACCTCCCCGCCCCAGACCGTTCTGCCGGAAACGGATTTTGCATAGGGATCCAGCACAACGCGGTTGCGGTCGAAGCAGAGTCCTTTTTCCGGATCATTGGGGCCGTCGAAGCGGTAGCCGTATTCGGTCATCTCGAAATTCAGCCCGAATACCATGATCGCATAGACATTGCCGATGCGGTATTCCTCCGGCACAGGTATTTCGGCGAACGGCTCGTTCTGGCCGTGATAATACAGCACCAGCGTACAGCCTGTCGCCTCCTTGGAATAGATGCTGAAATTGACGCCGCCGTCAATGAGCGTCGCACCGAACGGGAAAACGTGTCCGATGCAGTAGCCCAGATCCTGAAATTTCTCTGTCGGGAATTCGTCAAAGGATCTCATGGAAAAATGCCCCCCTTTCCGGAATGCGGCGTTCCGCTGCCGCCTGTATTTTCAGTATAACACATTTTCCCTAAAATGTAAAGTTAGGCGGACAGATCTCGCTGCCGTTTCCCTTTTCATTCGCGTATGGAGAACTTTAGGAATTGGCAGCGGGCACTGCCCGCCGCCGGATTGTCTCTTTCCTCTCTTATGATTCCCCCTCGTACCCTGCGGAACGGCTTAAACGAAAAACAAACAATCAGACCAGACGGGAAACCCAACAGCGATACAAAGATTGACTGCAAATCTCTCCTCATCTGAATCAATGCTGACATCGGCCTGTCATTTTTCCGCGCATCTGCTTCAAAATTGAGAGCGTAAAATCGCAAAAATCAACCCCGCATCCGCGAAAAAACCAACAGATATTGAAAAAATACAAATATGCTATTGCCAAACTGCCAAAAAGAGGGTATAATAGTATCAATACATATAAAAAGGAGAACCGAAAATGGCACAGAACGACAATCCGAAGCCCACAGCACCGGAGCTGCACGGGCTTTCTGCACAGGAGGTCGCTTCACGGGTCGGTCAGGGCAAAGCGAATACTCCCGTCGAGCCGCTCTCAAAATCCATCGGGCAGATCATCTTCAGCAATGTGTTCACCTACTTCAACCTGATCTTCGCGATCCTCGCGACATTGCTGCTCACCGCAGGACTCCACAAGGATCTGGTGTTTCTCCCGCTCATCATCTGCAACTCTGCGATCGGTATTATTCAGGAGCTGCGCTCCAAGCGCCTGCTCGATCAGCTCTCCGTGCTGAATTCCCCGACCGCAAAGGTCATCCGCGACGGGCAGGAGCAGAAGATTCCCTCCGATCAGCTCGTGCTGGATGATATCGTCCTGTTCAAGGCCGGCGACCAGATCCCTGCGGATGCAGAGGTCATCTCCGGAAAGGTCTCCGTCAATGAATCCCTGCTGACCGGCGAATCCGATGAGATCATCAAGGAATCCGGCGCAGAGCTGATGAGCGGCAGCTTCATCGTCTCCGGCTCCTGCTGTGCAAGGCTCACCCGCGTCGGCGCGGAATCCTATATCTCCAAGCTGACGCTTCAGGCAAAGACCGTTGACAATGCCGAGGAATCGGAAATGCTGCGCTCCATGAACAAGCTGCTCAAGATCGCCGGTGTGATCCTCATTCCGCTCGGCGGACTGATGTTCTATCAGAGCTTCGTGACCAATCATCTCACCTATGCGCAGAGCGTCAAAACGACCGTCGCTGCCGTGATCGGCATGATTCCGGAGGGACTGTTCCTGCTGTGCAGCGTGACGCTGGCGCTCAGCGCAATGCGTCTGGCAAAGCAGAAGGTTCTCGTTCACGATATGAAATGCATCGAGACACTCGCCCGCGTCAATGTTCTCTGCGTCGATAAGACCGGCACGATCACCGAGAACACCATGCGCGTGACGGATGTCGTCCCGCTCGGCGATGCGGACAAGGATATGCTGACCGGCCTGCTGAGCGACTTTGCAGCAGAGCAGTCCGCCGACAATATCACCATGTCCGCGATCAAGCAGTATTTCACAACACCGACCGGCGCAAAGATCGTTTCCCATACGGATTTCTCCTCGGAATTCAAATATTCCAGCGTGACCTTTGAAAAGGCCGCCTATGTACTCGGTGCGCCGGAGCGGATCCTGCGCGAACGGTATGAGCAGTTCCGCGAGGAGATCGAATTCGACAGCCGCAAGGGATACCGTGTTCTGGCATTTGCGCGCTACAGCGGCACACCGGACGGCAAGGCGCTGACCGAAGACTGCGAGCCGCTCGCGCTCATCCTCATCACGAATCCGATCCGCAAATCCGCGCCCGCGACCTTCAAATTCTTCGAGAATGAGGGCGTCGAGGTCAAGGTCATCTCCGGCGACAATCCGATCACAGTCTCGGAGGTCGCAAAGCAGGCCGGCATTGCGAATGCAGAGAAATATGTCGATGCCTCCACGCTGACGACCGATGAAGCCGTTGCAGAGGCAATGAAGAATTACACGGTCTTCGGCCGCGTGACGCCCGATCAGAAGCGCAAATTCGTCAAGGCATTGCAGGCGCAGGAAAAGACCGTTGCCATGACCGGCGACGGCGTCAACGATATCCTCGCGCTGAAGGATGCGGACTGCTCCGTCGCGATGGCATCCGGAAGCGATGCGGCGGTGCATTCGGCACAGCTCGTTCTGCTGGATTCCGATTTCGCGCACATGACCGATGTCGTCATGGAGGGCAGACAGTGCGTCAACAATCTGGAGCGCTCCGGCGCCCTGTTCATGGTCAAGAATCTCTTTTCCGTTCTGCTCACAATCGTGGCGCTGATCCGCGGCATCACCTATCCGCTGACGCCCTCGCAGATCACGCTCATCAGTACCTTTACGATCGGCCTGCCGGCCTTCCTGCTCTCACAGGTGCCGGATCACTTCATGATCAAGGGCAAATTCGCACAGAATGTCGTGCAGCGGGCGCTGCCCGGTGCGCTGACGGATCTGATCGTCGTCATGGCAATGGTGACCTTCGGCAAGATCTTCGAGGTCTCGCAGGCGGAGATCACGACAGCCTCAACGCTGCTGCTTTCGATCGTCGGATTCCTGTTCCTGCGCCATATCTGCAAGCCGCATACTTCGTTCAAATCCGCTGTCCGGCTGCTTTGTATCGCCGGCCTGATGGTCGCCTTCCGTATCTTCGACTCTGTCTTTGATCTGGAGCCGCTCTCGACGCAGGGCTGGCTGCTGACGATCAATTTCGGCATCATGGCAGATACGTTCATGCGCTTCATCCGCTACCTGCTCTACAATGCAGAAAAGATGCTGCTGAAAATGAACATCGCCAAAAAGGAAAGCGGAAACTTTATCTGATGCATGATGCAGCGCGCCTGCCTCTCAGGAATTATCATATAAAAAAAGCCTGAAGGCTTAAGACGGATACCCATATAGAAGTTTTGCCCCTGAGTGTTACAAAGCACTCAGGGGCATTATATTTTAAACGGTTGCTAAGATAAATCAGAATTTGTATCACAGAACCATCAGCAATGTTCCGGCTCCAATCAGGATACACCCTATCACTGACTTAAAAGTAAATTCTTCATGCAGAAAAACAAACGCCAGTATCAGCGTAATGACAACGGACAACTTATCAATCGGGACGACTTTTGAAGCGTCTCCCATCTGCAAGGCCTTG
>DGSY01000053.1 GCA_002394125.1 Ruminococcus sp. UBA4350
CGGCGTTATGAACATCATGCTGGTGAGCATCACGGAGCGCACGCGAGAGATCGGCATCCGCAAGGCAGTCGGCGCAAAGAGCGGCATCATCCGGACGCAGTTCATCATTGAGGCGATCATACTCTGTCTGATCGGCGGCATCATCGGCGTGCTGATCGGCATACTGAACGGCTATCTGATCGGTCTGCTCGGCAGCTATCTGCTGAACAATCTGGTGCCGGACTATGCGGATTATATCACGATCTCGGTGCATCCGTCTCTGGCCGCGATCCTGATCTCGCTGGGATTCTCCTGTCTGGTCGGCGTATTTTTCGGCAGCTATCCGGCATCGAAGGCCGCAAAGCTCGATCCGATCGAAGCACTGCGCTATGAATGAGCCATCGGGCAGTGCCTATTGTTTGGTCAGGGAAAATCTCGTTTCGCTGCCGGCGAGTCATCCAAAGTTTAGGTCAAGCCTTTTCAAAGGCTTGCGGGATTCCAAAGGGCAGAGCCCTTTGGCCGCCCTCCGCAGAGGGCGAAACACCCCACCTTTTTGTAAGAGAATCCAACCGTATTTTTATTAGCCCAACTAAAATCCCCGGCCATGCAATCAAGCATAGCCGGGAATTTGTTTTGTATGATACCTGCCGGAGCCGCGCAATGAACGGGCGCGGGCATTATTTCCAGAAGCTCAGTACCTCGGTGTCAATACCGATATCCTTTGCCAGAAAATGCGGATCGCGGCCGGCCTTTTTCTGCTTCTCATAATCCCGCAGCGCCGCAAAGACCTGCTTGGACAGCATGAAGCAGCAGGGGATATTGATGAGCGTCATGAGTCCCATTGTGATATCCGCGATCGTCCACGCAAAACTCATTTCCATGAGCGCTCCCGCGAAGATCACGGCGATGCAGAAGATATAGAAGCCGGTCATGAAGCGCTTGGAGGGCGGCTTTTTGCCGTTGAGATAGATCAGCGCATTGTCCACATAATAGAGATTGCCGAGCAGCGTCGTGAATGCGAACAGCACCATTGCGGCGGTGATAAAGACCGGCCCGACGCTGCCGAAAACCGTCGAGATCGCGTTCTGCACATACATCGCACCGGAAACGGATTCGTTATAGGGCGTGTTCGTGCTGAGACACATGAACGCAGTCGCGGTGCAGAGCAAAATCGTGTCGATATAGACGGAGACCGTCTGCACGAGTCCCTGCTTGACGGGATGCGTGACATCTGCGGAGGCGGAGGCATTCGGCGCGGAGCCGACACCCGCTTCATTGGAGTAAAGGCCGCGCTTGATGCCCATGACCAGACAGCTTCCGGCCAGTCCGCCGAGGATCGAGCGGAAATCAAATGCGTCCGCAAAGATAAGCGCAAACATATGCGGGATATTTGTGATATTCGCGAAAATGATGATGAGCGAGATCAGCACATAGGCGATGCCCATGAACGGCACGATCTTCTCGGTCAGCTTGATGATGCGCTTGCCGCCGCCCATGATGCAGTAGCCGACCGTGACCGCGAGGATGATGCCGACAATGACCGGCGTGATCTTCGCGTCATAGAAGCTGTAGACCTCAAAGGTGGACTGCAAATTGTAGGAGCAGAGCAGATTGAAGCCGACTGCATAGGTCGCGATCAGGAAGATGCAGAAAAGCACGGAGATCAGCGGCTTTTTCAGCGCTTCCTCGATGTAGTAGGCGGGGCCGCCGTAGCAGCTGCCGTCCGGATTCTTCCGCTTGTAGATCTGCGCGAGCGTACTTTCGACAAAAGCCGATGCCGCGCCGATGATGCACATCAGCCACATCCAGAAGCAGGCGCCCGGCCCGCCGATGCAGATCGCAGTCGAAACGCCGACGATATTGCCGGTGCCGACGCGGGATGCCGTCGAGACAATCAGTGCCTGAAAGGATGAGACCTTCTGTTCACCCTTCGGCTTTTCGACGATCAGCCGGCAGGCTTCGCCGAACAGACGGATCTGCGCGAACCGCGTACGGAATGAGAAGTACAGTCCGGCAGCGGCAAGGATGATGATAAGCACCGGGTAATACATCACGTCGTCGATCTTGTTGAGTATGTTCATGAGACTGTCGAGCATGGTTTCCTCCTTCGGTCTGGCTGTGGATTTCGGTCGGGCTGCGGGGGATAATTATATTATACATGATTTCGACGGGCTCGTCAAGTTAAAATATGCAAAGTGTGGATTCCGTGCAGCAAAAAAAGAGCAGCTCCCGTTCAGGGAACTGCCCTTGTATCATGCGGTGATATCAGCCCTCGCTGGATTCAGCTGCCGCAGAGGATTCCGCAGCTGCATCGGATTCTGCTGCTGCCTCAGAGGATTCTGCTGCTGCTTCGGATTCCTCAGCTGCCGCATCCTTCTTTTCCTCGCCGGCAGCTGCGCCCGCTGCATCGGTGCCGGTGACCTCGAAGTCAACCTCGATCTTCTGCCACTTCTTGAAATCGGCAGGATCAACGATCTGGGAGGAATACTCGCCGAAATCGCCGGTGACTGCGCCGTCAGCGGTGTGCGCATCGTCCGGGAAGTTGTTCACCCACTGGTTGTAGATATTTGCGCGCATTTCCTTGCCGTCATCGGAGGAGGTATAGTTCTTTGCGTTCATCGTGATCGGCTTGCCGTCCATGCGGATCTCCTTGATCTCGATGCACATATTCGGGTAGAGCGTGGTGCCGCCCTTGACGATAACAGCCGCAAAGGAAAGGCCGTCGCAGCGGTAGTCGCCGTTAGCGTCGCCGCCGATGTCGAACTGGCAGCCCTTGGTGCCTGCATCGACGCTGACCGTATAGGTGCCGTCGCCGGTGATCTCCGGTACGCCTGCGGCATAGGTCATGAGCGAATTGGCAGTGCCGTCGTAGCTGACATAGAACTGGCCGTCATTGATATAGAGGAATGCGTGGCCGTCCTCAGCAACGACCGGCTCCTCAAATTCGATATCCTCTGCTGCAACGGATTCCGCTGCAGCAGAGCTTTCCGGCGCGGTGGTCTCAGCTGCGCTGGATTCTGCCGCGGTGGTCTCAGCGACAGAGGGTTCTGCCTGAGAGGAGGATTCGCCGCAGGCCGTACAGACAGCGAGCAGCACAGAGGATGCGGCGAGTGCCGCAAAAAGCTTCTTGTTCATGATTCAAAACCTCTTTCCTGTATGTTTGGGTGGATATATGTATCTCCGGTGCAGTGCGGACGATTCCGTCATACATCTCCTGCACTGATTTTATGATACAACATTTTGATTGAAATCGCAAGTGGAAAAAAGACGAATATTTATGCGTCAATGTGCGTATATTTAAGCAAAATCTACAAAATCTAAATAAATTGAAACGAGAAAAAGTAATCCTGCACAAAGATTCAATTTGAAATTTGATGATTTTGTTGATTGTATATTACAGAAAGGAAAGTGATAGTCGGATTCCGCATTCTGTCCAAATATTTTTATACAGAAAGTTTTTTTTATTCAGGTATTTACAAATCTAAAAAGATGTGATATAATAAAGAAAAATGCGGCATCGCATATTGCGCGTTCTATATACTATTTATATATAGAGAGAAACGGCGGTATGCAGCTGCAAAGCGAGGGAGGGACTGCCGGTGAAAAACGGAATTCGTATGTCAGATATCGCAAAGGAGCTTGGTGTCAGTGTGGTGACGGTCTCCAATGCGCTGAATGACCGCGGCGGCGTCAGCGAGGAGATGCGGCGCAGGGTAAAAGCACTTGCCTCGGAACTGGGCTACCGTCCGTCGGCACCGCGCACGCCCCGCAAGACGGTCTCCGCCGTGCAGGAGCAGGGCGGCAGCATCGGCATACTGACAAGTCAGCGCTTTGCGGATGTCCGCGGCACATTTTACTGGTTCCTGACCGCCGGCGTATCCAAGGAGCTGACAAACTGCAATCTCTATTCGGTCTATGAAAGTGTCTCGGAGGAGGATGAGCGAAACTGCGTGCTCCCGCGGATCGTGACAGACCGGCAGGTGCGCGGACTGATCGTTGTCGGCCAGCTTGCAGCGGGTTATCTGGAACGGCTGACGGCGGTGCATATCCCGACGCTCTTCTTGGATTTCTACGATCAGCACAGCGGAATTGATTCTGTTGTATCAGATAACTATTACGACAGCTACCTCATGACAGAGCAGCTCGTGTCACTCGGACACAAACGGATCGGCTTCATCGGTACGGTCACTGCGACGAGCAGTATCCATGACCGCTTCCTCGGCTATATTAAATGCCTGATGGAGCATCGGATCCCCTATGAGCAGAAATGGACACTGGATGACCGCGGCGAGAACGGACTCAATCTGCCGGAGATCGCATTTCCGGAGGACGATATGCCGACCGCATTCGTCTGCAACTGCGATGAGACCGCGTTCCGCGTGATCGGCGCGCTTCAGCGCAAGGGCTACCGCGTGCCGGAGGATATCTCCGTCACCGGCTACGATAACTATACCGTTTCCGATATGTGCGTTCCGGCGATCACGACCGTGGAGGTCGATCTTGCGGAGATGGCGCACACCGCCGTGACGCAGCTGCTCAAGCGGATCGACGATCCGCAGAGGCCGCCGGCACGCTATGTGATCCCCGGACGGATCATTATGAAACAGTCAATTACGGCACCAAAATGAATTTGGTCGAAACGCCTAAAAATAGCCGCTAAATTTTGTTTGATAAATTATTGCAATCGCAAAATTTATGTGGTATAATATCCCTATGGATCTATGTGTGGCTATTGCTATGCCCATTTGCAGATCGCCCTTGCAGAACGGCCGCCGGTACACGGCAGCTCCGGAATGCGGAAATCTGGTCTGGGTGCGGTTGCACACGGATAATACAAAAAGAAGGAAAGCGGCTCCGCTCGCCGCCGGACTTCGAGATCACATTTTGAGGCTTGCAGGAGGTGGTTTTATGCCAATGAGTTTTGCTTATACAGCAAAGGATGCAGTCGGTAATGTCCGCAAGGGCGTTATGACAGCAGCAGATGAGCAGGAATTTCTGGCAAAAATCCGAGAAAAGGGAATGTTTGTCACCGAATACAAGGAGCGTCAGACGAACACCAAGACACTGAAGAAATTCAAGACAAGAGACTTGGCGTTCGCGACCCGTCAGATGGCAGCTATGCTGACTTCCGGTCTGACACTGGTCAAGGCACTTGATATTCTCTGCAAAGAGCAGGAGAGCGAGGCTGCTCGAAACGTATGGCGCGATGTCTATGAAAACGTGCAGAAGGGCGAATCCTTCTCGGATGCACTGGAAGTTCACGGCAGCGTCTTCCCGACCCTGATGACATCAATGGTCGGCGCCGGTGAATCGTCCGGTCAGATGGACATTATCATGCAGCGTCTCAGTGACTACTACGCAAACCAGAACAAGCTGGCAAACACCATCAAGAGCGCGATGGTCTACCCGATCATCCTCGTCGTCCTGACAGTTGCAGTTGTCATCGGCGTTTTCGTCTTTATCATGCCGACATTTGAAGACCTCTATGACGATCCGAACCAGATGCCCGGCCTTTCCAAGGCGATGATGAATATCGGTAAATTCCTTGTTGCACACTGGATCATTCTGCTCCTTATTGTGGCGGCAGTGGTCTTTGCTTTCATCTATGCTTTGAAGCTGCCTGACGTCCGATTGAAATGGGACCGCTTCATTATAAAAGGCCCGGCGTTCGGCAAGCTCGTCGTCAAGATCTACACCGCCCGCTTCGCACAGACAATGGCTTCTCTGTATTCCTCCGGTCTGCCGATGGTCGAGTGCCTGAAGCGTTCTGCGGATACGCTGAACAACTCCTACATCTCCCTGAAGTTCCGCGATATCATTGATGAGGTCAAGAGCGGTGAAACGCTCAGCTCCTCGATCCAGAGAGCTGATATCTTCGACTCCATGTTCTGCTCGATCATATTCGTCGGTGAGGAAGCCGGCGCGCTGGATGATATCCTCGCGAAGACCGCTGAATACTACGATGAAGAAGCAGACTCCGCTGTCAAGCGTCTCTGCTCGCTGCTCGAGCCGGTCATGCTGATCGTCCTCGGTGTCGTCATCGGTCTCGTCTGCGGCGCGTTCTTCCCGGCTCTGTACGATTCCATCGGCCATATCGAGAATTCGTAATCCCGATCGAAGCTCTGTGTGCGGCGGCAGCCGCCGCCGCACATAATCTGATATCCAAAGAAATAATAATGAGAGGTGGAAATAGCAAATGCTTTCCTTTGACATTACCGACCGTAATATCAAGATCATTAAGGGAACTGAGAACAACGGCAAGATCCGTATCAGCTCTGCAACAACGCTGAACCTCGAGGAAGAGGTCATTGTCAACGGCCATGTCCGTGACGTCCCGCGCCTCGCGACCCAGATCAACCAGGTTCTGCGCACCAATAAGATGCCCGACAAGGAAGCAATCGTCAGCATCTCCTCCAACATGACGATCTTCAAGGAGCTGCACATCCAGAAGGCGGATAAGCAGACCGACTTCATGAAGATGGTTCGTGCTGAGATGGCTGCGGCACTCGGCATCGACGAATCCTATTCCGTATCCTACATCATCGTCGGCGATTCCGATCAGACAGACGGCGCCGTCAAGGTACTCGCGACCGCCTGCCCGTATGAAGTCGTTGACTGCTACAAGCGCGTGTTCAATATGCTGCAGATCAATCTGCGCAGCGTTATGATCGGCTGTAACTGCATCACCAAGGTTCTGCTCGCAGATA
This sequence comes from Ruminococcus sp. UBA4350, assembly GCA_002394125.1. Taxonomy (GTDB): domain Bacteria; phylum Bacillota; class Clostridia; order Oscillospirales; family Ruminococcaceae; genus Firm-04. Next base: position 6,687 of record DGSY01000053.1, read on the forward strand.
CCAAGGTCAAGTCCAAGATGCCGCTGCTCGCTGTCCAGATCGACAACAACTTCATCTCGCTGAACCTCTATGAAAAGGGTCAGCTTTCCTTCTCCCGTTTCGCATCCATTTCTGCTGAGGACTACGACGATTCCGAGGACTATGTGTTCGAGGCTGTCAACGAGAACATCTTCCGTATGCTCCAGTTCCAGAAGTCCAAGTCCGGCAGCGATCCGATCGAGAATGTCGTTTTCTACGGCGATACCCATGAGTATGTCCGACTCACGAATGAGCTGGAGAAAATGGGCATCCGCACCAGCATCATCAATGTCCCGCCGCAGATTCACGGCTATGAGAATCTTGAATTCTCCTCCTATGCCAATGCGATCGGCGCAATGTTCAAGCGCAACAAGGACACAGAGCGCATCAACCTGCTGGAAACCGATACGGTTAACAACAACCGCATCAAGTCGGATTCCTCCTATGCACTGCTGCTCGGCGTCTGCGCGCTCGCAGCGATCGGCCTCTGCTTTGCGGGCTGGCTCGTCCTGAAGCTCCAGAACAACTCCGTTCAGAAGGAGATCGACGAATACAAAGCAAAGCAGGAATGCCAGCTGACCAAGTCACTCGATGCACAGATCGCAATGCTGGCACAGAAGCAGGCTGCAGTCAATACATATGTTGACGGTGTGACGGATGCCTACAATGCGTTCAAGAGCCGCCCGAAGCCTCAGAAGTCACAGTATGAGCTGATCGAGAAGACGATTCTCGGCTCAGTTCAGAAGGTTCTTGAGACTGAGGATGAGGAAGCCGCAAAGAAGAAGTGCACATTCCAGAAGTTCGATTACAGCGGCGGCGTATTTACCATTGAGCTTACGGTTGACCGTGAGAAGGACAATCCGATGTCTACTCTTCCGGAAACGATCATTTCCGATCTCCGCTCCAAGAGCGAGATCCAGAATGTGAATTACACCGGCTACAGATATGATGAAGCCGAGAAAACAGCCGATGATGCTGACGATGAGGCGGATGATGAGGGCAATGACGGCGAAGAGAATGCCAAGAAGGGCATCATCAAGATGGAATTGTCCGTTACAATGAACGGCGACAAGGTTGACATTTTCGCACTTACCCCGCAGGCGGAAGAGGAGGCAGCACAATGAAATTAGGATATCGTGAAAGAGTCGTACTGATTATCGTACTGATTATCGCAATTCTTGGTCTTGGCATTTTTGTGTTTATCAAGCCGCAGTATGAGCAGCTGACTGATAACAAGAAAACTCGTGATGATCTGAAAACACAATGGGACGCAAAGCTTGCAGAGTTCGACCGAATTAACAACACGCAGGCAAAGATTGAGAAGAGAGTCGATGAGGGCAGACAAACCGCGAAGCTGTTTACCGGTGAGATGAATTCTGTCGAGTTGGCACAGTTCCTTCAGAAAGAGTTCATCAACACGGAAAAGAACACCGAGGATGAGGTTGTGCTGAAGGATAGCGTTTCCGTCTCCGACGCAGGCACAGCATCGCTGAGCTACTACTACTACAGACCGAATGTTGTGACATATCCGCTTTACGAAAATGCTGACCTTGACGGTTCTCTTGCAGAAGCGCTGAACAAGAAGATGGAGGAGGCCAACACCTTCGCACTGCATTCCGCGCAGACAGCAGGCTCCAGCGCAGCAAGCTTCACCATGCTGATTAACCGCGAGGACGCAATGGAATTCCTGGATGCAGTTTATGATTACTGCAAGACCAAAGAGACCATGATGATCGAATCCATTACCCTCAAGGAATGCGACTTCAACGAAAACTACGAGGAAGACGAAAATGCTCCGGCAGCACCGGTTCAGCCGGCTGCCAACGATGACGAAGCGGAAGGCGAAGGCGAAGAGGGCGAGGGCGAAGCAGAAGCTGCCGCACCCGCAAACGACGAAGCAGCAGAGATTCCTGCAGGCATTAAGCCCGGCTACACTGAGGCTACCGTTGCATACCGTGTCTTCTATATGCAGGAGCCGACTGATCCTGATCTCGGTCCGAAGTATGATAATACGGTCTGGGACGGCGACGGCTGGAGAGATCCGGTACCGGCAGAATAAACAGAGCAAATGGATGCCTTCTTAGAGTGTTCTTTAAGAAGGCTATCCGCAGTTGAGAAAGGTGGTTTCCAATGAATAAAATTATGAAGAAAGGAAAAGTGGAGGGCTCGATCCTCTTCACTGTCGTCCTCGTGATGATGGTGATGGTCGTGTTCCTCATGGCAACGCTTGGTCTGACTTCATCCGCGAACCGCCGTTCGTATTATACCTATTTTGAAACGCAGGCGCAGTACGCTGCGCAGGCAGCCCTCGACGCAGTAACGAACTCCGCATATACGGATGGCGAATTCTATGACTGGGTGCAGAAGGCTTCCAAGGCTTATGCGGCGGATCCGTCTACCGATAAGCAGAAGCCGCAGGTCACAGTCAATTTCGACGGCTCCAATATTCAGTTTACGAACAGAGTCAAGTCGGTCACCTGTGAGGTCGAGCTCGCAGAGGAATCGCTTGTCTGGGATGAGCTGACCGGCGCTGTCCACAAGACTCCGGCTTACAAGATCACGGCAACTGCTTCCGTCGGCAACGGCAAAAACCGCTCCGACTATACGGTTGTCAACTACATCTATGAGAATTACCGCATTGATGATCCCGAAAAGCTTCCGTCGGTCAGCAACAATGCGAGCAACAAGCTCTTCAACTGGACGCGCAGAAACATAAACGGCGGCGAGAACAAGAATCTGAACCCCGGTGTTCCGAAGGCAGTCTATTCCTTCGGCAAGAGCGCAACGTCCAACAATATGCAGTACTTCGGACCGCAGTACTCCGGCATGAGCACGATCCCCGCCGGCAGAGGTCTCTACGACAAGATCGAGCAGACCGACAAGCAGTTCTTTACTGCACAGGCGAACGACAACCATTCCGTCGGAAACGCTGTGTTCGTCAGCAACGTCAAATCCGCAGTTCTCTCGAACTACATTTTCCAGGATTACGGCGAGCACGCGATCTTCTACGGCAACCTGTATCCGTCTCAGCCGGGCAAGGGCTTCTTCTTCAAGGCTGATATCTCGGATGAAACAAAGGCACAGGGCGACCCCGTCAGCTACAGCAAGACTCCGTATGTCTATGTTGACGGCGTGGTCGATACCTACGACAACAACGGCTCTGTCTTCATCGGCTACGATGATGACTTCAACGCGGGCAACACCAATGTCAATCTCTACTGCGGCGGCATCAAGATCGGTGATGGCAACAGCGGTTCGCTGATCGCCCGCGGCGACATTTATATGTATGACCCCGATGTCAAGTCCGTATGGGGCGGCAGCACCGGCAATCAGGATCTCACCCGTCTCGGCTATTTTACTGACAACAATGTCAACGGCCTGAACGCGAAGTGGGGACTCAGCAATGCCGGCGGCAATATCTTCTGCAACAACAGTGAGCTTTCGCTGAATGTTGATATGACGATTCCGGGCGATCTGGTCATGACCAATAATTCCGGCATTCTCAATATCAACGCGAATATCACTGTCAACGGAAAGGTCATCTGTGCAGGTACGATCAACGGCGCAGATAAGCTGACCTGCGATACGATCGTGACCTCGACCTCTGCAAAGGTTGACGGCATCGTCTACAACCTTGACTCCGTTACGGATCCAAATCTCCAGGGCTACAAGAAGGACTCCGACGAGGACGGAACTGTAGATGGATTTGATTACTCTGCTTTCCTCTACGATAAGTACGGTGACAAGGGCTTTTACGGAACCTACATCAACACCAATGATGCGACTGTCTTTGAGCCGAACTCCGAGGCTGCGGATGCAAACTGGGAGGAGTATAAGAAGGATGCCTATCAGCAGGCACTGATGCCGTTCAATATGCGTCAGGATGAGATCGTTGATACCTTCTATCGCTGGGATCTCAAGGCTACCACTGAGGCAGCTGTGCAGGAAAAGATGGACGGCGACAAGATGATCGCAGAATCCATTCACACCGGTCATATCTACGGCATCAAGCAGTTTGACTGCGGCGGCTATGTTGCACCGGTGATCGGCACAGAACCGAAGACCGTTTATGTGTTCAACAATGCTGCGCAGGCCATTCAGAACGAGCATAATCAAGACAACAGCAAATACCCTGACTATCAGGAATACAACAATGACCAAACTCAGGGCTTACCGGGCGGTGAAGGAAACTGGTTTGCAGTCAGCTATACGACTGAAGCAAATATCTACGGTGAGCCGGCATGGGTCGAGGATTATATCTACGTCCCGTACACGAATTCCAGATCGGGCAGTGCGTTCATGCCGACCTTTACGCCGATTACCAATGACAGAGAGATCCTCGCTGCACTTGAGGATTCGATGATCACCGATATCGGCACATTTACCTCCGGTATGGGCAGTGCCAAGAAGCTGACCTGCGGCGCGAAAGCCGGCTATACGAAGATCACCGATGCCGGCCTGACGCGGACAGATGTCCCGATCGGCTATCACGATACCGGTGAGGGCAATGCATTCCTCAAGGACGTGAAGCTGGAGAATGCATTTGTCATCAAGGAAAGCTGCTATCTCGACCTCGGCGGTGCTGCAAGCGGAGGCGGCGCACTTGCCAACTATCTCATTGATCCGACCGGACATGATGCTTCCGATCCGATCAAGATCGTACTGAGCGGAAACGATGAATGCGCAGCTCTGTTCGTCATCAACAACACATCCTACTATGCGACGGATTACAAGAGCATTGTCGCTTCCTATGCAGAGCGCAAGGAGATCGCGCCGAAGGGTGCTGTGCAGTTCTTCTTTGAGGATGGCTTCTATCCGACGAACCTGCTTCAGATCCACAACTCCGGTTTGTTCCCGTATTCCAACACAGCCGGTAATTATGCCGGAGCATCCGGTGCATTCCATATCGTTTCCAACCCGCTTTATCCGTGGGATAAGGATCACAAAGATGTTCCTGAGTGGGTAAATCTTCCGTCAAAGATGTCAGCGATCAAGTACAGCTACGAGTATGTTCCGATTGCTATGATCTACGGTCAGGCCGGTGCAGAGTATAATAGCAAGAACGGTGAGGTTCTGAACGCAGTCGTCAGTATGCCGAAGTCTACCTTCAATGCGACCAACGCAAACCAGTATAAAGCAAATGTTACCTATCAGGAGTACTGGTACAGCTCTTCCTACCACAAGGATAACTACCCCTGCTTCGGCATCGGTTCCGTTGTCTGCGAGGACATCACGACCGGCCCGAATATTGCGTCTGTTGTCTATATCGGCGACGGGAACAATGAAGGCAGCACATTCTTCGATGATGACGGCAAGACGGAAAACAAACAATATAGCGGCAAGATCGGTAATGAGAATACCGAATACTTCAGCAACGACCATATCGGAGCTTCGTAATCGAAAGGAGGATGTAACGTGAAAAAGCAAAAAGGCATGACGCTCATGGAGATCGTCATCTCGATTGCGATTTATGGTGTCCTCGCTCTGCTCGTGACGGAGATCATGACTACGGTCAATGCGACGATGCGTGCGACGAGTCAGCTGAATGACCGGCTCGCGTTTGAATCGAAATTTGCTGACAACAACATGACCAAGGACTCGACCGGCAATCCCTTCCAGGCGACAAATGTCGAGTATTCCGTTGATTATTCGTATGCCGGCTCGATTGATTTCACCTACAATCACGGCTCGAACGGCCGCGTCGGTGATACGACGAGATCGGCCATCGAGTACCGGATGGATTACCACGATCCGACAATCGTCGGCACCAACTATGCGCAGAATGTCAACTATCGCTTCATGACATTTGATAAGGTCGCAATGGATCCTTCCACCTGCCCGGACGGTTCGTTCCAGGTCAGAGTGCGCTTCGTTCCGTATTTCTCGGATAATGTACCTGCTACTGAAGAAGCCAAGAAGGCGGCAATCACCTCGGCCAAAAAGAATCTGGCAGACATGACGAAGCTTGATGTTATGATCCTCAGCGCGACAACATTCTTTGAGAGTACCGACAAAACACAGGTTTATTCCGGAACGCCGTCGCTCGGCAGCGAATGGATCCTCGACCTCGAAAACACGTCAAGAGGCGTCACGGAGGACATCAACAATGTCTCGGCACAGCTCAAGTTCTCGTCGAAGAAAAAGTGGTTTAAAGAGCGTGTCGAAAAGGAATGGTCTGAGAGTGACGTGGAGGTCTTCATGTATGTCAAGGTGACAAAGGATGTTCTCTCTGCAACCTACTATAAGAACTGCGTCGTTGAATTCAATGCCAATAACGGCGAATTTAAGCCGATGAAGAGCTTTACGGAAACAGAGACGCTTCCTGCCATCACCGACTATGAGGCGATCCTGAACCCACCGACATGATCCGGTTCTGCCGGCAGGGGGAGCTTTGCCGCTCCCTCTGCTGCGGAACAGAAAGGAGGATGCACCTAGAATGAAAAAAATCATCAAGGGCTTTACGCTGATTGAGCTGGTTATCGTGCTCGCGCTGTTCTCGATCGTTATGTTCAGTGTTTTGCAGCTGCTTGACCCGGTTTCAAAATTCTTCGTCCGCAGCTCAAACTATGAGACAACGACCGCCTGCATTGATAATATCAAGCGCGCGATCGAAGGCAATCTGAAATATGCCGACCGTGTCCGCGTTTTCAGCGGCTATGAGGCATTTTCCGGCAAGGTCGCCGAGACGGAGAGCCCGATGTCTGCTGAGCTGAATGCACAGGTCAACAGCTTCTGGGAGGATTTCTTTCAGAATCGCGAGCTGATTGACTGTGAAGGTTCGATCTATGTAATGGTTTTCGACAACCGTCCGCAGAACGGCGGCATTGCCGGTCTCAGCAAACTCTCTGACTTTACCGGTCAGAAGCGGAATTCCGGTAAGATTTCGCTGTTCACGATCCCGTTCAAGCGCGGCGAAACCATTGACCTGACCAATAAAAATGTGCAGGTCGAGGACTGGTATGTCAATCAGAAAATGTACGGCAATTACAACTACAAGTTCTCGCTCGGTACTTCGGACGACTTCGTTATGACACCCCTTGCCTCGGAGGCGGAGTCGAGCAGCGAGGCATCCCTGCCGTCTCCGGTGCCGGTTCCGGTATCGTCCGTACCGGAAAGCTCCGGCGGATCTCCCGTGCTTGTCTTCAACCCGACTGACTGCACCGTTCAGATCTCTTCCTTCCAGGTCAGCAGAACGCCGGACGGTACTGCACTTCAGGAGTCTGATATTTCCCAGAGATCGTTCGCGTCGTTCTCCATGAAGAATGTTCTGGATGCGACCAGAAAATATGCGACGCCGACCTACGATTTCAAGATCATCGAGAATCCGGATGCAGCGAAGCGCAACGGCTTCTCGCAGACCTCCGACGGCACGATCGACCAGCAGCAGTATGTGATTGAGTCTACCGGTGCCGGCCCGGATGCAGTTCCGAAGCCGATCTCGCGGTATGCGACGCTCGACAAGAATGAGACTGCAAGCGCAGTTGACAGCTTCTATTTCATTTTCACCCAGCCGGAGACCATTTATGACGGAAACGTCAGCGAAGGCGATTACTCCAAATATCTGGCAGATGTTGTTTCTGCTTACGGCTCATAAGGCAAAAAAAGGGCAGCCGGTGTTGCCGGCTGCCCGCCTATTGAACCCTCAGCGGAACAGGAGAGGAAGCAGCGAGGATGTTGTGTACTGCATTCTCTCCGGTTCAAAGATCGGCATGAGCATCGCTTTGTAATACCAGTCCGTCAGATCCTCACCGAACCATGCGCCGAGCAGCAGTCCGATACAGAGGTACGGTCCGAATGCAAATTTGGAGCTGCCTGTTACCTTTTTAATGATAAGTCCGAAGATTACAGCAAGAAAAATGCCGATGAACACAGCGGGTATGACCGACTTGTAGCCGAGGTACAAGCCCGCGCAGGCCATCAGAATGGTATCGCCCAGCTCGATGCCGCGCACCTTTTCGCCGGTTTTTTTCTTGATGTAAGCACCGCTGATCTCACCGATCAGAAAGAACGGGACGCTGACGCAGAAAAGTCCGATCAGGCGTTCCCAGATCGAATGATAGGTCACGAAATATGCGGGGACCGCAAGCACAGCGATCATCAGCAGCATCGGGACATACATATCCATCGTGTCCCAGTCGATGAAGCCGATGCAGATCAGAAGGGATGTGAAAATGCACATCAGGAAGCAGTTGACGCTGACGCCGAAAACCAGCAGGTTTGCGACATACAGCAGACCGTTCAGTGCTTCGACGATCGGATAGCGCGGGGAGATCTTCTCGCCGCAGCTGTGACATTTTCCGCGCAGGAAAATCCAGCTGAAGACCGGGATCAGGTCGATGAGACGGATCTTTGCACCGCAGGTCATGCAGTGCGAGGAGCGCTTGATGAGCGATTCACCGCGCGGCAGCCGGATGATGACAACATTCAGAAAGCTGCCGATGCAGATGCCGTAGAGAAAGACGATCGGGATCGCAAGCAGAAGAAACGATGCAAGTTCATCGCCGTAGCTTTCCCACTCGCGCCACCCCGTTTGTGCTGCCATTGCAGCAGTCATTAAATTCTGGTACATAACGGTACCCTCCTTCATGGTTTGTACTGTTATCTATTTTACCACAGTTTGGCATATTTTTCAAGAGATTTTGGAGGTTGATTATGAGAAACATCCGAATTGGTGACTACCTCGTCGAGGAGGGCCACATCACCCCGGAACAGCTGCAGCAGGTCCTGCAGAGACAGCGTGAATCTACAGATCAGAAGAAGTTCGGCGAAGTCATCGTCGAGATGGGCTTCATGTCTGATATCAAGTTCGCGCAGGCTCTGTCTGTCAAGCTGCAAACCCCGTTCGTTGACCTGAACAATGTTGAGGTTGACGGCGAGATCGCACGCATGGTACCGCAGGACCTCGCTGAAAGAAACTGCGTCATCGCGATCAACAAGACCGGCCGCCGCCTGACCGTTGCGACCGACGACCCCGTCAACTTCAATATCCTTGAAGATATCAAGGTCAAGACCGGTTATGACTGTATTCCGGTTCTGGCAACCCGCAGCGCGATCAAGAAGGCAATCGGTAAGGCCTACCAGATGACCGACCTCGGCGACCTCGGCATTGACACCTCTCAGGGCGAGATGATGGAGGATGAGGAGTCCCGTGACCGTGTTGAGAGCGCCCCGATCGTTAAGCTCGCAACGCAGATCGTCGAAAATGCATTCCGCATGGAAGCGACGGATATTCACCTTGAGCCGTTTGAGAAGTATACGCAGATCCGCGTCCGTGTCAACGGCGACCTTGTCGTCCTGATGAATGTTTCCTCGAATGTCCAGAATCAGCTCGCAACCCGTCTGAAGCTGATCTCCGGCATGAACATCGCTGAAAAGCGTATCCCGCAGGACGGCCGTTTCTCCCAGACGGTTGACGGCATCCCGCTCGACCTCCGTGTTTCCTCGCTCCCGATGGTTCACGGCGAAAAGATCGTTCTCCGAATCCTCTCGACCGGCGCGATCAAAACGCGCGGCCTGCATGAGCTCGGTATGTCTGACTATAACTTCCGCCTGTTCGAGAGCATGATCAAGTGCCCGCACGGCGTTATCCTCGTTACCGGCCCGACCGGTTCCGGTAAGTCCACCACTCTGTATGCGGCGCTCGGCGCGATCGCAAGACCGGAGGTCAACGTCGTTACGGTTGAGGACCCGGTCGAAAAGCAGATCGAAGGCATCAACCAGTGCCAGATCAACGTCAAGTCCGGTATGACCTTCCCGGCAGCACTTCGCTCCATTCTCCGTCAGGACCCGGACATCATCATGATCGGTGAGATGCGTGACGGCGAGACCGCTGAAATCGGCATCCGCGCCGCTATCACCGGACACCTCGTTCTTTCCACGCTCCATACCAATGACGCGGCATCCACCATCGTCCGTCTGGTCGATATGGGCATCCCGTCCTACATGGTCGCATCCTCGCTGATCGGCGTTGTGGCACAGCGCCTCGTCAAGGTGCTCTGCCCGAAGTGCAGAAAGCAGAGAATGTCCACCGCAGAGGAAAATGATCTGATGCACATTGATCATTCCGTTCCGGTCTACGATGCAGTCGGCTGCAATGAGTGCGGCAACGGCTACCGCGGCAGAACGGCAATTCACGAGATCATTCACTGCTCCGGCGATATCTCCACGCTGATCGCGAACGGCGCAAGCTCCGATGAGCTGGAAAGAACTGCCCGCGCAAACGGCACAAAGCTGCTGCGTGACAATGTTGCCGATCTGGTTCAGCAGGGTGTCACCACCATGGACGAGCTGGTTCGTGTTACATATACGGTCTAACCGTAAAGAGGAAGAAACGGAGGATTTATCATGCCCATTATCAATGTCAACAAAATTCTTGACGATGTGCGTGCGCTCGGCTGCTCCGACCTGCACTTCACCGTCGGCATCAATCCGGTTGTCCGTCTGCACGGTCAGCTCCGCAAGATGAGCAGCTATCCGGAGATGACAGATGAGATGATCGCAGAGATCGTTGAGCAGATGACCAACGAGCATCAGCGTGCCAATGTCGGCAAAAAGATCGACACGGACTTCTCCTATGTCACCCGCGCCGGCTACCGTCACCGCTGCAACATCTTCTTCCAGCGTGACCATACGGCCATCGCGATCCGTCTGCTGCGCAATGACATCCCGACACTGGAGGATCTGTTCATGCCGCCTGTCATGTCGGAATTTGCAATGCGTCCCCGCGGCCTCGTGCTCATCACCGGCCCGACCGGTTCCGGTAAGTCTACCACGCTCGCCGGCATGATCGACTATGTCAACTGCAACAAGTCCGCACACGTTATCACGATCGAGGACCCGATCGAGTATGTTCACGAGCATAAGCGCTGCATGATCAACCAGCGCGAGGTCGGCGCCGATGTTCCGAGCTTCGCAATGGCGCTGAGAGCTGCACTTCGTGAAGACCCGGATGTCATCCTCGTCGGAGAAATGCGTGACTTCGAGACCATTCAGGCTGCGATCACCGCGGCTGAAACCGGTCACCTTGTTTTCTCGACCCTTCATACAACCTCCGCGCCGGACACCATCAACCGTATCATCGACGTGTATCCGGAGCATCAGCAGAATCAGATCCGCGCACAGCTCGCAAACGTTCTGGTCGGCGTTGTCTCCCAGACACTGCTTCCGCTCAAGAACGGCACCGGCCGTATCGCGGCAATGGAAATCCTGAATGTGACCGACGCTGTCGCCGCCATGATCCGTGAGGGTAAGATCCACCTGATCCTGTCCTCGATCCAGGCTGGTAAGGCACACGGCATGATGTCGCTCGACCAGGAGCTTGCACGTCTGGTCAAGAACAACACGGTCAACGAAGTCGATGCACTCGAAAAGTGCCAGGACAAGACCGAGTTCTATCGCTACCTCACTGCTATGGGCGGCCAGTCCGTCATTACCCGCGAGGGCGTTATCGGCTGATCAACACAGAAAACGGGGCGGAGCTTTCCGTCCCGTTTGCATTTCCGTTTCCCATGACGGTTTGCCGATTGTTACAATCCTGTCATCAAATTTGTGCAGAATGTCAAAAACAAAACCCGAAAAATCCCATAAAAACCGGCTTTCGTAAAAGTTTGTTCACAATTCAGAAATATTGCGGAAAAGACTTGACTTTTTTCTTTGGATGTGCTATACTAAGACCATAGAGAACGGCGGAACGGATTTGAGAGTCGACTTAGAATCCCGGAACCCGTTATCTGATCGAAAAAGCAGTGGAATCTGCTACTTACTTGAGGAGGTAATTTATCATGAAAAAGAAAGGCTTCACCCTGATTGAGCTGATCGTTGTTATCGCAATCATCGGCGTTCTGGCAGCTATCCTGGTTCCGGCAATGCTCGGCTATGTTAGAAAGTCCAAGATCACGACTGCTAACACCACAGCTAAGTCCATCTACAATGCAATCAACACCACGCTGGTTGACATGGACACTGCTGACAAGACTCTCCCGAGCGGCGCAAACAATGTCTCTCCGAAGTCCGATGATTCGTGGCATGGCACTGGTTCTGACTACTTCAAGAACGCTGTTTATTCCTATTTCTCTGATATCGCAAAGGTCAAGGAGTTCTCTTACACGATCGAGAACGGCAGCTGCACCGCTACCGGTGTTATGAACGGCTCTTATCCGGGTGCTTATCCGAAGGCTTGGGACGTTACCATGTTCAAGAGCAATGGCAACTCCTGCGCTAACTCTGAGACCGCTATGAACAATCCGCAGTGGGGTTCTTCGACCTGATTTGATCTCGTAATTCTGTTTCGAGACAATCACAAAAAAAGTATAATAGCAAATGCCTCCTTTGGGAGGCATTTGTTGTATCTTGTATATGTTAACGAATATTATCGACAGTCGGGCTGCTTTTGTAGAGAGGATAAATTATGAAAAAACAACACGGCTTTACACTGATTGAATTGATCGTGGTCATTGCGATCATCGGCGTTCTTGCAGCGATCCTTGTTCCGGCGATGATCGGCTATGTGAAGCGCTCCAGGATCTCGACCGCGAACAGTGCAGCGAAATCGGTCTATAATGCGCTGAACACATCTATGGTGGAAATGGACACTGCCAATTATGATGTGCAGCCCCTGATGAATCAGGACATTGAGGCAACAGGCACCGAGATCTACGGCTGCAAGGATTTTGCCGGATCTTCGTCGCCGGATGCTGCGACGCTGAAGAAGATGCTTTACTCCAGAGTTGTCGAATATTTCTCTGACGTGCAGCGCGTCAAGGATCTGAAATTCCGCTTCGGCGAGCAGGGCTGCGTCGGCGTCGGCATCGTCAACGGCAAGTATCCCGGTACATATCCGCAGGCAATCACAGTGCAGGATTACGATGCGAAGGGCTCTGCATGGACTGTATCAGATGCGCTTTCGTTTGCGATGCGGGATCCTGCTCCGGCTGCAACCTAAAGCAAATTGAATATCGGAAATGACTGGCAGTACCGCGTGCAGGTGCTGCCTGTTTTTGTATGCAAAAAAGTCCCGCCTGCATGATGACAGGCGGGCGGAAAGGGGGGAAATGCATCTGCGGTTGATTGGGGAGTCCGCATTGCGTTTCATGCATATATCATACAGCAGAACGCCGCGAAATGCAATGACTGATTTCTGCAAGATCATGCACTTTTGCTTCATGATTATTCCTCTGCGTATTTTTGCAGTAAAATATCATGCGGATGATAGAATCCGGTATTGCAATTCACGCGAAAATATTTATAATAAAAGACAGAGGCACACGGGGCACGGTGCCTTACATGAAATGAGGGAATCATGATTTTAAGGGGGAAGCATGATGAAAGAATCAGCAAGAAAACTGGCTGCCATTACCGCAGCCGCAGCGATCAGCCTGACAGCGGCAGCACCGCTCGCTGTCTCCGCAGCTTACGGAGTCGGCGGAAACGGCAAGGCGATCATGGAGTATCTCGACCGCGGCATCTATGCGGTCAAGTCCGGAAACGGAATGTTCGTCAGCTGGCGCTGGAATGCAGATGACGCAGATGACGCGGAATTTCGCCTTTACCGCGACGACACGCTGATCTACACCAGCAAGTCCGGCGATGCAACATCCTATCAGGATAACGGCGGCAATGCGAAATCCAAGTACCGCGTGGATCAGGTTTCCGGCGGCAAGGTCGTCGATTCGCAGACCTGCCGGCACAGCTCCGGCAACAACTATTTCGATATTCCGCTCAACAGCCCCGGCTCGCAGTATTCGCCCAATGACTGTGTGGTCGGCGATGTGGACGGCGACGGACAGTATGAGATCTTCCTGAAGTGGGATCCTTCCAACTCGAAGGACAATTCGCAGTCCGGCAAGACTGATGATGTCATCATCGACTGCGTGACGCTCGAAGGCAAGACGCTCTGGCGCATCAATCTCGGCAAGAACATCCGCGCCGGTCAGCATTACACGCAGATGTGTGTCGCGGATTTCGACTGCGACGGCAAGGCTG
>DGSY01000158.1:0-21804 GCA_002394125.1 Ruminococcus sp. UBA4350
GAGATCAACGGCCCGATGTTCTTTGCGGCATCGGATAAATACCGCTATCTGATGGACGACAGGGATATTGATGTGCTCTGCATCCGGATGCGGAATGTGCCTGCGGTGGATGCGTCCGGTGCCGAAGTGCTGGCAGATATCGTCAAGCGCTGCGAGAAGGAGCGTGTGAAGGTGGTGTTCTCGCACGTGAATGAGCAGCCGATGAGCGTAATGAAGAAAGCTGGACTTATCGAGACCGTCGGGCAGGAGAATTTCTGTGACCACATTGACACAGCGCTTGCCCGCGCACAGGAGATTGAGGACAGCCTGCAGGCTGCAAAGCAGTAAAAAGTACAACGGATTTGAACGGCAATCGACGGATTATGCGGATGTGCCGGCTGCATTTCAGGCTGCGCAGTTCGGTGATTACCGTCCGGAAAGCGCCCGACATAATATGAGCGGGCATATCTTTCCCGGCATGACAGTGCGCCTTTTGCAGCAGCGGAAGCAGCGGCGCTCTGTGCGGCAGGCCTGGCAGTCCGTTCCAAGCGCAGATGATCAGAAAGCCCGAGGCACGCCGGATCGACGGTGCTTCGGGCTTTTTTTGCGGTTCTGAGTCTCGGATCACAGATGCTGATCCGTATGACCGCCCTGATTGCTGTTCGCATTGCAATCAAGGCGGTCATTTTTTTGCGGAATACCCGACCGGACTTACGCAGTGCAGCGATTCTGCACCTTCGCGATCACACCGGCTCTGAATGACCCGCCTTCCCGTATTCCCTGCGTCCGGCAGAATACGCTTCGCCGGAATGCCGGACGGATATGTGACCGTGCGGATGTACAGCGTCAATCTTCCCTGTTCGCAGCAGGCGCTGCTTTTCCGATGATTTGCTGCGGTGCGCCGTCAGGATGCGGGTTCAGCCTTCATGCTTTCTGCGCCGGAAAGCGCCGGAAAGCTTCAGCAGGACTGCGCCTGCCGCGCTCATCAGGAATGCGCCGAAGCCGATCAGAATGTCCGCCGCACTGTTGTTTCCGGTCTGCGGCAGATTCACCGAAGCGCCGTCTTCCTGCGTGCCGATGCCGGTCGTCGGGTCGATCGTGTAGGTATCCAGCGCCTTTCCTTCGGTATCGGTCAGGCTGATGACAGCTGCGCCATCCTCGGTGATCTTCGTCTCTGCAAATACGGGCGTGATGCCGGTCTTTTTCTGATAATCGACAACCGCCATGCTGCCCATCCGTTCAACGGTCGTGAAGTACGATTTCTCAGGGACTTCTGCCGGCGGCTGCTCCGTCTCGTCCGGATAGAATACGATTCTGCCGCCAAGCTCATCGAAGCTCTTCAGGAAGGTGTCATAATCAATGATGACTGTTGTGCCGGCATTCGGGTCGCGGTATGTCAGCGTTCCGTCATCATATCCGCAGATCACAACAGCGTGTTCGCCGCCGGGCCAGTAAACGGTATCACCCAGCTCGTCGATCCAGCTCCAGCGGTACATGATCGGGCGCATCGATGCGGAGACATACCATGCAAGCACAGGATTGCCCGTGTCGAGAATCGCCTTGATGTCGTCAAGGGATGCGCCGCGCATTGTCTTTACGCCCGGTCTGAACTTCTCTGCGACTGCTGCGATCGGATCATTGAATACGCCGTAGGAATAGTCGCTTCTGGGATCACCGACAAATTCGCGCTCCGGATTTGCGCCGTGCCGCACACCGTTTTCATCTTCATACGGCTGCGCACCCATCGGGAGCAGGTCATAGATCCTGTCGATCGTGACATCTGTTCCATAGTATTCCAGCAGCATATAGAGCGACACGCTCTCACAGCCTGTCGGATAATCCGGATACTGACAGAATTCAATCACATCCAGATCGACCGAATGCGTCTGCGTGCCTGAAGCAATCCGATCGTTCAGTGCAGAAAGATCGGCTTCATCGACCGCAGAATCGCCGTTCATATCTGCGGACGCCCACTGCGTAAATTCCAGTCTGCATTCGTTATTCAGATACTGTTCGAGCAGCGCCGCATCAGCACTGTCGATGCTTCCGTCCAGTGTCAGATCGCCCGCAAGCCACTGGCTGCATTTCACATTCGTCAGCACGGATGTGTAGTGGAACAGATTCTGAGAGAACGCATCTGCGGCTTCCTGCACAAACAGCGGATTATAATAGTACGGCTGGACTGCCGCCATCATTTCCGGCGTGATGCCCGCTTTGATATAGTCGTCCTCTGAATGCATATAGACCCATTTTTCGCTGTATCCCTTTTCGCCGATGACGATCGTGCTTTTGGCTGCGAATGTCTGCATTGCCAGCGCGAGATCGTCCGAGAGCAGAGCATCAATCTCTTCATCGGTAAACGGGATGCGGTGAACCATTTTGCTTCCGTCCGAAAGCACGGCTCTGAGCGTATCGGGATCCAGATCATGATCGTGAATAAACGAATAGATATTGGAATAATCCATTAGCGTGAGCGCCCATTCGGGCTTGCCTGCCGCATAATTGTATTCCCAGTTGCAGCCGTCCGGTGCGAGCTTCATCAATGCTTCGGGGATCGAGGAGAGCCGTTCATTGCAGGGCTTTGCAAAATACGGCGAGGATGCGCTGGCACTGCCGAACGGAACGGGCATTTCCTTCACTGTGCCGAATTTCGCAGCTGTTTCCTGCGGATCGCATTCCTCCACAACCACTGTGACCGTCACCTCTGCTTCGGGCATGGAGAAGGAGAATGTGCCGTCGCCGTTGTCCGATGCTTCGATGCCGTTGTACCGGACGCCGGTCAGCTTGTGGGCTCTGTCCAGCTCGGCGGATACCGTCACGCGCTCGCCGCAGAATGCCTCACGCTTGTCGGCTGTCAGAACGCCGGTTTCCGGCTGTGTCAGCGAGACCGCAAAGCTCTCCAGCGAGAGCGCCGCATAGCGGTAATCCTCAGCGACATCACCCGTGATGCCGCTGACTGCGCCGTCGCTGCAATACTGCCATGTTACGCAGAAATCCGACATATTGACCGTGGAAGCATCATTTGGCCAGAACGCAAGCCAGATCTCACAGTCGGTTTCTCTGAGTGCATCCATGTCGATGTAGTCGCGGAACCAGTTATAGCTCGAATACACGCCCGCCCTGCAGCCGTGCTCCGTCAGAAGCTGACAGCCATAGACGGCAAGCTCCGTGAGTGCCTGCTTGCCGAGCGCCGTCTGGCGGGCAGTCTCAAAGTCCAGATAAACAGGCATATCGACAGGATTGCCGGCGATCGTTTCGAGCAGTCCGTCAATATCTGCTTTCAGCTCGCTCTTGTTGACCGCACTGGTATACAGATAAACACCTACCTTCAGCCCCGCCGCCTTTGCGCCCGCATAATTCTGCTTAAACGCGATGTCCTCATAATAATTTGCATCGCCGTTGTAGGTCTTGCCCGCGCGCAGCACTGCAAAGTCGATGCCGTCCGCATAGACCTTCTCCCAGTCGATCTCGCCGTTCTTCTCGCTGACATCAATGCCCTTCATGACCGCCTGCGGAAGCGACTCATCCTGGGCATTGCTTCTGATCCGGAATGATGATCGGATCAGCTCCTTGGTATAGCCAGTCACATCCGTGACGGTCAGGCGGTATTCGTATTCGCCGACAGGCAGCTCATTGAACACAATGTCATTGTCGATCGCGCTCAGATTGAAGGATTTCCTTCCGCCCTCCCTTGTAAAGGCAAACCGGTCGTCATATTCGCAGTCCGAGCCTTCCGCCTTATAGATGCCGCCGGTGACACTTTGGATCATATTTGCTGAAAAAACGCTTCCCTTGATGCCGAAAGCTCTGCCCTGAATGAGCGTTCCGGTGGGATACGATGCATTGTACAGCTGAATATCGGAGGGAACCGTTTTCTCATCCGAGATCTCAAACGGCTTTTCGATCAGTGTCTGCGTGAAGTTTCTCACATCTGAAGCTTCGATCCGGTATATGTATTTTCCGGCAGGCAGAATGCCGAAATCCAGATAATTGTCAAATGTCGTATTGAGATTATATACGGCGGTGTCCGGTGCATCTTCATAATAAACATCGGTCGGCGTTCCGTCCTCCAGATACACGCCGCCCCAGATTTTTTTGACTGCGAATGAGGAAGAAACCTGTCCGCGCACGCTGAATACCGCGCCGGCAGGGAGAATGTCCGCAGGAACACTCTCGCCGGTAATCGCGATCTCGGATTCGATCGGGCTGTTGTCGGCAATGGTGAAAGCGTGCTCCAGCACAGCCGCAGTTTCGCCCGTACTGCTGACCGCTTCGATCTTATAGATGTATTCGCCTGCGGGCAGCTTCCCGAATGCCATTACGGTATCGAAGGTCTTGCCGATCTCAAAGCTCCCGGCGTTCGGTTCGGTTTCGTAATAGATCACCTGCTCGCCGCCGTCCGTATAGATGCCGCCGTAGGCCTTTGCAATCAAGGAATCGGAGCTGACCGTTCCGCTGACCGAAAAGGAGCTGCCCATGGTCAGAACGCCCTGCGGCGAGACTTCTTTTTCAGTCTGCACGGAAAATGCCGCTGTGCTTTCCTGCGCGATTGTCTCTGAGGGCGCGGCAGCGTTCATATCTGCATATGCCGCAATGGCCGGCAGCTGTGCCGCAGTCATCAGAACAGCCATCGTTCCGACGAGTGGTCTCAAATGTTTTCTCATAGCAACTCTCCTTTTCCGTATGGAATGAATCAATCATCTGTGCATTCTGCGCATCCGGATCAGGCACCGGAGCCGACATCGGCAGCATCTGCGGATGCACGTAAATATTATAGCATAAAATCGGCTCAAAGTCCATTATATGAACTTTTCGTTTTATATGCTTGTTCTTTCGGTATTACGGCTTTTGCGAAGTTACTGTGAAATCATATAATTGACTTCTGCCAAAATTTTCTACCTTTTTTCTACCAAAATCGCTATTTTTTGATTCTTTCTATTTCGTCCTCAGTTTTGTCACAGTATATTATAAGCAACACCGCACAAAGCCCGCCTGACGGCTTGGCGGCACATCTGCTTGCAGCTTTTCCGTCATCTTACACAGAAATTCCTTGCCGGGCGTCAGCCCAGCGGCATCATTTCTATACAATCTGACGAGTCAAATATATTTGACCGTAAGCATCCTGCACCGCCAGCTCTGTGCGGTGTTGCCTCAAAAATCTTTGAAAGTAGAAAGTATGCACCACTTTCTTTGGCTTGCTGTGTACGATATATTCGTTGTCGGAACGGAGGCAAAAAGAAACAGAGTGACCGGATATGTAAGTTGCGTGAAGCCTATCTTCCTGTATCTTGAAGTATCGTAAAAGTTGACCGAATGTTGACCGAAGTGATATGCCCATCGCTGAAATCGCCCGAAAGCATCGTGTTTTCGGCATGAGGGTTGAAATTTCACGGGTAATATGTTATAATAATGATATTATCATGGCCGTCTGTCAGCATACACGTAAACCGCACATTACAAAAGGAGTGATATACAATGGAACAAAAGCAGCCGATCCTTGAGATCATTCGTGAAAATTTGCAGAACGGAGAGCTTCCCGCATCCTTCTCTCTCCCGAAGGAAGACGCTGATCCCAACCGGGTTCGCTGGGCGGACGGTGCGCTCGACGGTGTCGGCATTTATCATATGCGTGCGCCGGAGATCACAGAGGACAATATGAAGCTCGTTGCAGAGGCCTTTTCCCCGCTTGACGATTATGCGCATTTCACCGAAAAAATGAAGGAATTCTTCGCAGTCATCACGCCGATCCGGGCGATCGACGCGATCCAGCATTATATCCTTGAGCACGCAGAAGAACTGGAGCCGAATCAGGTGCATCATCTTGCGGTGGAATGCCTGTACAGCGCGGATACCGATCTCATCAAGCTCGGACTCATCATCGTCGAGATCTTCAATGAGCCGGACGATTTCCTGAAAGATATCATCCGGACGCTCGGTCTCAGCGATGAATTCACGATCTTTGCGATATTCAATATGATGCGCTGGACGGACGGCAATGCCGAGGTCTTTGCGCTGGCGAAAAAGGTTCACGGCTGGGGCAGAATCCATGCCGTCGAGCGGCTGGAGCCCGAAACGCAGGAGATCCGTGACTGGCTGCTTGCGGAGGGCATCCGCAACAATGTCACGGAGGATTATTCCGCACTCGACGTGTATCAGAAAGCAGATATCGGCGGAATGGTCAAGGGCGGCGTCACGGATATGCAGCTCGATCAGATCGCCTGTGTGCTGAATGCAATGCTCGAGGAGGGGCCGGTCAGAGGCATCTCCGCACTGCCGGAGCAGGAGGCAAAGGAAATGATCAGCGGCTTCCTCGACCAGACTGCCGCGCACACAATGACGCTGAATATCTGCAATCTGATTCTCCGGCTCCTGCACGATGAACGGTTTGCGGCAATCTCTGAAAGATGTCAGGCGATCCTGGACAGCTACAGCTGCCGCAGGGTGATCGAAAAGGCGCTCGAAAACGGTCGGGGCATCCGTGCCGCGCAGGAAACCGGCATCCCCTATGAGGAAAAGATACTGGCGCACATGAAAGCCGATTTTGACAGCGGATACGCAAACTGCAATTATCTGCTCACGAATGAGGCGTACAGAGAACAGGTGCTTGACCTGTTCCGGACGGCGCTCCCGCTGGACAGCATGGCCGGTGCCCCGACTGAAAACAACGGGTATTCCAAGGAATATGCCAATGAACACAAGCTGGAATATATCGTTCAGGGGCTCGAAAAATATCCGCTCTGCGGAACGGATCTGGTCATTGCGGGACTGCGTTCGCCGATCGTAACCTGCCGGAGCATCGCGCTCAGAACGGTATCCGAATGGTGCAAAGCAAAGGAATGCACACTCGCCGGATTATCTGACGAATTATCCCAAGCGGTTGAACAGCTGAAAGCCGCAGAGGTCTCCGGGAACATCAAAAAACGCATAGAGGAATACGGATTCTGATACAGACCGTGCAGAGAGGGAGCCGGAAGGGTTCCCTCTTTTTTGTATTCTGCGGGCTCCGGATGCGGTCAGGATTACGCAAAGAGTCAGTAAATGTGCATAAAATGATATTGACGAAACCGTCTGAAAATGCTACCATATAAACAGAATGCGGCGTATGCCCGCAAACAGAAAGGGAGATTTGATCTATGAAAACACGCAGAAAACTGATGCAGACGGCGCTGCTCACTGCCGTTTTGCTGATGACATGGCTGCTGCCGCTTTTCGGCTATGCAGCACCGGCATCGGCGATCTCGACGGACTATCCGCCGCAGCTCATGAACATTGCCGTCAAGGACAATTCCGCCGTGCTGACCGAAAACGGTACAGCGGATAATGCTGCGCTCTCCGTAAAGGCGCTCGGCAGCGATCTTTCGCAGTCATGGCGCTTTGACCGCGTCGGCGCGGATTCCAACGGCACATTTTTCAAGATCTGCAATGCGCAGTCCGGCAGACTGCTCACACCGCAGAATTACAGTGTCACCGCCGGCACAAAGGCCGTCATCTACGGCAGCGAATCCGCAAAGTCGCAGCACTGGTTCGTTGTTCCGGTCAAAAATGACCGTCTCGGAAACGGCCTTTACTACAAGATCGTAAATTACGAAAACACGAATCTAGCACTGACCTCCGGCGCATCCGGCATGACGCTGGAGACCTACTCCGGCGCGGATTCACAGCTCTGGCTGCTGAACGCCGACGGCTTACAGGGCTTTGCAGGCTACTGCAAGGATGACACCACCGGACAGATCAAAGCTGCGAATATCGGCGGACTGTTCGGCGAGGTTGTCGAGGTCACCACCTTTGATGATCTGAAAAAGTATGCGACCTCCGATACGCCCTATACCATCGTTGTCACAAAGGATCTCAGCGTCACCGACCTCAACCTCAACGGCGAGCGTTATATGTGTCAGGCGGGACGCATCTATGTACACAACAACAAGACGATTATCGGCAGCTATGCCGCACATACGCTGTTCAATGTGCAGTTCTGCACATCGTCCAAATCCGGCACCGGCAACAATCTCATCATCAAGAATTTCGAGAGCCGGCACGATGCCGAATCCAACAACAATGACTCCATCCAGTTCTATTTCGGATCCGGTCAGAACATCTGGGCGGATCACATCACATTCACCGGCCATAACAACTACGGCTACGCGCCCAAAACACAGAAGGTCGATGAGGACAAGTTCATGGCGGTCTGCTATGATGCGGATTACTGCACTGTTTCCGACTGCTCCTTCGGCGCGCACAAATACGGCGTCCTGCTCGGCTATCCCGCCGACGATGCCAATACCAAGGCAAAATACAACAATTTCCCGCGGATGTCGCTGATCGCGAATAAGTTCAATGACACCAATACCCGCGGCCCGGGACTGATGCGCTGGGGCTATTTCCATTCGCTGAACAATTATGTCAACAAATTCAGCATGGCATATACCGTCATCTCCGAGTGCAAGATCTTCGCGGAAAACTGCGTCTACGAAAACGGCGGCAATGTCATCTGCGACTGGGATAAGGTCAACTATATCGGCTATTATTCCGAAACCGGCTCGACATTCTCCGGCTGCAACCGCACGAAGCAGGGCGGGGACAGCAATTCAACCGCGCAGGCCTGCAACTGGCGTCCGGCGTCCAATTACAGCTATGTTTCCAAGTCTGCTGCGGATGCAAAATCCTATTGCAGCAGCTACAGCGGATGCCAGTCCGGCAAGGACAATATGATGTATCTGCGCTATGCGTCCAAGGGCATTCCGAGCGCCGGCTGGAACGAGCAGCCGAGCGGTCCCTCCGCAGCAACCTTCACAGACGGTGCGCTCTATCGCTTCCGCAATGTCAATTCGCAGCTCTATATGCAGATTGCGGGCGGCAAAGCAGAAAACGGTGCCAATATCCAGCAGTGGGGCACCTCCGGCGATACCGTTCACGATATCTGGAAGCTGATCGACGCGGGCGGCGGCTACTATTACATCGCATCGGCACTGGATGACAATATGGTGCTGGATGTCGCCGGACGCAAGGCGGACAACGGCACGAACATCGACCTCTATCAGAAAAACGACGGCACGAATCAGCAGTTCATGTTCACGATGAACGCGGACGGAAGCTATAAGATCCGCACACGCATTTCCGGCGAGAATTCTGCCGTCGAGATTCAGGACGGCCTGCGTGATTCCGGCGCAAATGTCCAGCAGTGGGAGATCAACGGCGCGAACTGTCAGGACTGGGAGCTGATCCCCGCAAGCCTTCCGCTGAACGGCAGACTGGTGAAGTCGCTCGTGGTCTACGATGACGAAAACGCAGCAGACTGGAAGATCGCGCCCGCAGCCGCAAACGGCAGTGCAGTCTTCGGCGACCGCGATTTCACATTCACATCGCTGCCGGAAACGCTGACCGGCGCAGAGCAGATCATGACGGCCTGCGATTCCAAAAACGCAGCGGACGATCTCGCATCCTTCACGGCAGCGGCAGATATCACGGTCTATGCGGTGTTCGATACACGCGTCACATCGCTCCCCGCATGGCTCTCCGATTATACCCAAACTGCAATGACCGCGGCATCCTCGAATGATGTCAGCTATGCGGTATTCGCGAAGGATTACAAGGCCGGCGACCGCGTTACGCTCGGCACGAACGGCATGACCGGCAGCGTTGTCAATTACGCGGTATTCGTAACGGAAACCGAAACAAAGCCGCTCACGGGCGACGTCAATGATGACGGTGCAGTGAATGTCGCGGATGCGGTCACGCTGGTGCGCTGGCTGATCTGCGATCCCGAAGCGAAGATCCCCGCAATGCCCAATGCGGATCTCAATGCAGACGGCCGTGTCACAGCCGCCGATCTCTCATTGCTGAAGCAGCTGCTCCTTGCTTAATGCAGAGATCATCTGCGGTTGCACATGATACTTGAATCAGAAAAGCCTGCGCAGTCTGAATGCTGCGCAGGCTTGTTTCTTTCAGATGCAGATCGCACGATGCGTGAATCACTCCGGTTTCGCATAGCTGAATGTATGCTCCTCGCCGTCAAGCATATAGCGGACAGTTTTGTTTTCCTCATCAAACGACAGCAGATACGCGCCTTTCGGGAAGAGGTATTCCGTATCATCCGCAGTAAATTCGACAGATGCTGCATCCGACCAGTATGTCGGGAGCAGCGGTGCCATCAGATCATCGACCGGACAGCCCGTATCTGCGCGTCTCTCGCCGGTCATCAGGAAATAGGTCAGAAAAAGCGGATCATCCTCCGACCGGAGCACCCATGTCGGATCGGAATGATAGCCCTTTCCGTTCAGGAGCAGATATGTCCAGCCGTGCGCCATCGCCTCACTGCTGCATTCGACCTCCATTGCCTGCACACCTGCCTGCATCAGCAGATATGCATAGACAGTTCCCAGCTCGATGCACTGCCCCGTACCCGTCGTGATGACCAGATAAGTCGAGCCGTCCGGCTTATGTTCCACAAAATCATCCTCATACACATATTTCACTGACATATAGTCGTAGAGCTTCAGACATTTCTCAAAGTCGTCATCATCCGGCTCCAGATACTGATTCAGCAAACCGGCTACAAGCTGCTCGAACTGCGCCTGCCGTTTTACATATTCCTCTGCGGGGATCTGATAGCTGATCCGGCCGGTGCCGTTTTCATACGCGGGCGTACCGTCCCCGCTTTCGGCCTTGATCTGCATGACAGCGGCGGGAAAAAGCTGGTTCAGTACGGCGGGAGCGGTCGCCCATTTGTAGGCGTCCTCGCTTGCACATTCAAAGGATGCTTCACCCGCCCGCAGTGCATCACAGAGATTGTGAAATGAATCCCAGTATTCCTGCGGGACATCGTCGGCGAGGATCGGCAGATACAGATGCGCATTGAATTCGTATCCGGCCGCTTCGGTCTCAGACGATGCTTCTGTGTTCTCTGTCACATTCTCTGCGGCCGTATCCGCAGCTGCGGCCTCCGCGGACTGTCCGTCCGTCACGGTCGTCTGTGCTGTGACGGCGCTCTCCGCAGGCGCCGGAGCGGATGATGTCCCGCTGCATCCGGTCAGCAACGCCGCTGCGGTCAGCAGCAGAAACAGATTCTTTTTGCTCATTCTTTCACGGTTCCTTTCCTGTTATGAGAGATCCGCCCGCACCGGCTTACACAAACCGCTCGGCGGCGAGGATCAGATTGCCCTTTTTCGTTTTGCCGGTGATGCCGAGATACCGGAATTTTCCGTGTCCGCGGACGGAGATCTTGTCCCCCTCGCGGAGCATATGGCTGCTGCTCTGCAATACGGCGCCATCGAGGAACACAAGCTCCTGCGCAAAGAGCGCCGAGCAGTCCGAGCGCGAGATATGAAACAGCTTTGCGATCACGAGATCAGCGCGCTCCGATGCCGCCTGCACGGTCACGCGCTCCGTTTTCGGCGCGGCAAATTCCGGCAGGGATTCCGTCACGGTGCAGCGCACGCTCGTATGCCGGATCCGTTCGAGACTGCCGCAAATATAATCCGCGAGCGCATCGCGGCAGAAAAGATACGCGTGCTTCTCCTGCACGAGGATATCCCCTACCCCGCTGCGCTGGATGCCGAGATGCATCACTGCGCCGAGAAAATCGCGGTGACTGAGATTCTCCGCAAATTTCTCCTGCACCGGTGCGATCTGGAGGCAGACGATCGGGAACGGCTCCTCATAGCCGAGCAGCTCCGGATTGCCGAAGCGGAGCATTACGCGGTCTGCCTGCGGATATCCGCCGAAGGCTGTCCAGCCGACATCCGGCAGCTGACTGCGGATCGCGCTGAATGCGGCAAATTCCGCCTCTGTCAGAAAATCGCTGAATGTAAAGCGGGCGGTGCGGTCGGACTGCTGCGCGAGATCGAGCAGCCGCCGGCTGATGAAATCTTCCATGCTCTCTCCTATCCTATAACAGGTTGACAGGCAGCATTCAGCGAATGCCGCACATAAACAAAAGGCTCCGTATCCGGAGCCTTTCAGCATACTATCATTCAGGAACGTCTGCTGCGGGAGCCGCTTCTGCGTTCGCTGCCGCGCCTGAGATCGCAGATCTTCTCCTCGCTGGCCTGCTTGAAATGCAGCAGCTTGTCCTCGAAGCTCATCTCAGACTGCGGAACAGAGCGCTTCGGCTCATAGATCAGCGGCTTCGGCTGACTGCGCGGTCTGCGGCGCGGCTGCTCTGCGGGCGCCTCCGTTTCCACTGCCTGCTTGACAGACATACTGATCTTGCCCTGCGGATTCACGCCGATCACCTTGACGCGCACGCTGTCGCCTTCATTCAGGAAATCGCGGATATCCCGGACAAATGCATTCGCGACCTCCGAGATATGTACCATGCCGGTCACGGGCTTTTCGTCCTCTGCCGTCCTGACCTCAACAAATGCGCCGTACTGTGTGATGCTCTTGACGATCCCCTCATAGATCGCTCCGGTTTCCAGTGCCATACATTTCCTTTCTGCCGTCTGTCCTCTCAGTTTCTGGAGGTATCGTAGAACCGGCGTTCATTCGGATAGGCATAGTTCAGATCCTCGATCGCGGCCTTTTCCATATAGCCGTCGAGATCATCCGTGCCCACGAATTTCTCAAGCTCCGCATTTTCGTCACGCGCCTGCTGGATCGCGGCCTCCAGATCGGATTTCTGCTGCCGCTTTTCATTCAGGCTCGCCTGCGTCGAGACAAATGAGATAATGCAGGCAATGATCAGAATAACCGCGACGAGCCGGAAGCTCAGCCAGTCGATCACCGCGCGTCTGCGGATCTTTGCGTTCTGCCGCTGTGTTCCTTTATTTCGTTCCATGGGAAAATCTCCGTTCTGTATCTCTGTTGTCGCATAAAGACACATCCTTATTATACCGCAAAGCGGCAGATCCGTCAAGAGTTTTCGTCAAGATTTTTTAGATTCTCCGGATTTTTATGATTTCCGACAAACATCCGCCGGATTTTTTGCCGGATCGCACAGGCAGCCCTGCGCAGACGCAGCAACATCCGCGCCCAGACGCGTCCGGCCGTCAGCATATAAACGATCAGGCCGAGCAGCCCGCCGGCGGCATACATCCAGCGAAATACGCCGCCGCAGAACGACCACGCATAGCACTGCACCGCAAAGCAGCAGAAAAACGTATACGCCGCATCCTCCAGAAAGACGGCCGCAGGATGATGCGGGAGCAGCGCGCGGAGTGTCCGGAGCATATCGAACAGCAGGCCGCAGGGCAGGCCGAGCAGCAGGCTCCGCAGGAAGCGCAGCAGCTCCGTGTGAACAGTCAGCTGCGTCAGCATCAGCGGAACAGCCTCCCCAGCAGTCCGGCGGGTGCATTGCGGTCGCGGTCGCTGTAGCGGAGCGCCTGCACCTCGCCCTCGACCGTCACCTCGCCGGATTCAATGCTGATCTGCTGCATATGCAGCCCCCGTCCGACGATCACCAGCTCGCCGAGCTGCGTATAAAGAATCACGGTGCGGTCATCAAAGCTGTCCACGGCCGTGACGCCGGAAAGCACCAGTCTTTCGCGGTTTTCGAGGATCGCGCTGTGCATCCCCTCTCTGATCGGTTCGTCCATATCTGCCTCCTGCTGCGTTGTTCTGTGACATTCTATGCAGGCTGCGAAGGAATTAGAACGGGAGCGACCCCGCTATGCCGACCGCATGAAGCGCCGGCTTTTTTCTCCGTATCCATTGCACTTTTCGGCGATCTGTGTTATAATCAGATTTATGATGCGGCGCATTCTGAACTGTGCATCCGGCGCGGGAGAATATATCCGATTTTTCAGGCGAAAAATCTGACAGAAATCAGCGGAATCTGATTGTTCTTTTTCCGCTCCCGTGCTATAATACGGGCAACGGTGCGCCGGTTGTCCGTCCGCGCATTCAATATGAAAAAAGGAGTCATCAGTATGAAGCGTACACTTGACTGGAATGTATATCTGCAAACCGCAGCGCAGGCTGCCGCAGAGGGCATTGTCATGCTTAAAAACGACGGCGCACTGCCGCTGCCGAAGGACGAGGAGATCGCCGTTTTCGGCCGGATCCAGCTGCACTACTACAAGAGCGGCACCGGCTCCGGCGGCATGGTCAATGTCTCAAAGGTCACCGGCATTCTGGACGGCCTGCTCGAAGCCGGCGTCCGCGTCAATGAACCGCTGCTGGAAATCTACCGGAAATGGGACGCAGAGCATCCCTATGATCTCGGCGAGGGCTGGGGCGGCGAACCGTGGTCGCAGAAGGAGATGCCGCTTGACGATGCCGTCGCTGCAGCGGCCGCAAAGACCTGCCGCCGCGCTGTTGTCGTAATCGGCAGAACCGCCGGCGAGGAGCAGGATAACCGCATGGAGCCCGGCTCTTATCTGCTGACCGATGACGAAATGCAGATGCTCCGCGTCTGCCGGAAGCACTTTGAAAAGGTCATCGTCCTGCTCAATACCGGCAATATCATGGATATGCATTTTGTGGATGAATGCAAACCGGATGCGGTGCTGTATGTCTGGCAGGGCGGCATGACCGGCGGCACCGGTGCAGCTGCCGTTCTGACCGGCGCGGTCTCTCCCTGCGGCAAGCTGCCGGATACGATCGCTTATGAGATCAGCGATTACCCCTCCGACCGCTTTTTCCACAACACCGAATGCAATCAGTATGCCGAGGATATCTATGTCGGCTATCGCTATTTCGAGACCTTCGCCAAGAACCGCGTCCGCTATCCGTTCGGCTTCGGGCTCTCGTACAGCAGCTTCTCTGTGACGGCGGGCGACGTGCAGCGCGTGCGGCAGTCATACTATCTGCCGGTCACGGTCAAAAATACCGGCAGCTATGCGGGAAAAGAGGTCGTGCAGCTCTATGTTGAGGCGCCGCAGGGCAAACTCGGTCAGCCGGCACGTCAGCTCATGATCTTCTACAAGACCGATGTCCTCGAACCGGGACAGTCGGAGACCGTCAATCTGGAACTGCTCCTGCCGGATTCCTATGATGACAGCGGCGCGACCGGTCATCCGCACTGCTGGGTGCGCGAGGCGGGCGAATACAAATACTATATCGGCACTGATATCCGCTCGGCGCAGTATGCTGCAAGCCGTTTTCTCGATGAAACGATCGTCGTGAAGCAGTGCAGACAGGCGATGCCGCCGGTACAGGCGTTTCAGCGCATGAAGCCCGCCGCAGACGGCGAAGGCTTTGCGGTCGCATGGGAGGATGTCCCGCGCATCCAGTTTGACGAGGCAAAGCGGCGGCTCGATGCGCTGCCTGCGGAGATGCCGAAGGACGGCAAAAAGTCCGTGCTGGCCGATGTGCTGCGCGGCGATGTGACGATGGAATCGTTCATCGCGCAGCTCTCCGACACGGAGCTTGCACAGATCGTCCGCGGCGAGGGCATGGGCAGCCCGCGCGTCACGGCGGGAACGGCATCCGCATTCGGCGGCGTCACCGATGCGCTGGAGAAATACGGCATCCCCGCCTGCTGCTGCTCGGACGGCCCCTCCGGAATGCGGCTTGACTGCGGCACAAGGGCATTCAGCCTGCCGAACGGTACGCTGCTCGCCGCGACCTTCAATCTGCCGCTCATCATGCGCCTGTTTGAGTGCGTCGGTCTGGAAATGGCCGCGAATCAGGTGGACTGTCTGCTCGGCCCCGGCATGAATATTCACCGGCATCCGCTGAACGGCAGAAACTTTGAGTATTTCTCCGAGGATCCGAAGCTGACCGGACTCATCGCAATCGCCGAGCTGCGCGGACTGCACAGAGCCGGTGTCGAGGGAACGATCAAGCACTGCTGCGGCAACAATCAGGAGACAAACCGGCATTTCCTGGATGCTGCGGTCTCCGAGCGTGCGCTCCGCGAGATCTATCTGAAAGGCTTTGAGCTTGCGGTCACGGAGGGCGAAGGGCACTCTATCATGACGACCTACGGCTCCGTCAACGGGCTCTGGACAGCCGGAAACTACGACCTCTGCACCGAGATCATCCGGAACGAATGGGGCTATACCGGCTTCCTGATGACGGACTGGTGGGCGAATATCAATGAGCGCGGACAGGCACCGGACAAGGCCGATCTCGCCGCGATGGTGCGCGCACAGAATGATGTGTATATGGTCTGCGCGGACTGCACCGAGCATGAGGACAACATCACGGCGGCGCTCGCGGACGGTTCGCTGACAAGAGCAGAATTGCAGCGCTGTGCCGCAAATATCTGCCGGTTCGCGATGACGACGCGCGCCATGCAGCGGCTGCTCGGCACTGCGGAAGCGGTCGAGGTTCTGAATAAGCCGGCCGATGCGGAGGACGACGGTGCCGATGTCGTATTCTATGATCTGGACAGTGAGCTGACACTCCCGCTGACCGATATCTCCACGGCAAAGGGCACGAACTATGCCTTTGCGCTGAAGGTCGCGCGGCCGGGCTGGTACCGCATGACGCTGACCGCATCCTCGAAGCAGAGCGAGCTGGCACAGATCCCCGTGACCGTTTTCAGCATGGGCACGGCGAGCGGCACATTCACATGGAACGGCACGGGCGGAAAGCCGGTCTCGTTCTCGAATACGCTGCCGATGTTCTCGCGCTATACGGCGATGCGCCTGTACTTCGCGCAGAGCGGCCTGCAAATGCATGAAATCCGCTTTGAGCTGGTCAGCGAGAATTTTGATATGGCGCACATGAACGATGTACCGAATGAGTAATCCTTGACAGGATGCTTGACAAAATCTCAGCAAAATGGTATAATATTCACAGACAGAATGTCTGTCAATCTACACCAATAGCAAGGAGATGTGTCATTTTGGCATCCGCCCGCAATATCGTCATCGCCGGAGATTATTCCGGCTGCCGCGTGTTTTGTATGTCTGCAAAGCTCGCCTATATTTCCGGTACCATGAAGAAAATCGAGGATGTTTACCTCACGCCGGAAAATGTGATCCGCTATGAGCTGATGACGGAGGATATCATCCGCTCCGGCAATTCGCTCCTGCTGACCGGCTCGCTCGATCCGGCCTGTCTGCTGAAGGTCCGGCTGCACGCAACGCCCGCTGCACAGAACAAGGGCATTTATACGGTCGCCGTCAAATTTCAGGATGACAAGCGCTCATTGCTGGAGATCGACGAGCGCACCTACCGCGCATTTGTCCGGCGGATGCAGGAAGCATGATCCGCAAATCATGATATCAGAACGGCTGCGCAGCAGATCCCGCGCAGCCGTTTTCTGTGATATTTTCAGAAAGGAATTTGCATATGAAAACACTGATCGTTTACTATTCCCTCGAAGGGAACACCGCGCAGACTGCGCAGGAGATCGCAAAGGAGCTTGACGCCGA
Source organism: Ruminococcus sp. UBA4350 (assembly GCA_002394125.1). Lineage (GTDB taxonomy): Bacteria > Bacillota > Clostridia > Oscillospirales > Ruminococcaceae > Firm-04. The sequence continues at coordinate 17,244 of DGSY01000158.1, forward strand.
TCTGCTCTCGCTCGAACCGGTCAAGGCCTATCCGACCGGAAAGGTCAGCAAATTTGTCTGGGGCGGAAAGAGCGCCGTCATGTCCGAAACGCCGGAGCTGAAGCCGTACAGCTGCGATATCGCCGCCTATGACTGCATCGTCCTCGGATTTCCGGTCTGGGCAAGCACGATCGCGCCGCCGCTGCGCACCTTCATCCGCAATACCGATCTCAAAGGCAAGCGCATTGCGGCGTTTGCCTGCCAGACTGCGGGCGGTGCGGATAAGGCATTCATCAAGCTGAAGGGCGAGCTCGGAATCAGCGATCTCGCCGCAGAGCTGGTGCTTCTGGATCCGAAAACCAAGCCGGATGCGGGCAATGCGCAGAAGATCCGCGAATTCTGCGCCGCGCTGCGATAAATCACAAGCAAAAAAGGGAAGACAGCCGCAAAGCCGTCTTCCCTTTTTGCTTTATTACTGTGCGCCGTCGAACATATAAATGAACTTCACGCTGCCCTCCATGTCATCGGAGATGCCCGAATAGCTGTTGTATGCTTTCGACGCTGCGCAGATCTCCTTGAACCTTGCGATCATATCCGGCAGATTCTCATTGACTGCACCCGTCAGAACGGAGATGCCATCGCGGTTGAATTTCACCATGCCGTCATTCAGCTCCTTTGCGCCGTCCTCCAGCTTCGATACTCCGTCAACCAACGCCGTGCTGCCGTCCGCAAGCGTTCCGATTCCGGTATGCAGCGCATCTGCACCGTCGGAGAGCTTGCCGGCTCCGGCTCTCAGCGTTCCGATCGACTGATAGAGCGTCAGTGCGCCGCCGGAAATCTGCGTTCCGCCCGTCACAAGCTGCATCATGCCGCCGTCCAGTGCGCCCGCACCGTCATAGAGCTGACCGATGCCGCCCGTGAGTGCGAGCGAGCCGTCCTTCAGCTGCACAAGTCCCTGATCCAGTGCCGATGCACCGCCGACGACCTGTGCAAATCCGCCGTTCAGCGCATTCGCGCCCTCGGAAAGCTGTCCGAGTCCGGTATTCAGTCCGGTATTGCCCGCGGCGAGCCTGTCAATGCCGGCGATCAGCGCATCCAGTCCGCCGGTCAGCGCCGTGCTGCCCGAAGCGAGATTTGCAATGCCGCCGTCCAGTGCCGCCGCACCCCTGGAAAGATCGCCTGCGCCCTGTGCAAGCTGTGCGGATGCGCCGGAGAGCTGGGATGCGCCGCCTGCCAGTGCTTTGCCGCCCGCATCGAGCTGTGCAAGACCTTTCTGGAGCGATGCGGATCCGGTCTGTGCATCGCCGAGACCGCCGCTGAGCTGTCCGAGTCCCGCGCCGAGCTGCTCTGCGCCGTCCCTGACGGCCTGTGCGCCTGCGGTCAGCTGACCTTCCTCCGCCATAGATGCGGCGATCTGCTTCTGACCGGCGACTGTCTGCTGCAATGTGCCGATCGCGGCAGCAAGTGCCTCAGACGGCGACTGTTCGTAGAGTGCCTGCAATGCCGCGAGCGCCTGCTCATTCGCCGCGACTGTGGTATCAAGCGATGCGCCTGCCTGTGCGATGCCCTGCGAAAGCTGCTCCGCGCCGGCCGTCAGCTGTGATGCACCTTCATTCAGCTGATCCGCGCCGGTCTTTGCTGCGCCGATGCCGTCAGCAAGCTGATCCGCACCGCCCTTGACGGTACCGATGCCATCCGAGACCTGCTTTGCCGAATCGCTGAGTGCTGCTGCACCGTCGCTGAGATTGGCCGCACCCTTTGCCAGTGCCGCAGAGCCGTCCTTGACCTGTGTGCTGCCGTCAGTCAGCTGCGAAACGCCGCCTGTCAGCTGCGATGCGCCCTTTTTCAGCTCGGATGCGCCGCCCTGTACCTGCGAGAATCCTGCTGTCAGCTCGTCGGAGCCGCTCTTTGCCGCGTCAATGCCTGTGCCGAGATCGCCTGCGCCCTTTGCAAGCTGACCGATTCCGGCATTCAGCTTCGATGCGCCGTACTCTGCGCTCGTGATGCCGCCGCTGAGCGCTTCGGCACCGTCGCGCACCTCTGCTGCGCCGGCTGCCAGAGCAGCAGAGCCGTCCTTTGCATCGTGAAGGCCGTCGGAGAGTGCCGCCGCGCCGTCCGAGAGCGTCTTTGCGCCGTTTTCCAGCTGAACGGATCCGCCTGCAAGCTGATCCGCTCCGTTTTTCAGTTCAGCGGAGCCGTTAACCAGCTTATCAATGCCGTCCGTCAGATCGCCGGAGCCGTCCGAGAGCTGCCGGATGCCGTCATAGAGCGCTGCGGTGCCTTCGGTCAGCCGATCGGCTCCGTCACTGAGCTGTCCGAGCTTTTCTTTCAGATCATCGAACGATGTTGTTCCGTCTGCGTCGATCTGCGAGAAGATCTCGTTGGAAACGACTGTTACGGACGATGCCATTTCAAAATCCTGCACATCGGCTTCGATCTCGAAGCTGTCGGGAAGCTCCGCATTCAGCCCCTTGACCGCATCGAGATCAAGGCTGTCGCCGAGTCCCGGAAATGCGATGCCGACAACGATCAGCCGTTCGCCGTCCGAAATGACCTTACCGTTTTTCACGGAGACATTCAGAAATTTATCCGTGCTGAGCATTGCCGCGCTCGCGGTCATAAACGGCACGCAGAGCTCTTTCTTTTCGCCGTTGATATCGGCTGTGAAATGCTGCTTGTTCGTGTAATCCCAGCGGATCACGAGATGTCCGCTCTTTCCTTTGATCTCATCGGGCGAAACCTGCTTGCCGTCGAGATAATATGTCATTTTCACCTCGACCGGAAGCTCCTGATCGGATGTACCCTTATAGTAAATATCATTGCCGTCGGCTGACCATTTCAGCTGATCGCCGTCCGCTGTGAATTCCTCCCAGCCCTTGACATTTTCGATATTGCTGAGATTGGAGATATCCGCCAGTTCACTGAGCGCCGGCGCATTTTTCAGCCAGTCACTGACGATCACATTCTTCACGGCGGAATCGTTTCCGCACATCACATAGACCGTTTCATCCTTGAATGCGGACTTGCCGTTCGCTTTGCGGCTTTCAGACTTTTCAGTCTCTGCATCGGAGACTGCGGTGTCAGTCTGCGCGGCCTCGCCGCCGATATTTGCATATGCGATCATGCCCGTTGTGCTTGCCGAAAGCAGAATGGCAAGTGCGCCTGCGATAACTCTGTTATATGATTTCATGATGATACTTCCTTTCATACCAAACACAGTGAATCAATGAAGAAAACCGAAGCGGAGCTTATGCTTCTGCTCCGAATGCTGTCCGAAGCCGGCGCTCGTTTTGCAGATCACTTTATCAAACAGCATGAACATCGACGGCAGCGCCGTTACAACAACGACCATTGAGATCAGTGCGCCTCTTGCAAGCAGCATACACAGCTCCGAGATCAGGCCGATATCGGAATACAGTGCGACGCCGACCGTTGCGGCAAAGAAGCCGAGCGCAGAGGTGATAACGGATTTGATCGAGGTGCGCAGCGCGATCGCGATAGATTCATTTTTGTCTTTGCCGCTGCTGCGCTCCGTGCGGTAGCGCGTTGTCATGAGAATTGCGTAGTCAACCGTCGCGCCGAGCTGGATCGTACCGATGACGATCGGCGCGATGAACGAGAGCTTTGTGCCGGTGTAGCAGGAAATGCCGAGGTTTATCATAATTGCCAGTTCAATGACCGAGACCAGAATGACCGGCAGCGTCAGAGACTTGAATGTGAATGCGATAATGAGGAAGATCGCTGCAATCGAGAGCAGATTGACGACCTTGAAATCATGGTCGGTGATCTCAATCAGATCCTTTGTTGCGGGCGCTTCGCCGATCAGCATTGCGCCGGTATCGTATTTGGATGCGATCTCGTTCAGTCGGGTGACCTGCCGGTTGACCGCGTCAGAGGCGACCTCATACTCCGAGCCGATCAGCATGATCTGCCATTTGTCGCTTTTCAGCACCTCACGGACGGAATCGGGGATCACTTCCTCCGGAACCGCAGAACCGACCAGCGAATTGAAGCTCAGTACGTATTTGACACCGCCCACGGCCTCCATTTCATTTGTCATGCTGTGCGATTCCTTTGCGGTGAGATCCGAGCGGATCATCAGGATATGCGTACTGTTCATGTCAAATTCTTCGGAGAGCTTGGTATTTGCGATCACACTGTCAAGATCCTTCGGCAGTGTGCTGTCGAGCTTGTAGTAGACGCCGTAATGACTGTTGCCGTATGCAGCCGGAATCAGAAGAACGACCGCGCCGACGAGGAACACCCACGAATGATTCGTGATGAACTCGGAGACTCTGCTGAACTGCGGCATGAGATCTCTGTGCGAGGTCTTGTCGATCGCGCGTTCAAAAATCAGGATCATCGAGGGCAGAACCGTTACACAGGAGATCACGCCGCAGACAACGCCCTTTGCCATGACAATGCCCAGATCCATGCCGAGCGTGAATGTCATGAAGCACATTGCGAGGAATCCGGCGACCGTCGTGAACGAGCTGCCGACGACCGAGGTGATCGTATTCGCAATCGCCTGCGCCATTGCCTGTATCTTGTCATCGGGATTCTGCGCAAGCTGTTCCTTGTA
>DGSY01000158.1:21934-28875 GCA_002394125.1 Ruminococcus sp. UBA4350
ATCTCGCCGAGGAACACATTCGTTCCGAGATTCCAGACCACCGCGAAGCCGATGCTCAGCATGAAGAATACCGGAATGAGGAACGAATCCATCGTCAGCAGCAGAACGATCGTTGTCAGCAGGACGGCGATCGCCGCATAGATCAGCGTTTCGCTCTGCGTCAGATTCTTCATGTCCAGCGTGATCGCGGACATACCGCTGATGAAACACTGCTTTGCAGTGACGGCGCGCATCTCCTCAACGGCCGCAAGCGTACCGTCTGCGGAGGTCGTGTCATCGAAGAAAACGGCCATCATGGTCGTGTCTTCGTGATTGAAGAAGTCATAGACCTTCTGCGGCAGGATCTCCTTCGGGATCGTGCAGTCGGTCAGCGACTGATAGCAGACGACATTGGAAACATGGTCGATCGCTGAGATCTTGTCAGCGGTCTCCGCGACCTCCTTGTCGCTCATGCCCTCCACCATGACGAGCGAGAAGCCGCCCTGTCCGAAGTCCTCCTTGAGAATGTCCTGCCCGATCATCGTATTGATGTCCTTCGGCAGATAGGAGAGAATGTCGTAATTGACGCGGGTATTGAGAAAACCGATCGCTGAGGGTATCAGCAGCAGAACACTGATTATGAGAATCAGGACTCTGTGCTTTGCGATCCATTCGCCGAGTTTCAGCATAATATCATCCTTTCATACATCGGAAATGACCGTTGTTCATTTTTCTTGACTGTATTATAGCACAAAACTGACCGTTAGTCAATCTCTATCCGCAAGAAAAATGACCTTCGGTCAGAATTTCGTATACCTGCACAAATTTGCCGCACAGTTTCCGGCATCATTCAGCATGATTGAATGCTTGACACCTGCGCCTTTCTGGGTTATAATGAAAAAAACAGGGCATTCTATCCGGAGAGCCGGCACATCCGGCCGAAAAAAGGAGCCAGAACATGGGGAAAGTTGATCTCAACAAAAAGCTCAAGGAACACACCCTGCTGAAAGCCGCATTCGAGTTCTTCACCACAAAGGGCTTCAGCAAAACCTCGATCACGGATATCGTCAATCAGGCAGGCGTCGCCAAAGGCACATTCTACCTTTATTTCAAGGATAAGTACGATATCCGCAACCGCCTGATCTCACACAAATCCAGCCAGCTGTTCCGGACGGCCGTCGAGGAGCTGGGCGATCAGACCAAAGGACTTTCCTTTGAGGACAAGCTCATCATGGTCATCGACAATATCATCAATCAGCTCACCGAAAATCAGTCGCTGCTGAATTTCATCTCGAAGAATCTCAGCTGGGGCATCTTCAAAACTGCGCTGACCTCCCCTGTTTCCGATGACGATATCAATTTCTCGGATGTATATTACGGAATGCTCGCGGAGGCGCCCTGCGAATTTCAGGATCCGGAGATCATGCTCTTTATGATCATCGAGTTGGTCTCGGCGACCTGCTATTCCGCTATATTATATGAGGATCCCTGTACGATCAGTGAACTGAAGCCGCATCTCTACGATTCGATCCGGCTTATCATCGACCGGCACAAAAAGGGCGCAAAGGCACCGGAGGATCAGATACATGAAAATCAGTGACAACATCCGCTGGATCCTTGAAAACGGCGCAGAATGGACAATTTTCACAAACCGCTCCTATCCGGCCAAAATCCAGCTTGCCGATCCGCAGCAGATCTATAATGTCCCCGGTCAGCCCGGCGTGGTCTATAACATTCTGGAGGATGCCTATGAAAAGGTCGGCACATCCGGCTATGTTGTCACCGGCATTGCGGGAGAAATGTGGCCGATCGGCGCGGGCGCGGTCGTGAAATACAATGTCGATCCGGCGAAGATCACATCAGAGCCGCTGCCCGTGCAGACCGTCGAGCTGGACACTGTTTATGCTGCGATCGTGATTCCCGCGGATACGCAGTTCACGCTGGAGGTCAGTTACGGCGAGCGCGCCGAGCTGAAAGGGAACCGTCCCGGCATCGCGCACGGCACCGGCGACCGGATTTTAGTATTCGCCAAAAAAGACGGCGGCGTCTGGCTGCCGGATCTCTCCGATAACGGGCGCATCGTCAACGGCGCGATCTTTGACAAGCTCTATCAGCCGTTCGCGGGCTGATGATATCAGAAACAAAAGAGCCTTTCCGTATTATATCAAAGTACGGAAAGGCTCTTTTTTGCGTATTTACGATAAAATCTGCCAATCGAAAAGCTTACGGGAATCAGGATGCAGAAAAAAATATAAAAATCCTCTTGACAAACGCTGTACTGCGTGTTATACTGTATATATCGCGATAAGTACAGTATGAACAGGAGCGCTTCATGAAAATCATAATCAAAAACAAATCCGAGCTGCCGATCTATGAGCAGATCGAGCAGCAGATCCGGGAGCAGATCCTTTCCGGTGCAGTCGCCGAAAATGAACAGCTTCCCTCGATCCGTCAGCTGGCGCGGGATCTCAAGATCAGCGTCATCACCACAACCAGAGTCTACAACGACCTGACCGACGAGGGCTTCATCATCTCCGTCGCCGGAAAGGGCTATTTCGCTGCGCCCCGCGGCAATGATCTGCTGCGGGAGCGGATGCTCTGCGACATGGAGGAAAGTCTTGAAAAGGCCGTTGAAAGCGGCAGAAATGCCGGTCTGACCGATGCGGAGATCATCGGCGCACTCAAAAAGTTTCTGGAGGAATAAGCTATGGAAAACATTCTTGAGATCAGTCATCTGAATAAGGCTTACAAGGATTTCGCCTTGCAGGATATTTCCTTTGCGCTGCCGAAGGGCTACATCATGGGCTTTGTCGGACAGAACGGCTCCGGCAAGACCACGACGATCCGCTCGATCCTCAATATGGCCGTCATTGACAGCGGAAAGATCTCCGTTTTCGGGCTGGACAGCGTGACCGATTCCGTCGCGGTCAAGGAGCGCATCGGCGTTGTGTTTGATTCGCTCTATCTCGCCGCGCATCTGAATGTGAAGCAAATCGAAAAGCAGATCAGCCCCTTTTATCCGAAGTGGGATCACGCGCTGTTCGCGCAGTATATCAAGGATTTCGACCTGCCGGATAACCGGCGCGTCGGCGATTTTTCCAAGGGCATGAAGATGAAGCTGATGATCGCGGCGGCGCTCTCGCACGGCGCGGAGCTGATGATTCTCGATGAGCCGACCAGCGGTCTCGATCCGGTTGCACGCGATGAGCTGCTCGATATTCTCTCGGAATACATCACCGACGAAAACCGCGGCGTGCTGTTCTCGACGCATATCACGGCGGATGTTGAGCGCATCGCGGATTATATCACGATCCTGCACGCGGGCAAGGTCTGGTATACCGGTACAAAGGACGATCTCTCGGAGGGCTTCCGCGTCATCAAGGGCTCCGAGGAGGATATCCCCGCCGGACTGAAAGAGAAAATGACCGGTTTCCACGCCTACCGGAACGGCTTTGATGCGCTGATCCGCACGGAGGATACTGCGGGGCTGCCGGATTCGCTGGAGACCGAAAAAGCCAGCATCGACGAGATCCTCGTCTATATTGCAAAGGAGGACAGGCATGAACGGCGTGCTTAAAACGGTGTGGTATTTCTATGTCGGCGGCTCCAGCCGGCTCGTTCTGACGCTGATTCTGCTGAGTATCGTACTTGCGCTTTTCGGCATTGCCGCGGGCGCAATCACCTTTGCGCTGCTGGCATTTCTGTTTGCATCGCCGAACAGCTTCTCCGATGATCCCGAAAGCAGACGCATCTTCGGAATTCTGCCAGTCTCGCGGAAACAGGTCACGGTCGGCGAATTTCTGAGCGTCGGTGCCGCCGTCATGCTCGGTCAGCTGCCCTCGATCGGATTTCTGTGGCTCTCGTCAAAGAGACTGCTGTCGCATTTCCTGCCGGAGGGACTTCGCACATTCACGGAGAGCTTTCCCGCGGAATGCTCGGCGCTCAGCGTTTCGATCCTCGCGATCGCCGCATCCGCTTCCTGCGCGGCCTTTGCCTTTCTGCTCATGAAGCTGCGCATTCACGGCGAGGGCAGCGTCATCAAATGGGTTATCATTCTGGCGTGTCTCCTCGTCTTCGCTTCTGTTATGCTCGGCAGGGATGATCTGCCGGAGGAGAGATTCTTTGTCATCACAGCTGTGATCGCAGAGATCGCGGCAGTCGCCGTCAGCGCTGTCTGCTGCGCAATTACCGTAAAAAAGACGGCGAAAAAAGAATTCTGACGATTGGGAGTGAATCAAATGGATACGATCAAAAAACTGATCCGCTGCGATCTCATCATGCTCCTGCATTCGGGCAAGGCTGCTGTGATCGCACCGGTCGTGCTGCTCCTGCTGTTTTGCGGCATCATGATTCTGGCCGGCGCATCTTTTGTGGCAGGAACCGCGTTTGTGATGTTCGGTGTCAGCCTTGTCTCCCTGCTGCTGAATACCGAAAAAACAAGCGGCTGCACACCGCTGTTCGGCATTCTTCCCGCAGAGCGGCAGACGGTCGCGGCAGCGAGATTTGTCCTCTGCGGCGGCATCCTGACGGCAGCACTGATCCTGTGTGCATTGTGCATGGAGATCGCGCTTGCAGTCATGGAACAGGATACGGATGCTGCACAGCTTTTTATTTCGCTGTTCGGGCTCGATCCGGAAAGAGTCTCCGCAAACACCTTTCACCGCTTCGGATTCTACGGCTGCTTCATGCTCAGCCTCATCATAACCGGAACCTCCCTGCGCAGCTATTTCAAAAACGGTCTTGGCAGCCGGAAAAACAGTCTGCTGTTCCTGATTCTGAAAGGATATCTCGTATTCATGGCCTGCACGGTATTGTTCATCCTGCTTCCGGGTACGAAAATTCCGTTTATCTCGACGGCGATCTTCTATATCTATTCCCTGATTTCGACCATGCTCCAGCCGGCCGGCGGTTATCCGGCAGTCATCATGCTGCTGGCATTCGGTTACAGCTGGTTTGTATACTGCGGCGTAAGCGCAGCGATTGATTATGAAAAGCGCGAGCTTTGAGCGGAGGTGAATATTATGCAAATCAGCAGAATCTTCCTGCGGACGGCCGCTGCGGTTTCCGCCGCGCTCATGCTCGGCGCAATGCCGTTCCCTGCGTGGGCGGAGACCGTCCTGCCCTCCGGTTATGATGCAGAGCATCTGAATCAGAAAATCGACATGATGACCGGCAGGCAGGAAGCGAATCAGGAATTCGCTCCAGTCATCGGTGCAAAGGTCTTCTGCGGCGATGAGATCGTCAGCACGGTCTGCTCCGGCATAGCCGACCGCGATGCCGGATACGCCGTAGATGAGGACACCGTGTTTGAGTGGGGCAGCATCACGAAAACCATGATCTGGGTGAGCATCATGCAGCTCTGGGAGCAGGGAAAGCTCTCGCTCGATGCGGATATCTCCGGCTTTCTTCCGGCAGATTTTGCATTCCGGCACCGCGAATTTGATGATCCGGTCACGCTGACGGATATCATGAACCACCGTAGCGGCTGGTGCGAAACGACCTATGCAATAGCCACGGACGATGCAGAAAAGATTCCCTCGCTGAAGGATGCGCTGATGCAGACAGAGCCGGTGCAGGTCTATCAGCCGGACACCGTCACGGCCTATTCCAACTGGGCGGCGGCGCTCGCGGCACTGGCCGTTGAGCAGGTCAGCGGCATGAGCTTCACGGAATATGTTCACGAGAATATACTGGAGCCGCTCGGCATGGAGCATACCGCAGTCGCCGCCGATCACAGCGACAATCCGTGGGTACAGCAGCAGCGTCAGCGTCTGCATTCCTACTCGCTGAGCCCTATCACTGCGGTCAGGGATCTCGGCACGCGCATCACTTATATCACGCTCTATCCGTCCGGCGCAGCAGCCGGTCCGATCAATGACCTCTGCACCTATGCGCAGGCACTGACCGATCCTGATTCTCCGCTTTTCAAGGATCCGGCCACGCATGAAATGCTGTTCTCCGGCACATTTTTCGCAGGAGATCAGATCATATCGAGCTGCGGATTTGCCGCCGGTCAGTTCGGCGTGCAGGTATTCGGGCATGACGGCAGAACAAGCTCCGGCACCGCGCAGATGCTGTTCGATCCGGTCACGCGCATCGGCGTAGTCGCGGCAACGACCGATCAGACCGTCAGCGAAGCGTTCATCAATCTGCCCGTTTATGTGTTCGGTGAACCGGAGCCGTCTGATGTTCCGGAAAGCGCCGGCGAGCCGGTCACGCCGAAAGGATATTATATCTCCTCCCGCTCGCAAATGACCGGTCTGCTCAGCTTTATGCGTTTGCAGAATCCTGTTGCCGGTGAGCAGCTCGGCACGCTGTATCCTGTCGGCGGCGGTCTGTACTGTCCGGCGGATACGGATGAATCCGTCCTTGTCCGGGTTTCGGATCATCCGGACGGACAGCATTTCTCGATTGGTCTCACCGAATACATCCCGATGCGCGGATACCCCGCAAAGCTCGCGCTGTTCTCGCTGTATACGCTGCTCGGCATCACGGCGATCTTTGCGCTGCTTATTGATATCAAGCGCAGACGCGCAGGAAAGCTGAACGGCGGAACCGGCGCGGCAGTGCTGACGGCTGCGAAATGCGCCCGTATCCTCTCACTTGCCGCGGCGGTCGCAATGCTTGCATTCACCATGACGCCGGAGACAATGGGACTGCCGCGCACGGCAGGAACGGTCTGCGGATGCATCCAGATCGTCTGCGCATCAGTCTGCACCATCGGCGCAGTGACCGGCGGCATTGGACTGTTTCAGAAAAATGCCGCAAAGCTGAATGCGGTCTCAGCAGTATTCTGCAATGCAGCAGTCACCGCTGCGATCGTTGTTTTTGAGCTGTACCGTTTCTGGTACTGCTGACAAGCACAAAAAAGCCCGAAGTCAGCTTCGGGCTTTCATTTGTTTATATTGATGTCCCAACTATCTCTTGAAGATATCTGCTTGTCTTTTTGCCGTGATACTGCG
>DGSY01000158.1:28894-29159 GCA_002394125.1 Ruminococcus sp. UBA4350
AGATTTAATTGGTACATCAATATTTACTGAAACCGGCGGCTCATTTTTCCGGTTCATCTGCCTCCCTGCATTTTTGGGAGAGCCGGCGGAAAAAATTTCCGATCAGATAGCAGATCTGATAAAGCGGAATGAACCAAAAATAGAAAAGTGTCTTGAGAACACCAATCTCAAGCATTCCTTCAAATGCTTCAAAACCGTAATCCAATTCACCGTCGCTGAGCGCAGGTGCCGCCCAGTCGGTGTTCACGCCGACAAACATCGAGAC
>DGSY01000158.1:29245-29611 GCA_002394125.1 Ruminococcus sp. UBA4350
CATAATAGAGCAGCGAGATGAGAAACAGCGCCTTGAACACACTGAACTTTTTCTCTCCGGTTTCATTTGCTGCTGTATCTTTTTTTTCGTCATTCATAATAAGTCTCCCTTTCCCCCGTCAGCGGGCAGCTTATTCCGCACGGCGGCCGCGCAGAAATGCAATCAGCGAGGCGGCCGCAAAGACGATCAGATTCATTATGATGACGCTTGCGCCGATCGCCGTATCCACGACCAGCGAAAGGAACAGTCCCAGCAGAAAGCAGCTTACGGATATGATGACCGCCGTCAGAACAACGTGCCGGAACTGTCTGCAAAGCCGCATCGCCGTCACCGCCGGAAAGATCATCAGGCTGGAGATCAGCAGCG
>DGSY01000200.1:0-12236 GCA_002394125.1 Ruminococcus sp. UBA4350
TACGATTATCTGGAGATCCAGCCGATCGCGAACAATATGTTCATGGTGCGGAGCGACCGCTATCCCGCCCGCGATGAGGAGGATCTGCGGAACTATAACCGCAAGGTGCTGGAGATCGGCGACCGCCTCGGCATTCCGGTCTGCGCGACCTGCGATGTGCATTTCATGGATGAGCGCGACGGCATCTACCGGCAGATTTTGCAGGCCGGCTCCGGCTTTGAGGATACCGCGAATCAGGCACCGCTCTATCTGCGCACGACCGATGAGATGCTCGAAGAATTCGACTATCTCGGCGCCGACCGCGCCTATGAGGTCGTCGTGACGAATACCAATCTCATCGCGGATAAGATCGACCGCTGCCATGCGATCCCGAAGGGCACATTCACCCCCTCGATCCCCGGCGCGGAGGAGGATCTCATCCGCATCACGACTGAAAAGGCCAAGAGCATCTACGGCGATCCGCTGCCGGAGCTGGTGCAGAAGCGGCTCGACCGTGAGCTTGGCTCGATCTGCAAGCACGGCTTCTCCGTGCTGTATATGATCGCGCAGAAGCTCGTTGCAAATTCCGAGAAGCACGGCTATCTCGTCGGCTCCAGAGGCTCGGTCGGTTCTTCGTTCGTCGCGTCAATGGCCGGTATCTCGGAGGTCAATCCGCTGGTGCCGCACTATGTCTGCCCGAAATGCAAATACAGCGAATTCATCACGGACGGCTCGGTCGGCTCCGGCTTCGACCTGCCCGAAAAGGCCTGCCCGAAATGCGGAACCGATATGAAGCGCGACGGCCATGATATCCCGTTCGAGACCTTCCTCGGCTTCGACGGCGACAAGGCGCCGGATATCGACCAGAATTTCTCCAGCGAATATCAGTCCGAATCGCACCGCTATACCGAGGAGCTGTTCGGCCGCGCAAATGTGTTCAAGGCGGGCACGATCTCCGGTGTGCAGGACAAGATCGCATACGGCTATGTCAAGCATTATCTCGATGAATGCGGCATCACCGTCAACAACAGCGAGATCAACCGGCTCGTCGCGGGCTGCGTCGGCGTCAAGAAAACGACCGGTCAGCATCCGGGCGGCATGGTCGTTGTGCCGGAGGATTTCGATATCTTCGATTTCACGCCCGTGCAGCAGCCCGGCGATCCCGATGACTCCGACGATTCGGATATGATCATCACAACGCACTTCGATTTCCATAAACTGCACGATACCATTCTGAAGCTCGACGAGCTCGGCCATGTTGTCCCGACGCTCTACAAGCATCTGGAGGATCTCACCGGCATGAAGATCGCCGATGTCCCGACGACCGATCCGAAGGTATTCCAGATGTGTACCGACTGCTCGGTACTGGGCGTCACGGAGGACGAGATCTACTGCAAGACCGGCTCGCTCGGCATTCCGGAAATGGGTACGAATTTCACGATCGGAATGCTGCTGGACGCAAAGCCGCGGCTGTTCTCCGACTTTCTACAGATCTCCGGTCTGTCGCACGGTACGGATGTGTGGCTCGGCAATGCGCAGGAGCTGATCGCAAACGGCACCTGCACGATCTCCGACGTCATCGGTACGCGTGACTCGATCATGACCTATCTGCTCTATCACAATGTCGAGCCGAAGCAGGCGTTCCAGATCATGGAGGATACCCGTAAGGGCAAGGCGCCGAAGACCTTTACGCCGGAGCGCATCCAGATGCTCCGCGACCACGATGTTCCGGACTGGTATATCGAATCCTGCCTGAAGATCAAGTATATGTTCCCGAAGGCACACGCCGCGGCCTATGTTACCGCTGCGATCAAGCTCGGCTGGTTCAAGCTCTACAAGCCGCTCGAATACTACGCGACCTATTTCTCCGTGCGCGGCGGCGACTTTGATGCCGCACTCGCCGTGCAGGGCATTGACGCTGTCCGAAACCGCATCGGCGAGCTGATCGGCAAGGGCAAGGAGCGCTCCAAAAAGGAGAATGACCTGCTCGATATCCTCAAGATCGTCAATGAGATGATGTCCCGCGGCTATGAATTCCTGCCGGTCGATCTGCGGCGCTCCCATGCCTGCGATTATCTGATCGAGGACGGCAAGCTGCGCATCCCGTTCGCGGCGATCGACGGTGTCGGCACGAAGGCTGCGGAGAGCATCTATGAAACCGCGCAGAACGGCGATTTCATTTCTGTCGATGAATTTCAGCAGCTTTCCGGCGCATCAAAAGCAACAATAGATGCGCTCGATGCCCTCGGAGCTTTGGGAGACCTGCCGAAATCCAATCAGCTTTCCCTGTTCTGACTTGACTTTTTCATGATAATATGTTATCATGTTACCATGTTAGCACGCTAAAGTGTCTGCGGTATGGTTCTGCGGTCCCGGAAAGGAGTCTGTTTTGCTGCATAAGATCTTCGGCGGCATTCGGATGACATGGCTGTTCGTGATCGTATTTGCGGTCATCGCCGGCGCATTCACCGCACTCATGGCGATCACGGTGCCGTCCGGCTGGTCGTTTCACCAGATCGCCGCCACACTCGAAGCATGGGTCGTTTTTGCAGTTTTCATCATTTCAAACTGCAAAAAGCCGCTGGAAGCCGCCTGCAAGACCTTTGTCTTTTTCCTGATCTCGCAGCCGCTCGTCTATCTGATTCAGGTACCGTTTTCTGCGCTCGGCTTTGAGCTGTTCATGTATTATCCCTACTGGTTCAAGATCACGCTGCTGACCTTCCCCGGCGCATTCCTCGGCTGGTTCATTACAAAGGATCAATGGTACAGCGGTCTGATCCTTTCGGTCATGACGCTCCTGCAAATGCTGCTCGGCATCGGCTATGTCAGTCAGTGCATCGCGGATTTTCCGCATATGCTGTTCGCAGCGCTGTTCTGCTTTATGAGTGTGCCGGTCATGATCCTCGGCGTTTTCCGCAGTGCCGCTGCGCGCAATACGGCACTGGCTGTGACCGCCGCAGGAACGGTCGTAATCTCGGTGCTCACCTATCTGATCCCGTCCGAATCGACTTACTATATGATGATCGAATCCGACCTTTACCCGATCGACGCGTCGTGGACGGTCACAGTTGAGCATCCGGAGGTTTGCAGAGCCGAGCTGACCGATGAGAACGGCGGCGCTTTGCGGCTCAAGATCTCCCTGCTGCAAGCCGGAGATACTGATATCTACCTGACAAACGGCACACTGACCTACAGCACGGAGGTCAGCTATTTCAAGTCCGGCAGCGGCTACGGTTATGAGATCGGTGATCTCACAGAGGTCACAAACGGCAGTGCCGCAGACTGACCGCATCATTCCCGCAATACATAATAAGGAGTTACCCGCATGAACAAATATGACAAGATCACCCCGGAGGGCACACGCGATGCGCTGTTCTCGGAATGCACACTGCGCCGGCAGATCGAAAACCGTCTGCTCGGACTGTTCACATCCCGCGGCTACAGCGAGATCATCACCCCGACACTCGAATTCTACGATGTATTCAACCGCGCTTCGCAGCCCTTCCCGATGGAGAAGATGTATAAGCTGACTGACAACAAGGGCAGGCTCATGGTGCTGCGGCCGGACAATACCGTGCCGATCGCCCGTGTCTGCGCGACGCGCCTGCGCGGGGCGGCGCTCCCGCTGCGCCTCTGCTATCAGCAGAATATCTATCCGGTCTCGCCCTCGCTGAAAGGCCGTGATGACGAGATCTCGCAGGCGGGCATCGAGCTGATCGGCTCCGATTCGCGCATGGCGGATCTGGAGGTCATTGCGGCAGCAATCGACGCTTTGCAGGCCTGCGGCGAAGAATATGCGCTGGAGCTTGGCAATGCGGCATTCTTCCGCGAGCTGATGCAGCAGCTGGATGCGCCGGACGCAGTCAAGGAGAGCATCCGCGACTGCATCGAAGCGAAAAACTATCCCGCGCTGAACGATATCCTCAGTGAGCTCCCGCAGTCCGATACCGCAAAGGCACTGCGGATGCTCCCCCGTCTGTTCGGCGGCGAAGAAGTATTTGAAAAGGCCGCCGCGCTCTGCAAAGGCGAACGCTTTGCCGCAATCCTCGCCGATCTGCATTCGCTCTGGCAGTCGGTCGTGCAGTTCAGCGGAAATGCCCGCGTGACCGTCGATCTCGGCATGATCCACCGCACCGATTATTATACCGGCATGATCCTCCGCGGCTATCTTTCCGGCTACGGCGAGGAGATCCTCTCCGGCGGCCGCTATAACCGCCTGATCGCCGAATTCGGCTACGACGTGCCCGCGACCGGCTTTGCCGTCAACATTGATGCGGTCGTCAAGGTGCTGAGCAAGCAGGGCGACCGGATCGAAACGCCGCAGATCAGCAATATCCTGATCTGGGCGGCGCCGGGCTGCGAGGCGGATGCCGTGGAAGCGGCGGAGAATCTCCGCAAAAAGGGACTGATCGTGGAGCATTCGCTCTCGGAGACACTGGACGGCGCAAAGGCCTATGCCGATGCGCACGGCATTGAGCGCGTACTGCCGATCGAGGTATCAAAGGCCGGTCAGCCGGCAGGCGGAAAGGAGGACTGAGCGATGCAGAGACCGATTCGTATTGCACTGACCAAAGGGCGTCTCGAAAAGGACACCGTCGGGATGTTTGAGCAGCTCGGACTCGACTGCACTGCCGTCCGCGAGAAGGGCAGAAAGCTGATCCTTCCGGTCGGCGACGGCAGCATTGAGGTCGTGCTTGCAAAGGCAAATGATGTCATCACCTATGTTGAGCACGGCGTCTGTGATCTCGGCGTCGTCGGCAAGGATACCATTCTTGAAATGCAGGGCAAATTCTATGAGCTGCTCGATCTCGGATTCGGGCGCTGCAAATTCGCCCTCGCCGTCAAGAAGGGCTGCGATTTCTACAGCGGCTACGGCGTCAAGACCATCGCCTCGAAATATCCGAATGTCACGCGCCGGTTCTTTGAGGCAAAGGGCATGGATGTTGATATCGTCAAGATCGAAGGCTCGGTCGAGCTGGCGCCCCTGCTGGAGCTGTCCGACGGTATTGTGGATATCGTCGAGACAGGCACGACACTGAAAGAAAACGGTCTGGAGGTCTATGAGGATGTCTGCCCGATCTCCGCGAGACTCATTGCCAATACCGTCAGCATGAAGCTCCGGCATCAGGAGCTGGAGGCGCTGATCGGCAGAATTGAACAGTATTTTCAGAAGCAGGAATCTGAATGATCCGTATGATCTCAGCAAATTAACAGGGAGGAACGAATATGCAAGTCATTCGCTGCAACGGAAAAGACGAAGCTGCGTTCTTTGAGCAGCTCCGCACAAGAAGTGCCGCACCGGATCCGAAGGTCGTCGAGACCGTCACGACGATCCTTGAGGATGTCCGCACAAAGGGCGATGCCGCCGTGCGCGCCTATACCGAAAAATTTGACGGCAAGTGCCCCGAACAGTTCGAGGTCGATGCCGATACGATTTCCGATGCACTGGAAGCCGCCGATCCGAAATTCGTGGAGGCGCTGCTGAATGCGATCGAAAATATCGCTGATTTCCACAACCGCCAGAAGGAGCAGGGCTTCTGCAATACCCGCGAGGACGGCGTCATTCTCGGCCAGCGCCTGCGCGGTCTGGAGCGCGTCGGTCTCTATGTTCCCGGCGGCACCGCTGCCTACCCCAGCTCCGTTCTGATGAACGCGATCCCCGCGAAGATCGCCGGCGTCCGGGAGCTCATCATGGTGACGCCCCCCGGCAAGGACGGCAAGCCGAATCCGGATATCCTCGTCGCGGCATCGCTCTGCGGCGTTGACCGCGTCTTCCTCATGGGCGGCGCACAGGCGGTCGCTGCACTCGCCTACGGCACCGACAGCATTCCGCGTGTTGACAAGATCGTCGGCCCCGGCAATATCTTCGTCGCGACGGCAAAGCGCCTGCTCTACGGTGTTGTCGATATCGACATGATCGCAGGGCCGAGCGAGGTTCTGGTCATGGCGGATGATACCGCGAATCCGAAATATGTCGCGGCTGACCTCATGTCGCAGGCCGAACACGACAAGCTCGCCTCCGCAATTCTCGTCACGACCTCGGAGCGCGTTGCGAATGAAACGCTCGCCGAATTTGAGCGGCAGATGGCATATCTCAGCCGCCGCGAAATCATCAAATCCTCGCTCGACAATTTCGGTGCGATCCTGATCTGCGATACACCGGCACAGGCCGTCGAGCTGGCCAACGAGGTCGCCCCGGAGCACCTCGAAGTCCTCATGGAGAATCCGCTGGAATACATCGGAAAGCTCGACAATGCCGGCTCCGTTTTCCTCGGCACATATGCATCCGAGCCGCTCGGCGATTACTACGCCGGCCCGAACCACGTTCTCCCGACCTCCGGCACGGCACGGTTCTTCTCGCCGCTCTCGGTCTACAGCTTTGTCAAGCGTTCCAGCTACATTTATTATACCGAGGACGCGCTCCGCGAAGCAAAGGATGATATCATTCTCGTCGCGAATAAGGAAGGTCTGACCGCACACGCCAATGCGATCGCCGTCCGCTTTGAGGAGGAGAACAAATGAAGCTGCCCGAAAAACTGACATCCCTCAAGGCATATGATCCGATCACCGGCAGCTATGCCGTCCGGCTCGATGCCAATGAATCCTATTTCGATCTGCCCTCTGTGCTGAAATCCAAGATCGCCGATCAGATCGAACAGATCAGCTTCAACCGCTATCCCGATCCGCTCGCGACAGAGGTCGTTGAGGCATTCGCGGCATATTATCATGTCCTGCCCGACTGCGTGACCGCGGGCAACGGCTCCGATGAGATCATCACGCTGCTGCTCGGCACCTTCATGGAAAAGGGACAGAAGCTCGTCACGGTCTCGCCGGATTTCTCGATGTACGGCTTTTATGCGGCGCTCGCGGAGCTCGAGGTCATCAGTGTGCCGAAAAAGAGCAATCTGCAAATCGACACCGATGCGCTGATCGCTGCGTGTCAGCAGGCAAATGCGGTCGTGTTCTCGAATCCATGCAATCCGACCTCGCTCGGCCTGCCGCGTGCCGATGTCATCCGGCTGATCGAATCCGCGCCGGACTGCCTCATCATCGTCGATGAAGCCTATATGGATTTCTGGGACGAGAGCGTGATGGATCTCGTCAACAAATACGAAAATCTGATCGTGCTGCGCACCTGCTCCAAGGCGATCGGTCTTGCCGCCGCGAGAATGGGCTTCGCGGTCATGGACAAATACAAGACCTCGCTGCTCCGCGCCGCAAAATCTCCCTATAACTGCGATGCGATCTCGCAGAAGATCTGCGCGGCCGTCCTGCGCGAGCAGACGCTCCTGCGCCACTGCTGCGATGAGATCATCGTGCAGACACAGCGGCTCTATACCGGCATCAATGAGCTGGTGCAGCGCTATCCGGATCTGCTGGAAACGGTCTATCCCCCGCGCACGAATTTCGTATTCGTGCAGACGGCCTATGCCGGCGAAATCTATGAACAGCTGCAAAAGGCGGGCATCGCTGTCCGCTGCTTCCCGAACGGCCTGCGCATCTGCGCGGGTACGCGCCGCGAGCATACGCTCCTGCTCACGGAGCTGGAAAACATCCTCCAGCCGTAACAATGGCACGAGAAGGCTGGATGGAGTTTGATTGCAGCGCATATTCCAGCCGCATCTCGGAGATCGTCCGGCTGTTCGGTCAGATCGGCTGGCGGGTTTCCGAAGACGGCGCTGAATATTACCCGCTGCATGATGACGGTGATCCCGACTGGCAGCAGACGAAAATGCCGGAAGATACGCTCTTTGCGCTGATCGACGAAAAGCAGCGTGCCGATGAGCATATCGGCGTCATCCTCTATCATGCCTCCGGCAGCGGGATCATGCTGACTGCGGACAATCCAAAGGAGATATGTCTCGGTCTCGATATTGACCGGAAAACAACTGCATCCGGCTTCACGGATTTTTCATGGTATCTGGAAACGATCGCCGCGCCGCTTGAAAAAGCGGGCTGCATCCTCCAGCTGATCCGCTGTGAAGACTTGATCGGATGATCGGAGAATACATATGATAAAAGTTGATCTGAATGACCTCGACCGCTTCTTTCAGAAGGGCGAGCTGATCCCGGCGGTCTGCTATGAGGTCGATACGAAAACCGTTCTGATGCTCGCCTATATGAACAAGGAAAGCCTGCGCCGCACACTGGAGACCGGCTATACATGGTTCTGGAGCCGCTCGCGGCGGGAATACTGGAACAAGGGCGCGACCTCCGGCCATGTGCAGAAGGTTGTTTCGATCTTCGCGGACTGCGATGACGACACACTGCTCGTCAATGTCCGGCAGACCGGCGTCGCCTGTCACACCGGCGCATACAGCTGCTTTTTCAAGGAAATCTACAACGATGAGGAGAATGAAGCATGACCGTTTACCAGGAGATTTTTGAAGTCATCAAGGCGCGCAAGGCCGCATTCGAGGCCGGCACCGCGCAGGAGAATTCCTATACCGCATACCTGTTCGACAAGGGCGTTGACAAAATCTGCAAGAAGGTCGGCGAGGAAGCCACCGAGACCGTCATTGCTGCGAAGAACGGCGACAATGACGAGCTGAAAAATGAGATCAACGATCTGCTCTATCATGTCATGGTTCTGGCTGCCAATCAGGGGCTGGACTGGGCAGATGTCGAAAAGGTGCTTGAGGAGCGCAATGAAAAGATCGGCAATCTCAAGCAGTTTCATCAGGTCGATAAGAATACCTGAACCCGATTTTCTGCCGAAAATCCTCCCGCACAGTCACATTTTCCGCCTGCACTGAATATATTGCATTGAGGATTCCGATTGAGCGCATCCGGATATGCTGCATCGCGGAACTCCAAATCTGTGACTGGGAGGAATTCACATGAATGATATGCCGAATGCCGACAGCATCAGTGCCGTGCCGGTCAAGCTCGACCGCGTATTCGACAGCTGCAGCGACAAGGACTGCATCACGAATTTGCAGGTGATGCTCGAAGGCGGCGAGCTGCCCGCGCAGTATACATCCGTCAAGACGCGCTGCGTTTCGATCGACAATATCTGCATGAGCGTGGAGCCGATCCCGTTCAACCGCGGATATTATACCGTCGATATCACCTATACCTTCGGCGTGGAGCTGCTCTGCTATACGCGCACCTGCGAAGCGCCCGCCGTCATGCACGGCATGGCCAGCGCCTCAAAAAGCGTGATCCTTTACGGCAGCGAATCCAACACGAAAACCTATTTCAGCAACGGCGCCCGCATCGGCGATACAAACAGCTGCTGCGATGTCGTCAATCTGCCGACCGCAAGCTGTCAGTGTGTCGATCCGATCGCGCTGGAAACGCGTATCTGCGTGCTTCCGCCGATGCCGCCGATGCTCCCGCCGCAGGATCCGGAGAATTTTCTCCCGCCCGCGCCGCGCAGAACGGTCGTGCTGACGCTCGGTGTCTTTTCGATCGTGGAGCTGACGCGGCCGGTCACGATGACCGTTGCGGCATATCCGTATCAGGTGCCGACCAAGACCTGCTCTGCGGACAATACCGATTCGCCCTGCGAGGTGTTCAGCCGCCTGAATTTTCCGACAGAGGAATTCGCACCGGCGGCAGACGGCAGCGTCCGGCAGGAAGCACTGCGGTACGACGGCTTTTCCGGCTATCAGCCGGTGCAGTAACGATCAGCGGGATGCGGAACGGCTCCGGCATCCCGCTTTTTTATGAGGTAGCATATGAATATTATTCCGGCGAAAGCCGCGGATCATGAGACTGTCCGGAAGATCACGGAGGAAACGATCCGGACAGTCTATCCGCATTATTATCCGGCCGGTGCCGTGGCATTCTTTCTCGCGCATCACAATGCGGCGGCGATCATGCGCGATATCACTGAAAACTGCGTATTTCTGTGTATTTCCGACAGCGGAGAGATCACCGGAACGGTCACGGTCTCCGGCAATGAGATCGGCAGACTGTTCGTTCTGCCGCTGTATCAGGGAAACGGCTACGGACGGGCTCTGCTGGATTTTGCGGAATCGCGCATCGCAGAGCAATACGATGAAGCGGAGCTGGATGTGTCATTTCCCGCAAAGCCGATCTATCTGAAGCGCGGCTATCAGGCGGTCAGCTGGCACAGTATCGAAACCGAAAACGGCGATCATCTCTGCTTCGATCATATGTCGAAGCATCTGAGGAACAATATCACCGGAGGTGAAACAAATGACACATGAAGAAGCTGCACTGCGCGTCAGAGAGCTGACCGCAGAGCTGCTGCGCATGGCGCATGAATATTACGATCTCGACGCGCCGACCGCAGAGGACTATGAATATGACATGAAAATGGCGGAGCTGCGCGAACTGGAGGCGGCGTTCCCCGATCTGCTGGAGCCGGATTCCCCGACGCAGCGCGTACAGGGCACAGCGTCCGGCAAATTCGAGAAGGTCACGCATACCGTACAAATGGCGAGCTTGCAGGATGTCTTTTCGTTTGAGCAGGTCGCGGCATTCGTAGAGCGCGTCAGGTCAGAAGTCGATGCGCCGATGTTCACCGTTGAGCCGAAGATCGACGGACTGTCCGTGTCACTGGAATACGAGAACGGCATTCTGACACGCGGCTCCACGCGCGGCGACGGCTTTGTCGGCGAAAATGTGACCGCGAATCTCAAAACGATCCGCAGCATCCCGCTGAAACTCAAGGGCGCACCGGAAAAGCTGGAGGTGCGCGGAGAGGTCTATATGCCGCGTGCATCCTTTGAGCGCCTTTCCGCACAGCAGGAGGCCGCCGGAGAGGAGCTGTTCAAGAATCCGCGCAATGCCGCTGCGGGATCGCTCCGGCAGAAGGATCCGAAGGTCACGGCGGCGCGGCGGCTTGATATTTTCATATTCAATTTGCAGCAGGTCGAGGGCGAATCCTTTGCTGCACATTCCGAGACGATCGACCGCATGAAGGCACTCGGATTCCCGACGATCCCCTATGCAAAATGTCCTGCCGATCCGGAGATGATCCGCACAGAGATCGAGAAGATCGGAGAAATGCGCGGCGCACTCCCCTACGATATCGACGGTGTTGTCATCAAGACGGACAGCCTTTCGCAGCGTGACCGGCTCGGCGCGACCGCGAAGTATCCGAAGTGGGCCGTTGCCTACAAATTCCCGCCGGAGGAAAAGCTGACAAAGCTGCGTGCGATCGAGATTCAGGTCGGACGGACAGGCGTTCTGACGCCGGTCGCGGTCTTTGACGAGATCCAGCTCGCCGGCACGAGCGTTTCCCGCGCCGTGCTGCACAATCAGCAGTTCATCACCGAAAAGGATATCCGCGTCGGCGACATGATCCGCGTCCGCAAGGCCGGCGACATCATCCCCGAAGTGCTGGCGTCGGAATCGCATGAGCCGGAATCCGTGCCGTATCACATCCCCGACCGCTGTCCGGTCTGCGGCAGCACCGTCGAGCGGGACGGCGAAGAAGCCGCGCTCCGCTGCTTCAACCCCGCCTGCCCCGCGCAGATCTTCCGGGCAATCGTGCATTTCGCATCGAAAAATGCGATGAACATTGACGGGATCGGCCCCGCGATCGTTCAGCAGCTTCTGGATGCAAAGCTGATCGAAACGCCCGCCGATCTCTACACGCTGACCAAAGAAAACCTGCTGACGCTGGAGGGATTCAAGGAGAAATCTGCGGAGAATCTGCTGACGGCAATCGAAAATTCCAAATCGCAGCCGCTGGACCGCGTGATCGCGGCGCTCGGCATCCGCAATATCGGACAGGCTGCGGCGACGCTGCTCTGCAACAGCTTCGGTTCACTTGATGCGATCCGGAATGCGAAGCCGGAGGACATTGCGCAGATCGACGGCTTCGGCGAGATCATGGCGGAATCCGTCGCGGAGACATTTGCACGGCCGGATTTTGCAGCCCTGATCGACACGCTCCTTGCCCGCGGCGTGAAAATGGAATATGCCGCGAAAGCAGCCGCGAGCGACCGCTTTGCGGGCATGACATTCGTGCTGACCGGCACTCTGCCGACCATGAAGCGCAATGACGCAAAGGCGCTGATCGAATCGCACGGCGGAAAGGTCTCCGGCTCGGTGTCCAAGAAAACGAATGTAGTCGTTGCCGGCGACGATGCCGGAAGCAAGCTCACGAAAGCGGAATCGCTCGGCATTCCCGTCATCGACGAGGCGGAGCTGCTTCGGCGGTGTAACGAATAAAAAACAGGCTGATTACTATTTGCGGTCGGTAAATTATGGCTAAAACAAATAGTTTGAATGGTGCCCATATCAAAAGTTTCGCTCAAGCCTTTTCAAAGGCTTGC
>DGSY01000200.1:12342-22078 GCA_002394125.1 Ruminococcus sp. UBA4350
GAGCGAAACTCCCCCAGCGTTCAAGCGTTCGCGGGCTTGGGTGCCTACAAGTGAGGCACCCATTCATAATAGCATCGCGAAGCGATACCTTATTATTAACCATTCTAAATCACTCTTTTATCAGAAAATCCGCCCAAAACTTTATTATCTCTAAAAGCAAGCATCACCTGCGAAAAACAGGTGATGCTTTTGTTTACCACTGATTGAAATGTGCGCGCTCCGCAAAGGGCTTTTTCCGCACGCGCTTCACCGGATCCGCAGCCCTGCCGACCGGCAGCACACAGATCAGCGACTCCTCCTCCGGCACGCCGAGCAGCTCAGCGATCCGCTTTCCCTGCTCGTCCGCATCGGTCACATGACCTTTCGATCCAGCAGCTCACATAGCCGAGCGCCGTGATCGCCAGCAGCATATTTTCGATCGCCGCGGAATAATCCTGCACGCCGTAGCAGCGCTCATTGCCCCAGCCGTCCTTGTAGGCGACAATGCGCCTTGTGGTCACGCAGATCGCTGCGGGCGCATTCTTCAGCGCCGGCTTTTCCATGATCTCGAAGATCTGCGCGAGCAGCGCCGGATCATCGACCGCGATCAGCGAG
Organism: Ruminococcus sp. UBA4350; assembly: GCA_002394125.1. Classification (GTDB taxonomy): domain Bacteria; phylum Bacillota; class Clostridia; order Oscillospirales; family Ruminococcaceae; genus Firm-04. Next base: position 12,937 of record DGSY01000200.1, read on the forward strand.
GTCGTCTGCTTATTGCATCCCGACGGCGCGTCAAGCCCCGCCTGCATGATGCGCTCCAGATCGCTGCGCGGCACGGCGTCCGGCAGATAGCTGCCGCGATAGCTGAAACGCTCCGCCGATGCTTCAAAAAAATCCATGCCCATGCCGCCCCTCACTTGATACCGGTCAGCTCATAGCCCGCATCGGCCACGACCTTGCGGAAGTCCTCCTCCGCGACCGGCGCTGCCGTCTCGATGACAGCATTCGCCGCCTCATGGCTCACGGACAGCACCGTGACGCCCTCCATGCCCTCCAGTGCCTTGCGCATATGCGCTTCGCAGTGCGGGCACATCATGCCCTTGATCTCCAGTGTCATCTTTGTCATTTGATTCACCGTTCCTTTCGCAGATTCGTTGATTTCGTGTATATTCGCAGCAGGCGCCGCCGGCGTCCGCACAGATTTCTCAGGCCTGAACAGATTCAGTCGGAGCGCATTCGTCACAACACAGAAGCTCGACAGGCTCATTGCCGCCGCACCGAACATCGGGTTCAGCGTCAGGCCGAGCGGCACCAGAACGCCCGCCGCCAGCGGGATCCCGATGATATTGTAGATGAACGCCCAGAACAGATTCTCGTGAATATTTTTCAGCGTTTTCCGGCTCAGACGCACCGCGTTGACTGCATCCGTCAGACTGCTCTGCATCAGCACAACATCTGCCGCGTCAATCGCGACATCGGTTCCCGCGCCGATCGCCATGCCGATCTCCGCCCGCGTCAGCGCAGGCGCATCGTTGATACCGTCGCCGACCATGCAGACCTTGCCCTCCGCCTGCAATTCGCGTATGACGCGCTCCTTGCCGTCCGGCAGAACCTCCGCGATCACGCGGTCAACGCCGGCTTCCATGCCGATCGCCTCCGCCGTGCGGACATTGTCGCCGGTCAGCATGATGACGCGGATGCCCATTTCCTTGAGCGATTTGATAGCGGCGGCGCTGTCTGTTTTCATGATATCCGCCGCGCCGAGGATGCCGCGCAGCTTTCCGTCACGCAGGAAAAAGAGCGGCGTTTTGCCCGATTCTGCGAGATTCTGCGCTGCCTGTATCATTTTCTCCGGCAGCTCTGTCTCCGCTGCGGCGGCCTGCTGACTGCAAGCCAGAAGCTGCGAATCGCCCTGCTTTCCGGAAACGCCGCTGCCGACGATCGCTCGGAAATCCGTCAGCTCCGCCGGATGAATGCCCTTTGCGGCTGCATATTCCGTGACTGCCCGCGCCAGCGGATGCTCGCTGTACTGCTCCAGCGCGGCTGCATCTTCGATAAGCTGCTCCGCCGTCACGCCGGCCGCCGGAATCACATCGGTGATATGCGGCTTTCCCTCGGTCACGGTGCCGGTCTTGTCCAGCACGACTGTCCGGATGCGTCCGGTCTCCTCCAGCGATGCGGCGGTTTTATACAGAATGCCGTTCCGCGCGCCGACACCGCTGCCGACCATGATCGCGACCGGCGTTGCAAGGCCGAGCGCACACGGACAGCTGATGACCAGCACCGAAACGCCGCGTGCCAGCGCATAGCCCGCCTCCCTGCCGAGCAGCATCCAGATCAGAAAGGTCACGGCGGCAATGCTGATGACCGCCGGAACGAAAATACCGGACACCTTGTCCGCAGTTTTCGCGATCGGCGCTTTGGTCGCAGCAGCATCGCCGACCATGCGGATGATTTGCGAAAGTGTCGTATCCTCGCCGATTTTCGTTGCTTCGCATTCGAGATAGCCGGATTGATTCACCGTACCGGCGGAAACAGGATCCCCCGCCGACTTATCCGCCGGAATGCTCTCGCCGGTCAGGGCGGATTCATTCACCGCGCCGCTGCCGGAGATCACAATACCGTCCACCGGTATCTGCGCACCCGGCCGCACCGCAAAATGCATCCCGACCCGCACCTGCTCAACGGGGATTTCGCGCTCTGTTCCGTTTTCGAGAACGACCGCCGTTTTCGGCGCAAGCTGCATCAGCCCTTTCAGCGCATCGGTCGTTTTGCCCTTGGCGCGGGCTTCGAGCGTTTTGCCGACCGTGATAAGCGTGAGGATCATCGCGGCAGATTCAAAATATAACTGATGCATCCATTCCGCGGCGGCAGGCGCATCACAGCGTGTCATCTCAAAAAGCACATAGACACTCCACAAAAATGATGCGGACGAACCGAGCGCGACCAGCGAATCCATATTCGGTGCGCGGTTCACGAGCGCCTTGAATCCGCTGATGAAAAAGCGCTGATTGATGACCATGACGATCACCGTGAGCAGAAGCTGCACCAATCCGACTGCCATATGATTCCCGTCAAAGAACGCCGGAAGCGGCAGGCCGAGCATCGAATGCCCCATGGAAAAATACATCAGAATCAGTAGAAACACGATCGAGACGGTCAGCCGCCGCAGGAGCTTCGGCGTTTCGGTATCGGCCAGCGCATCCGCACCGGGTGACGCGCTTTTCTCTGCGCCCCTGACCGACGCGCCGTAGCCTGCATTTGTGACCGCCTGAATAATGGCATCGGGCGAAGCAGTGCCCTCCACGCCCATGGAATTTGTCAGCAGACTGACTGCGCAGCTCTCCACGCCCGGCACGGCGTTCACGGCTTTTTCCACCCGCGCACTGCAGGCCGCACAGCTCATGCCGGTCACATTATACTGTGTCATGCGCAGCCTCCCGAACCGAAATGACCTTGTAATCGAGCATGGCGACCGTCCGGCGCAGCGTCTCCGGATCGACAGGCCGGTCACAGCGCACCGTTGCGGTTTTCCGTTTGAGATCGACTGTGCAGGCAGCGCCGTCAATGCGGTTGATCTGCCGCTCGATCACGGCCTTGCAGTTCTGACAGTGCATCCCCTCAATTTCCATGACATAGCGCATGATCTCCGGATTTTCAAGTGTTTTTTCCTCGGTATGCACCGGGCCGCTGCCGCCGCCGCAGCAGCCGCCCTGTCCCCGAAAATGCTTCACGGTCGTAACAACACCGTACCCGACAGCGAGCGCGACCGCCGCAATAATTGCGATATCAGCGCCGTTGACTGCTGTCATATTGATCCCTCATTTCATCAGTTTTTTGACCAGCTCTGCAAGCTCATCGACCGCTGCATCATCCCCTGAACGGATATCGCGCACCACGCAGGTATGCAGATGCCGCGCAAGCAGATCCTTATTGAACGCATTGATCGCGGCACTGACCGCCGCTGACTGCGTCAGGATATCCGCGCAGTATGCGTCCTCCTCGAGCATCCGCTGCAGGCCGCGCACCTGTCCCTCGATGCGTTTGAGACGGTTCATGAGTTTTTTGCGCTCCTCCGCGGAGCGTTCGGTCTTTTTATCGCCGCAGTGCGGACATCGTGTATCCGGCATATGCGTTCCTCCTTTTCACATCCGCGGGCAGAGAAATACCCCCGCCCGGTATCTATATTATATACCGGATGGGGGTATTTGTCAAGACCTTTTTCTGCATTTTCAACCGTTCAGACTGTTCTGCTGTACTTCACCGGCGTTCTTCCGCTTGCTGTCCCGTATCATGATGACCGTGAACACCGCCGCGCAGATGATATACGGTATCATGCAGACCAGCTGCTGCACAAGTGTGGGCTCGTAGTTTTCCAGATCCCCGAAGCCGCTGAGGAAAAATGTATTTATCTGCGGAATGCCGGCATTGTTGCAGGCGTGCAGGATCGCCGCCGGAAAGACCGAGCCGGTCTTCTTTGTCAGCCACATGAGGAATACGCCCATTGCCATGCACCAGACCGACATAAACACGATGCCGAGCCACGGAAAGCCCCAGTAGTCCGTACCGAAATTATGCCCCTTGACGGTCAGCGGCGCGTGCCAGACGCCCCAGATGATGCCGCCGACAATGACTGTTCCCGCCGTGCCGAGCAGCGGCTCCATCTTCTGATTCATATAGGCGCGCCAGCCGAATTCCTCGCCGAATGTGTTCCATGCAAACAGCGGTCCCATTGCAAACATCAGCAGGACAGAACCGATATATTCCGGTACGGTCTGCCGTTCGAGCATCTCTTGAAAATCCCAGTGTCCGTAGACGAGCGTCATTGTGATATTGCTCAGGAGTCCCTGCAAAAACGGAATCAGCACAGCCAGCACATAGTATTTGAAATGCCCCTTGAAATTGAAGTGGAACAGGCTGTTCTCCCAGCCCTCTTTCGTCAGCTTGCGGGTGATGATATTCGCCAGCGCAGGCGCATACAGAAGCGGGAGTCCGAGGATCATATACGGCCCGGAGAACCAGTTCTCATAGCCGACCGCCGCATTCAGGATGATCGCGGGAATCCATGCAATGCCGAACGCAAAGAGCAGGAACAGCAGAAGCCGCTTCAGTTCGAGCTTTTTATTTGTCATACAGCTCCACTCCTTTCAGATACAGCTTGCAGGAGAGCCGGTAGGAAAGATAATAGCCGATGATCGTGATCCAGAGGAATACCGCGATGCCGAAATAGAGCCACATCGCGCCCTTGCCGAACGAAAACTCCGTCCACCAGTCATACAGCGATATGAAGAAATCACCGCCTTCGCCCTCCGGCAGCGGGCCGAACAGCGCATAGATGAATCCGCCGATGAAGATGCCGCCGACCGTCATGACCTTGACCTTCTCGCCCTGTCTGTGACCGAAGCGCACGAGAAACGGGATATCTATCATCCGCAGAAAGAGCTGCAAAAAGAACAGTATGATATAGAGCATCGAATAGGACTGGATATCCTTCATCTCCGTGCCGAGGATCAGATGATCCAGCAGCGTGATGAGTTCCTCCGTCAGCGTGACGGAAACAAATGAAATGATGCCTACAAACGCGACCAGCACATATTTTGAATAGACCGCACCCTTGATGCCCTTCGGATGCGAGGCCGTGAAATAGCCCCATTTTTTGATCTCGTCCTGCTTAAAGAATGTGAGCGATGCCAGACCGCCGAACAAAAACGAAATGAACGCACAATACATATGGACGAGCGATATACCCGCTCCCTGATTGCCGGAAGCCTTGCCGAGCAAATCTGCCAATGCAGATGCTCCGTCTTCCGAAACAGAGCCCGGCAGCATTACCATGAGCATGAAAATCAGCATACAAACCGGTGCCGCCAGCGCGGTCATTATGAGATATTTGCGGTTCTGCCGCAGCTCCTTATACATCAGACCAGTCATGATGTCTCACCGCCTTTCTGTTTTCGCCGGGAAAACAGGATACCCTTTTCCGCTTTTTCATTGACATCGCCGTGTGTGCGGTAATGCCGCAGCATGAAATACCAGCCCAGCACCAGCCCGCCGGCGATCCCGATGAGCGAGAGCGGAATGAGAATGCTTTCATGTGAGATGAATGCTTCGCGCAGCGAGTTTATCATATCGTCCAGAGAAACTTCCTCGGGCGGCGTGCGCAGGATTCTGACAAAGGATACGATCATAAATGCAACGATCATTGTCCCCATGACCTTGACCTGTGCCGCCTGTAAGCCCGCGCTTGTGCGTGCCTGCGAATTGAAAAAAACAGACAAAGCATCACACAGGATCATCGCGGCAAGAAGTGCCGTCAGGAACCAGACCATATCCGATGTGAACGGAATATGCATGACCTTTGCACTCAGCACACCGTTCAGCACGGCAAAGCCGAAGCCGACCGCCAGCTTGATGAGCTTGATGATATAACGCGATGTTGCACGGGCAGCCGGCGTGATCGGCAGTGCAAAGGAATAGCGCAGCCAGTTGGCATTGAGATCCGCCGTCAGTACGGAAACATCGGTGACCGAGGTGTATGCGACGACCGCGACAAGCACGGTGCCGGAATAATAGAGAAGCCCGCCGAATTCTTTGAGAATCTCGGAATCTCCGAAGATCGGCGCAAGATTGCCGACGGACATACTCAGCCGGATGAGCCAGAAAAAGCCCGCGACCATGAACAGCATGATCATCGAACTAAGATAGCCCTTGCGGATGATCCGCCATTCGCGCCAGACCAGCGCCTTGATGCGTGCAGCTGTCATGATGACCACTCCTTCATGCTTCTGTGAACATAGTAGACCATGATCTCCTCCAGCGTCGTCTGCTCAAACAGCAGACCGCTGTATTTCCGCTCTGCGGCGGCGCGGTCGGAAACCATGACCTCCGCGCCGAAATCCGTCACGCGGGCGCTGATGAAATCCTCCGGATCAATGTTCCGGTAGTCGGATTTTTTGCATTTGATGATGCTGTGAGATTCGAGAACATCATCCTTGTATCCGCTGACGAGGATCTTTCCGCGGTCGATAAAGGTCACGCTGTCTGCGATCTTTTCGAGGTCAGAGGTTATATGTGAGGACATGAGGATGCTGTGTCCCTCATCCTGCAAATATTCCAGGAAGATATCCAGGATCTCCGAGCGCACGACGGGATCCAGACCGGTCGTTGCTTCATCCATGACAAGCAGCTCTGCACCGTGCGAAAGCGCACAGGCGATTTGCAGCTTCATTTTCATGCCCTTGGAAAACTGCCCGATCTTTTTCTTCTGCGGGAGCTGAAAGCGCTCCAGATAATTCTGATACAGCGCATCGTCCCATTTTTCATAGAGCCCTTTGAAGATACGTCCCATTTCCTTTGCATTGAAAATATCGTGGAACGGCAGCTCGTCAAAGACGACGGCAAGGCGCTCCTTGATCTCCTGCTCATGCTGAATATGATCCATGCCGAGCAGCCTGATCTCACCCGCATTGATCGGGATGATATTCAGCAGACTGCGGATCGTCGTGGTCTTGCCCGCGCCGTTCTGTCCGATAAAGCCCATGATGCTGCCGCGCGGCACATCAAAGCTGATATTGTCGAGCGTAAAGCCGTCATATTTCTTCGTGACGTTTTTGATCTCGATCGCATTCACATAGTCATTCATATTATTCGCCTCCGTAAACGATTCCGAGGATCTCCTGAAGCTCCGCGAGCGTGATGCCGCAGCGCTTTGCGCGCCCGGCCGCATCCGTCAGCGCGGCTTCGATCGTTTTGAGCTGCTCCTCGCGGTAAAGCTCGGCATTCTGCGCCTTGACGAAGCTGCCCTTGCCGGTGTAGGATTCAATGAATCCGTCCCGCTCCAGCTCCTCATAGGCGCGCTTTGTGGTGATGACGCTGATACGCAGCTGCATGGCAAGATTGCGCATAGAGGGCAGCGCATCGCCCTCCTTCAGCTGACCTTCCAGGATCATCGTCTTGATCTGCGCGACGATCTGGCTGTAGATCGGCTCACCCGATGCATTGCTGATAATGATATCCATGTAAGAGTACTCCTTCTGGGTTCCGGATGTCAGCACAGTGTCCGGATTGTGCTTGACATCTACATTGTGTATGTTCGATATACACATTATACCACGATATATACACTTTGTCAATAGGGAAAGCAAAAAAATTTTCGTTGACTTTCCGTTTCGGTCTGTGCTATAATGAGACTACGATATGAAAGGACACGATATATGAAAAAAGTATTTGACGAGATCCCGTATCTTGAAACCGATCGCCTGATCCTGCGAAAAATGGATGAACGCGATGCCGCCGCGCTCGGCAGCATGGCGCGGGATGAAAGTGTCTACCGCTATCTCCCGGCGTTCCTCACGGAATTGCAGTATGACGATCCGCTTGAAACGATCCGGCAGTTTTACGGCAAATGCTTCACTGAAAAGGAATCCGTTTTCCTCGGCATTTTCCGGCGGGAGGGCGCGTTCTGCGGCATGGCCGAGCTTTACGGCTGCCGCGATGAATACCGCAAGATCAGTCTCGGCTACCGGCTCATTCCCGCCGCATGGGGACAGGGCATCGCGACCGAAGCCGTCCTGCGCGTGATCGAATATCTGTATCACGAGACCGATACCGGAATCATCACCGCAAGCGTCATCACCGAGAATCACGCCTCCGCGAATGTCCTGCGGAAGACCGGCTTCCAGATGACCGCAGCCGCCGTGCCGGAGGACTGGGGCTTTCCGGAGCAGAGGATCGTGGATAAATGGTTCCGCTGATAACCGCAAAAAAGACCGCCGTGTGCAAGCACGGTGGTCTTTGCGCTGTATTCAGTTTTCAGCCGGCGGTCATTTGACCTGCGGCCATGTACTCTCAGGCCATTCATCCGTGCCCGAAAGCGCTTCATAGGTGTTGATGACGACAGCGGTCTTGTCATCAACTCTTTGCATCACGAATCGCATATAATCCTCAGGGATCGCGACACAGCCGCCTGAAAACGGCTTTGCAGGGCCGAAGCAATGCAGGAAAATCGCCGAGCCGAGTCCGGGCGTACACTCCTCATTGTAGCTGATATTCAGGCAATACTGGTAATGATAGATGTAGTCGAGGATCCGCTCGGATTCAGAGGTGTCCAGATCCGGGATATCCTTGATATCTACCATTTCGTTATAGTGGTGTCCCTCCTGTCCGTCGCCCGACCAGTAGGTGTCGCCGTCCACCTTTACATAGGGAATCTTGCTGCCGGGATCATCGGCGATACCGAAAGCGCGGTTGAAATGGAACTCACCGACAGGCGTTTTGGCATCGCCCGCTTTGGTCTTGCCAAGTCCGTTCTTGCCGATAAAGCCGGGTGTCGTCATGACCATATGCCAGCTGCCGTCATCCTGCTTTTCATGGAGCGAGATCCATGCGTCCGTTGCAGTCTCGCTGAATGCAGCAACCACGAAGACCTGCTCGGAATTTTTGGCAGCATCGAGCTTCCCGATCCATTCGGGCGATTCCACATCAATTCCGGAATAGCCGGAAACCGTCTGTGCCTGCGTCTGCGCGGTGCTTGTTTCAGCACTGTTTTCCTTCGCAGTGCTGCCGCAGCCTGTCAGCCCTATCGCAAGAACTGCCAGTGCCGCTAAAGCAGTGATTCTTTTTTTCATCATACCAATCCTTTCGTTTCAGATCATTCGATCAGAACAGACCGATTCCGTCAAAGATTCTCAAACAGTTCTGCAATGCCGCACAGAACCGGCGCTGCCGTTACGCAGTCTGTTTCCCGTGCAGGCTGAAGAATAACAGGTAAAAAGATGCACCGTCAAGCCGTCAGGCGGGCTTTGAACGGTGCTGCCATCATTCGCTGCTGATATTATATCATAATTCCAGCAGATTGTCAATACAAAAGCTGTCCGCGGAAGTGGCTATTCAGGGATTTTATATT
>DGSY01000066.1 GCA_002394125.1 Ruminococcus sp. UBA4350
TTATCTCTCCTCTCTCCATGTTCCGAACATTTCACTTGATTGGTAATTACAGGCATTTGTTGTACCGTGCGCATCGCAAGAACGCCGTTCGCGGGGTATGCTCCCGGTGCGCAATCGGTCACTTGACAGAAGCCGCGAACAGCGGCGTTTGTTTTGTATAATAAAGCAGTGGGCGCGACCGCGCCTTTAGCAAAACGGCTGTCGGCACTGCCGACCGGAGAACTTTAGAAATTGGCTTTCGTGCTTTACTTTTTCTGGTATACCGCGAGAATCTCGCCGAGATACATTCTGTGCGTGTCGCCGTCGGAATAATAGCTCGCCGCAACATCCTTCGGCAGCTCGGAGATCTTCAGATCCGCCGAGAACCGCTTCCGGCAGACAAAGACTGTCTCCGCCTCCTCATAGCTCACGGCGCCGCCCTCCAGCGTGACGGGATGCAGTCCCGCCTCCGCTGCCTTGTCGCAGTCGCGGCCGCTGTGTGCGCCGCAGAACGAAAGCGCTCTGCGTTTTTCCTCCGGAAACAGCGAGATCGTAAACGTATCCTGATCCTGCATGAAGCCGTATGTATGCCGCGAATGCCGGACATAGCAGGTCAGCGTCGGCTGATTCCACATGATGCCCATTGCGCCCCATGAACAGGTCATGCAGTTCCAGCCGGTTTCCGCAGTCCCCGCCGTCAGCAGGAACCACTGCTTGCCGATCGCCGTGAAGGGATTACCGCTCCACTGATCCGGACTGATTTTTTCAAATGTCATATGATTACCTCCTTGATCGTTGACATCCCCTGCCCGCTTTCGGGTTCAGGAATGATTTTGCAGGCGCAGCTTATCCGTGATCAGCGCGATGAATTCCGAATTCGTCGGCTTGCCCTTGCAGGTGTTGACCGTATAGCCGAAAAATGCATTCAGCGTATCGAGATTGCCCCTGTCCCACGCGATCTCGATCGCATGACGGATCGCGCGCTCGACGCGGGAGGGCGTTGTGCGGAACTGCTCCGCAACACGCGGATAGAGCTGCTTTGTGACGCTGTCGAGCAGCGCCGGTTCATGGTATGCGTTCACGATCGCGCAGCGCAGATAATGATAGCCCTTGATATGCGCCGGCACACCGAGCTGATGGATGATATCCGTGATCGTGATTGCGAGATCCTGCCCCTCGCGGCTGCTGATCGCACCGAGGGGCTGCTTGTTTGTCAGGAGCGCAATGCGCTCACCCAGCACCTTGAGGTCAAAGGGCTTCAGCATGAAATATGCCGCGCCGTTCTGCATCACCTGCTGCTCGACAAAGCTGTTGTCATAGGAAGATGTAACGATGAATGCAGGATGCTTGCCGCTCCCCGCATTTGCTTTTTTCATCAGCTCAATGGCATCCATATGCGGCAGGATCGCATCGACCACCACCACGTCCGGCGTATCGTTCCGAATGGATTCGAGAACGGTGTTGCCGTTCTTCGGTCTCGTATATGCGTACATTCCCTGTGAACGCAGGACACTGGCGCAGGATACGCCGTACTCCGCCGTGTCGTCACCGATCAGAACCTTGACTTGCTTTTGCATGGTTCTACCTCCTTTTGCTTTATGTTTCCATTTTATCACGCATTGTTTGGAAATGCAAGAGCAAAGAAGGACGAAGATGCTTGCAATTTGTCGAGAATACGACATTCAGACAAAACAATGAAAACAATCGTATTTTCGTCCATTTCATGATATGCGCCGCAAAACGGACGGCGATTTATGCATCCCGGTGTCGAGACGGGGAGACAACTGTCGAGTCCTGCTGCGCGGATTCTGTATCATCGGACAGAATCGGGGGTGACGGACGGTTTTCGTCTGCATCGCGCTTTGCCCGGCGCTTTGCGGCCGCGTCATACGAGAAGAAGCGTGTCAGCGTCAGGAGCAGGAGCAGCAGCAGCGGGACGGCGTTCCACATCATGCCGTTCCGCCAGACGGTCGAGGCGGCGCGGCCGAAGCTCTGCTCGGTCTGGCCGCTCCAGCCGTAGCTGTCTGCAATGCTGATCGCTTTCAGCAGGATGCCGAGCATCGGCAGATATGCGGCGGTTCCGAGGAGCGCGGCGGGCAGATCGCGCCGCAGAAAGCAGAGGATCACGGCGAGCGTCAATGCGCCCGCGAGCGCGAAATACCATTTTCCGAATGCCGCAAATTCCGCGCCGTAGTGGTCGGCGTGCATGATCCAGCCCCCGGCGACTGCGCCGCCCAGCAGCCAGACAAAGAGCAGCAGGCTCAGCACCAGCAGGATGCTGCCGATGATGCGCAGGATGCTGCGGCGCTTCGGGGATTGTTGTTGCATAGGGATTCCTCCGGATTCAAAATGCTGACAAACTTATCACTATTATTGTATCATATTCCGGCAAAAATGTCAATTCGTCGGCCGGCGGGCAGTGCCCGCTGCCGTTATGCTAAAGGCACGGTCGCGCTCACGGCTTCAATCAACCAAATACACGCCGCTGCCCGCGGCTTCTGCAATGTGACTGCAACTGACCGCATCGGGAGCATAGCCCGCGGTCGGCAGTGCCGACAGCCGTTATGCTAAAGGCACGGTTACGCTTGCTGCTTTATTATACGAAACACACGCCGCTGTCCGCGGCTTCTGTCGAGTGAACGATTGCGCATCGGGAGCATAGCCCGCGAACGGCGTATTTCTTTCATGGAAGCTGTAACGAGAGCCTGTAAAAGCAGTCAAGGCAAATCTGACGGAACGGGGGAAAAGGGGTGAGGAAAAAGGGGGTGCGGGGGAGAAAACCTAAGGGGAAAGGGGGCGGGCAGTGCCCGAGCCGGATTGTCCCTCTTTCCCCTTTGGTGTTCATCCCCCGATCCGCGGAGACAATTCGACATGATCACGCTCCCGGACGGCGGCGTGAGTTCATCCCCCGATCCGCGGAGACAATGAGACGAAAGGTTTGATATTGCGCAATCGGAGACAGTCAAAGTGAGCCGAATCATCCGAAAGCCCTCACCAGTTTCCTGCGGATTGTCACTTTAATTGTCTCCATACATGAAATTTCATTCTTTTCGTCCCATTGTCTCCAAGGGTGCGAGGGGAACCCACAAGAAAAGACAAACGCCGCTGCTCGCGGCTTCTGCTCCGTAACGTCGCCCTGCATAGTTGGGCGCAGTCACTTGACAAAAGCTGCGAACAGCAGCGTATATTCGGTGAATTGGAACAGTGAGCACGACCGTGCCTTTAGCATAACGGCTGTCGGCCCTGCCGACCGGCCCGGTTATTGCCAGCTTGCTACGGATTCCAGAACCTTTGCGAGCTTTTCCTTTGCCTTCGCGAGCTTCTCGCGCTCATTCTGGATCAGCTGTGCGGGCGCCTTTTCGACAAAGCCCTCATTGCTCAGCTTCTTCTGAATGATCTCGATATCGCGGCGAACCTTTGCTTCCTCCTTCGCCAGACGCGCAAGCTCCTTTTCCTTATCGACAAGCTGCTCCATCGGAATGAAGATGCGGGCGCAGTCGGTCACGGCGGTCAGTGCATTCTTGAAATGATAATCCTGACCGAATTCCAGCTCGGATGCGCCGACCATATTCTCGAAGAAGATGCTGCACTCGGAGAACAGATCGACCTCCATTGTCTCGAAATAAAGCTTTGCCTTGACGGAATTCGGAACATTCAGCTCGGTGCGGCTCATGCGGACTGCCTTGATCGCGGCGATGACCTTCTCAAAATCCTTTGCGGCAGCGGAGAAATCAAGCTCTGCCTGCCAGACCGGGAACTGCTCCTGAATGATCATGCTCTCGCCGTCGGTCAGCACCTGCCAGATCTCCTCGGTGATGAACGGCATGAACGGATGCAGCAGCTTCAGCATTCCGCGCAGCACCCAGACCAGCACCTGCTCTGCATCGGCCTTGGTCTGGCCGCCTGCACGCATTCTCGGCTTGGTCAGCTCGATATACCAGTCGCAGTACACATCCCAGATGAAATCATAGAGCTTTGCAGATGCAACGCCAAGCTCGAAGTGATCGAGATTATCCCCGACATCCTTTGCCAGCTGATTGAACTTCGAGACCACCCACTGATCCTCCATGCGGAGCGTTTCCGGCAGACCGGTGAAGCGGAAATCATCCGGCAGATTCATCATGACATAGCGCGACGCATTCCAGAGCTTATTCGCGAAGTTGCGCGCCGCCTTGACCTTGTCATCGGTGAAGCGCATATCGTTTCCGGGCGAATTGCCGGTCGCGAGCATGAAGCGAAGCGCGTCTGCGCCGTAGGTATCAATGATCTCCAGCGGATCAATGCCGTTGCCGAGCGACTTGGACATCTTTCTGCCCTGCGCATCGCGGACAAGGCCGTGGATCAGCACCGTCTTGAACGGCACCTCATCCATATTCTCCATACCGGCGACGATCATTCTGGAGACCCAGAATGTGATGATGTCATAGCCGGTGACGAGCGTATCGGTCGGGTAAAAATATTGCAGATCATCGGTCTTTTCCGGCCAGCCGAGCGTCGAGAACGGCCACAGCGCCGAGGAGAACCATGTATCCAGCGAATCCGGATCCTGCCGCATCGGCTTGCCGCACTTCGGGCAGACTGCGCTGTCCTCCGCAGTGACGGTCAGCTCGCCGCAGTCATCGCAGTAGAATGCAGGGATGCGGTGTCCCCACCAGAGCTGACGGGAGATACACCAGTCGCGGATATCCTCCATCCAGTTGAAATAGAGCTTATCAAAGCGCTCCGGCACGAACTTGATGCGGCCGTCGCGGACGGCTTCGATTGCCGGCTTTGCCAGCTCGTCCATCTTGACGAACCACTGGAGCGAGACACGCGGCTCGACAGTCGTGCCGCAGCGGTAGCAGGTACCGACATTGTGAACGTGCGGCTCGACCTTGACGAGATAGCCGCCCGCTTTCAGATCCTCAAGGATCGCCTTGCGCGCCTCGTATCTGTCCATGCCTGCATACTTCGGATAATCCTCAGTGATCTTTGCATCATCGGTCATGACATTGATGACCTCGAGATTGTGCCGCTGTCCGACCATGAAGTCATTGGGGTCATGCGCCGGGGTGATCTTCACGACGCCGGTACCGAAATCCATATCGACATAGCTGTCCGCGACAACGGGGATCTCTCTGCCGACGAGCGGGAGAATCAGCTTTTTGCCGATGACATTCTGATAGCGCACATCCTTCGGATTGACTGCGACGGCGGTATCACCGAGCAGCGTTTCCGGACGCGTGGTCGCGAGGAACATATAGCCGCTGCCGTCCGCAAAGGGATAGCGCAGATGCCAGAAGCTGCCCTCCTGCTCCTCGTATGTGACCTCCGCATTGGAGATCGAGGTCAGGCAGTGCGGGCACCAGTTGATGATGCGCTCGCCGCGGTAGATATAGCCCTTCTCGTAATAATTGACGAACACTTCCTTGACGGCGGCGGAGCAGCCCTCGTCCATTGTGAAGCGCTCGCGCTCCCAGTCACAGGAGGAACCGAGCTTCATGAGCTGCTGGTCGATCCGGCCTGCATACTGTTCCTTCCATGCCCATGCGCGCTTCATGAAGCCCTCTCTGCCGAGGTCGGTCTTGGTCAGACCCTCCTTGCGCAGTGCCTCAACGAGCTTTGCCTCTGTCGCGATCGCGGCATGATCGGTGCCGGGCAGCCAGAGCGTCGAATAGCCGCTCATGCGCTTCCAGCGAATCAGGATATCCTGAAGCGTTTCGTCAAGCGCGTGTCCCATGTGCAGCTGTCCTGTGACATTGGGGGGCGGGATGACGATCGTATAGGGGATCTTCTTCGGATCGGTCTCGGCGTGGAAGCAATGTCTGCTCATCCACTGCTGATAGATGCGATCCTCAAAGGATCCGGGATCATAGTTCTTTGCGAGTTCCTTCAAAGTGATCAGCTCCTTTTCATTTTTGCGTACAGAGACAAAAAATCGCCCCGAACGCATGGTCTTTACGTTCAGGGCGAATAATTCCTTATCCGCGGTACCACCTGAATTCGGCACTCCGCAGGCGCGAAGCAGGCCGCACTCTTTCCGGCGGCAGGCTGCCGCCTTTCCGGTGAATGCTCGGAACGCGACCTTCGATGCGGCAGCGGGACGCTTTCACCGGCCGCGTCCTCTCTGTGTCGCTGTTTGCGCATTTACTCCTCGTTCGTCATGGCATTTACAGATAATATTATTATAGCAGGGATTCCGCAGTCCGTCAAGCACTCCGCAAATTTTCGTCATTTTGCACAGTCGGCAGGGTCGGCAGGGCCGGTCGGCAGGGCCGACAGCCGTTATGCTAAAGGCACGGTCGCGCTCACAGCTTTATTTATCCAAATCTACGCCGCTGTTCGCGGCTTCTGCCCCGTGACTGAAATAAAACGCATCGGGAGCATAGCCAGTGTATAGCGTGCCAACTATGCGAACGGAACAACGATAGCCTGTTAAAACCGTCAAGGCAAATCTGACGGAACCGGGGGAATAGGGGTAAGGAAAAAGGGGGTGCGGGGGAGAA
>DGSY01000030.1 GCA_002394125.1 Ruminococcus sp. UBA4350
GGATATTTCTTCAATATCATTCAAAACTATATCATTTAGGAGGAAACATTATGGCACTGTTTGGAAAGAAAAAGGAAGAAACAAAGGCTGAAACAACTTGCTGCTGCGGAAATTCACAGTCTGCAAGTGAGGCCACATCGACCTGCTGCGGTGAAAAGGTCAATGGTATATGCTGTATCAAAGTCCTCGGTTCAGGCTGTAAGTCCTGTCATCAGCTTTATGACAACACCTTGAAAGCTGTCGAGGGTATGGGCATTGAGGTCGAGTATGTCACCGATCTGCAAAAGATCATGGAGTACGGCGCTATGTCAATGCCTGCGCTTGTGATCAATGAGAAGGTCGTGTCGGTGGGCAGAGTTTTGAAGTCTGCGGAGATCTCAGCTATGATAAACGATATGACAGATAAGTCGAGGTGCAAATGATGAACAAACCAAAGGTTGCATTTATCTGTGTGCATAATTCCTGCCGCAGTCAGATCGCAGAGGCACTCGGCAAGCACCTTGCAGGAGATGTTTTTGAGAGCTATTCCGCAGGGACAGAAACAAAACCGCAAATCAATCAGGATGCAGTCCGACTTATGAAGAAGCTCTACGGTATCGACATGGAGCAGACACAATACAGCAAGCTCACCAGCGATATTCCCACGCCGGATTTTGCGATCTCTATGGGCTGCGATGTAGGCTGCCCGTTCATCGGCAGACCGTTTGATGATGATTGGAGCTTGCCTGATCCGACGGGTAAAGACGATGCGGAGTTTGAGAGGGTGATTGCTCTGATCGAGGAGAATGTACTCAAACTGGTACAACATATATCGGAACTTTGAGCTGGATTCAAAGTTACATTGAAACAGAAAGGCTATTGCACATTGACGGTGCAATAGCCTTAATTCTATATACTGTCTAAAATACTATGAATATCCCCATTGATAAGAATACTTTGCTCTGCTATCTCATCCGGCGCATACGCCTCCCCGAAATCCAGGCAGGCATAAACTGCTTTCCGCAGGCTTCTTCATTATCCCGATACAGACGGTATTTCAGCAGATAACCCTTTCCACAGGACAGGAGAAAGACTGTCTTTATATGGTCATTATCAGAAAACTGGTGCTGCACATTCCGCTGCTTTTTATCCTGCCGATGTTCATGACCAACAAAACGCTTGCAGTTGTTCTTTCTGCACCTGTCTCGGACGTTCTTTCAGTTGTTGTGTCAGTCGTTTGCTTTTTGCCGGGATTCTATCGGAAGATGAAAAATCCGGATCATTTCGATGGTGAAAAGACCAGCCTTCCTGCTGAAAACTGAATAAGCATCTGATAAGGGCTATGCCTTCCGTACACAGTCACGGAGGACATAGCCCTTCCCTTATGCTGTGATTATATCAGTCCTGAATCTCCTGTATCACAGTCGCACCGTCCTTGAAGCTGAACATTTACGATCGCGCACCGAGCTTTCATAATCTCCCCGGTGTATTTTTTCTAATTACATCGAGAGAAATTGTGCGTTCTCTGAAAGTTCGCGCGCAATGCGGATAAATGTTCCGCTTCACTGCGCAATAAAATTGATGTAACTGAATGAGTAGATCCGCAGGGGTAACTGTTTGGGGCAAGGGTTCCCGAAACGAGATTTTTGACGGGGCAGACGTTCAAAAATCTTAGAAAGTGGAAAGAATGCACCACTTTCTGTGGCTTGCTATTCCGAGGAACACCCAAAGTATGACCATACTATGAGTTTTATCATTTCTTTTTGTATCGGCATAACCTCTCATTATCAGCAGCTTCACAAAACATTGATCTTTGTTGTAGTGCATAGATGTAAATATCATTTTATGTTTAAGACAGTGAAACCCGTGACCGTAAAGGCGGTGACGGTATGAATATTCAGGAACGAAGAAACAAAGACGGGAAGATCACTTCCTACCGCATCAGGGTGTTCGATCACCGTGATACACAGACCGGCAGACAGGTTTTCAGAACACTGTCCGTCAAATACGATTACGACAAGACCGAAGCGTGGAACAGGAAAAACGCTGAGAAGCAGGGTATTATCTTTGAGAAACAGGTCGAGGAGCAGACCGCAAGCGACTCCCATATCACCTTTGATAACTACTGCGATTATGCGATTGGTATCAAGGAGCAGGCAGGGCTTTCCCCCTCGACTGTGTACACCTACAACGGCTATCGTCAGCGTGTTGCTCCTTACATCGGGCATATTCAGCTCAAACAGCTTACCCCTGCGGCGATCAACAAGGCGTATTCCGATATGCTCAGCACAGGCGTGTCAAAGCCTATCTTGTTGTATCTTGAAGTGTCATGAAAGTTGACCGAATGTTGACCAAAGTGATATGCACATCGCTGACAGCGTCAGAAAGCATCGTATTTTGCAGTGAGGGTTGAAATTTCACGGGTAATGTGTTATAATAATTATGCTGCGTACTGCGGCAAATCCACAAAACCGGAAACAGAGGGGAACAGTATGCATCCGATCGAACACTTCAAAACGATCACCCGTCACCGTCACATGGTCATGCAGCATTGCTTCAGGGCCGGCATTCCCGTTCAGGGACTCCTGCACGATCTGAGCAAATATACGCCGACAGAATTCATTCCCGGCGCACTGTACTGGCAGGGTACACGAAGCCCGAACGAAGCCGAGCGCGAAAAGAAGGGCTATTCCGCTGCATGGCTGCATCACAAGGGCAGAAACAAGCATCACTTTGAATACTGGATCGACGTGCATCCGGAGCACAAGGTCTATGAACCGGTCGAGATGCCGCTCCGCTATCTGATTGAAATGTTTTGTGACCGCGTTGCCGCGAGCAAAATCTACCGCGGCGAGAATTACCGCGACAGCGACCCGCTTGACTACTTTCTCTCCGGTATGGAGCGCGGCAGGCCGATCCATCCGAAAACCGCGAAACAGCTGCATTTTCTGTTGAAAAAGCTTGCGGATGAGGGCGAGGACAAAACCTTTGCCTATATCCGGCATCTGCTGAAAAAGCAGCGCCGCAAGGGCTGCATCTGCCATAAATGATACCCGCAAAAAGGCGCGGCATTCCGACTCTGCTGTCAGAATGCCGCGTTTATTTTTGTATACCGATTACGGCTTGCGCTTGTCGCCGAGATAGAATACTGCAATCAGTCCGGGGCCGCAGTGTGCGCCGATGATAATGCCAAGCGGCAGGATATCAATGCTGCCGATCATCGGATATTCGCGCATCAGCTCGCTTTTTATCCAGTTTGCATCATCAAGGCAGTCCGCATGGTTGATGATGATATGCTGACCCTCCGGCGCGGTCATATCACGCTTGATGCCCTCCAGCAGCGTCCGCAGGGCAGCCTTGCGCCCGCGCACCTTTGCCGCGACCGTCAGCTTGCCGTCATCCGGCACATACAGCACCGGCTTGATCGCCAGCAGCGAGCCGATCATTGCGGATGCATTGGATACTCTGCCGCCGCGCTTGAGATAGTTGAGGTCGTCCACAGTAAAGCGGTGCATGATGTTCAGCTTATGCGCCTCCGCCCATGCAATGACCGTCTCGAAATCCGCACCGGCTTCCATGCGCTTGACGCATTCCTGCAAAAGCAGGCCGAGGCCGCCGGAAATGCAGCGTGTATCCATGAGATACAGCTCCTGATCGGGGAACTCATGCCGGATGCGCTCCGCGGCGTTGTGGGACGCCATATAGGAGCTGGACATTTCCTTGGACATATCGAGATAGAGGACATTTTTTCCGGTTTCGAGCAGCTTGCGGAAGAATTCGAGATAGGTTTCCTCATTGATCATGGATGTGGTATAGATCGTACCCGCACGCATTTTGCGGTATGCTTCTGCGCGGGATTCGTTTTTGCAGTCATCCTCAAAAACATCCATGCCGATCGAATAGGTATAGCGGATCAGCGGGATTTCATGTTCAGTAAAATAGGTATCCGGGAGATCGGCGGTCGATGCCGCAGCAATGATGTAGTCAGCCATAGTCCGGGCTCCTTTCAGTTAATGGTTCTATTATACCACATTCTTGCCGAAAGTGCAATGGATACAGAAAAATTATTCCGCTGTTCCGCGTCCTGATCTCATACTGCAGGCGTGCATCAGCATTGCTGCATGGTCAGCCTGCAAACCTTTTTACATTTATGATAAGCCGGACTTTTCCCACGGTGCAGGCTCCGCCTCGACTGCCATTCTGAGGATTCGATGCTCCTCGGCACGCGGCATCACCTGCTCATCCGAATCCAGTGAAATATGATAGGATAGCTTTTCGCCCGCGACCGGATAAAAGTTCAGCGTCAGAAGCTGCTCGGTCAGATCACGCTGCTCTGCCGGAACGGGAACCGCGATCTCCATACAGCCGTGCGCAGGAATATGCAGGACATTCCGTCCAGTCGCGTCCGCATTGATTGAGCCGCTGTAATAGTCTTTCAGCCAGCTCATTGCATATTGCGGCATCGTGATCTCCGCATGAAAACCGGTTTTATCCGAGGTAATTCCGCATTCCGCAAACCAGTCAAGCGGTGTGTCCGCGGTGTTGGCAACGGTCATATACAGGATGCCGTCCTCCACGCAGTATTCCCGTCCGAGCAGCTGCGCCGGAACGGGCAGCGGTTCACATTCTTTCAGTGTTTGCAGGGCGTTCTGCTCAACAATGCACCGCTCCGTAAACCACCACAGCACCGGCAGAAATCTTCCGGAATATGTGCTGTCCCGCGGTGCATTCAGCTCCGCATCCTGCTGCATCTGGCGCAGATCTTCCTGCTGTGAGCGCCGCGCCTGCTGATAGGCATAGGCAGGTGTCTCCCTGCCGATGTGAACCGTCTCTTTTCCGGCAAAATGTGCGAGATATCCGGACAGATCGGCTTCGCTGACTGCCGGCGCTGTTATTTGTACGGTATTCTGCCGGATTCCGGCACGAACCAGAAATCCGATACAGAACACCAGCGTCAGAACGGCTGCAATGCCGCCCCATTTTTCGATACGCTGCCAGCGAATCTCACGGCGTTTTTGCCTGTATACTTTCTCTGAATACTGTTCTGCCGCTGCGGGACTTCCGATCACGGCGAGCATTTCCGCCCGCTGCTCCGCCGTCAGTCTGATCTGCTTTTCAGCGCGGATATAGACTTCCAGTGCATCTGTCTTCATTCAGATCATCTCCTCCTCATAGGCTTTTTGCAGCAGCTTCCGGCCGCGCCGCAGCAGCGACGCCGCCGTATTCAGGCGAAGATGCAGCAGCCTTGCGGTTTCATCTATCGTATAGCCCTCAACAAAATGCAGCTGCATCGGAAGACGGTATTTCTCCGGCAGCCGCATGACAGCGCGAAGTGCAGCACGCGCCGATGCATCCGCAAACGGATCGCCCGCCGCATCATGCTCCTCCAGCGGGACCGTGCGCGAATGCTCTGCCGAACGCAGATAGTCCTTTGCAAGATTCTTCGCTGTCCGCAGAAGCCACGGCAGAATGTGTTCATCCGTCATGGAATCCGGCTGCTGCATCAGCCGCAGAAAGGCTTCCTGCGTACAGTCCTCCGCAATGCCGCGGTCACCGGTCAGATGCCACGCCGCGCGCAGAACGGTATCCGCATTCGCCTGAAAGCTCGCAGCGACACGCTCCTGATTCATGCTGCACCTCCTTTCGCATAGTTCCATTATAGTGTATACGATTCAGATGCGCTTTTTTGTGCATCTGTTTTTCATTTTTTCTGAAATTTGTCGGAATGACCGTTTTTCGGTTCAGTTTCTTGTATAGAACGCAGATTTGCAGCTTTTCATGCACAAAAATCCGCCGCATATCCGTATACCCGATAAAGGCACAGGAAAGGAGTGCGGTTTATGAAACAAATATTGCGAAATCTGCGCGGGCTGTGGTGCGCGGAGCGGCTGCTGTTCTGCATCATGACAGCCTGCATCTTCTCCTCGGCGCTGCTGCTGCAATTCTCCTACGGGCTCTGGCAGAATTACCATGTCACATTGCAGGAGAGTGCCGATGATCTGAAGGAGCTGGTGATCACGGTTGCAGACGGACAGACCATGCCGGTCGGCGTGATGCGCGATTATATCCGTGCGCTGCCGGAGCAGGTCACGGCCAATGCGGTCAACATCTTTGTTCCGGTGGAGCTTGGATGCCCGGCAGACCATATCAGCCGGAGCGATGCGGAATGGGCGGCGCTGCGGCGTGAATATGCGCCTCTCATTGAGATTGAGGATATTCCGGACAGCGTTTGGGAAGAGAGACACAAGATCGAAGGCGATATTCGTGAGGGCACTGCCCGTGAACAGTGGCTTGATCTCTTTGATCCCTACCGCGAACAAGATGTGCAGCACAAGGCTCTCGGCGAGACAGCCCTGCGCTTCACCTACCGGAACGGCGATTTTGCCCCGTCTGACCTCTATCAGGAAAACCTGATAAAAAACGGCGCTGTTCAGGAGGGCGACCGCTTCTTTACAAAGGAGGAATACGCGACCGGCGCACGCGTTGTCTACAACACGACAAACGATGATGTGATGCACTATCTGGCAATCGACGAAAACCATATTTCACTCTGGGGTGAAAGCTATGAGGTCATTGCAAAGGACGGTCAGGATGCAACGCCGGATCCGCCTGTGACGGCTGTGCCTGCGGATGCGTATACGAAGAGCGGAAGTTTATTCGGGTGGTACTTTGAACGGAATATCACGAAAAAGGACTATGACGCGATGAAATCTCTTGCGGATGAAATGATGCCCGGTGTGCTGCTGTTTCCCGATCTGCCGTTTCCGGACAATGACAGTATGTATCTCTCACGGAACATCATGCTGATCGCCGCGCTGATCGCGGTTCTCTCGGTGCTGAATTTCGTGATGCTTTATTATTTCATCTTGCAGCGCCGCAGCCGCAGTCTGGCGATTTTCCGCATGACCGGCTGCACGGCAGGACGCGCTGTCCGGATGTATCTCAGCGAGTGTCTGCTGCTGGGGATTCCGGTCTATTTTGCCGGTCTCGGTGTGTTTCTGCTGCTGATGAAGCGTGTGCTCAGTGAGATTTTTCCGTTCATGGAGGCTGCCTTCGATCTGCGCGTCTATGCGTCGATCTTCGGCATCTGGATCGCGGCAATGCTCCTGCTGCTGACGGGCATGATCTCCCGTCATGTGCGGCATGGCATCCTCGATGAATATTACGGCAGAACGGAGGGATGAATATGGTATATCTTCGCATGGCATGGCGTTCGCTGCGCAAATCGCTGTTTTCCAATCTGCTGACGGTTTTACAGCTCGCAGCGGCGCTGCTGGTCACGGCTGTTATGGTCAGCGCAGTCTGTCTGCGGTTCCGGAAATACACGCCGTTCCGCGATTTTTACAACAGCAGGGGCTATCTGCTGCAATATCCGTTTTTCATGGAATACGGTGAAAAGCGTATGCAGGTTGCGGCGGAGAAAAATGAAGCATGGGATTCGTTTGATTCAATAGTCAATTCGCAGCTCTCCGCACCGCTTGAGGCGATCTGCCCGCAGGTGGCACCGTTCTGGCTTGGCGCACCGCCGAAGCATGACAGGGAAAGAAAGCCGCAGATTACGCTGTATACCGAAGATTTTCTGCGCCGCTGGACACCGGAGCTTGCGGCCGGCGAATGGCTGCATTCCGGCAGCAGCGGAGATGTGCTGGAAGCGGTCGTCACATGGAACGATGACGAATGGCAGGTCGGGGATACCGTCACGGGCGCATGGACGGAGCTGGATGAAACCGGCTCGATGAAAAAGCTCGGCGATGTGCAAATCAAGATCATCGGAATGCTCGCAGACGGTGAGGCGATCGCCGGACAGACCGGCGAGAACACACATGATTTTCGGCTGTTCTGGCGGCCGCACAGCTATGAGCGCGAGCAGGATGTGCAGATGTTCATTTCCGCAGAGCAGGTCGCGGCGCTCTGTCCGACAAAGCAGCTCACACAGTTTCTCGGCAAGACAATTCTGCTGCGCTATACGGAGCCGGTCACAGAGGAGCAGGCAGAAAAGGACTACAAAACGCTGACATGGAATTCCAATTCGATCCAGATACTGAAAATGGAGGATATCCGCGAAAGCAGCCGCACATTCCTTTACAGCGAGGTTTACAAGCTGCTGCCGGTCATCATCATGCTGATGGTTCTGGTCATGATCTCCAGCATCAGCAGCACCGCGCTTTCCACCCGCAGACGGCTGCATGATTATGCGATATTTGCGCTGAGCGGTCTGCCGTGGCAGAAATGCATTGTCATCAATCTTTTGCAGTCGCTGATGACGGCGGGAGCAGCGGCAGCGGCCGCGCTGATCTGCGGCGCAGTCCTACAGCATACAACATTGCGGGCGCTGTTCTATGTGAAGCCCGGCGGCTGGCAGTTCCTGAGCTGTGCCGCTGTGATCGGGATCTATCTGCTGATCTCACTCTGGATGCCGCATTTGATGCTGCGGAAAAGCAGCGTGCGCGAGATTCTGAAATCTAGGGCGTGTTGACACTAAGCC
>DGSY01000091.1 GCA_002394125.1 Ruminococcus sp. UBA4350
TCATCTGGTCGCCGGTGTAAGCGTGAATGGTGCTCATGATACCGGACTGGATCGGAGCGTAGTCATTCAGAGCCTTTGCCATCGGAGCGAGGCAGTTGGTGGTGCAGGATGCTGCGGAGATGATCTTGTCATCCTTGGTCAGAGTGCCCTCATTGACGGAGAAGACGATGGTCGGGAGATCGTTGCCTGCCGGAGCAGAGATAACGACCTTCTTTGCGCCTGCGTCGATGTGAGCCTGGGACTTCTCCTTGGAGCAGTAGAAACCGGTGCACTCGAGAACAACGTCAACACCGATCTCGCCCCACGGCAGCTCAGCAGCATTTGCCTTTGCGTAGATCTTCAGGGTCTTGCCGTCAACAGTGATTGTGCCGGCCTCGTCGTCAGCGGAAACAGTGTGAAGGTTCTCGCCGATGATGCCGCAGTAGCCCTTCTGAGCAGTGTCATACTTCAGCAGGTGTGCGAGCATGGACGGCTTGGTCAGATCGTTGATCGCGACGACCTCGTAGCCCTTTGCACCGAACATCTGGCGGAATGCCAGACGGCCGATACGTCCGAAACCATTGATTGCAACTTTAACAGACATTGGAATTACCTCCTAAATTTTGATACTTCTATTTTACACCATTTTGCCGGAAAATGCAAGCACTTTGACAAAAAAATCACTGAAAAACAATAAAAGCAGTCGTTTTTATTCAGATTCAACAATGATACGGTGATGTTATTGTATACTTTTACAAATATTGGCAAATCACTCGAAATCCACGGATATTTCGTGTATAATAGATAGAACAGAACGATCATGCAGTCACAGAGACCGAAGGAGGCAAAGCTATGCGTAAAGTTGATCTTGCAGAAGCATTGCAGCGGCAGCTGAATGCGCGGGATGCAGCGGACAGCCTTGTCGCAGCAGAGCTGATGCGTGCAGCCGACCTGCTGAATCAGACGCCGGATGCCTCCGGGCTGCCTGAAGACCCCGTGGCGCGGGAACTGTATGTCTCCCTGCACAGCTACAGAATGTATCTGCTCCGGCAGATCCGGTGCAGTCAGGAGCTTCTCTGGTATCAGACGGAGTCGGAGGGCTTTCTCCGCAGCCGGAATACATTTGCACTTGCGCCGGCGCTCCGCGAATTCTGCGCCGAGACGGAACTGCTGACCTCAGGCTATGCGGAGATGACAACTGATGATATACCGGAAACGCTCTGCGCCGCGATCCCGCCGCAGCGTCTGAGTTTTGTGCTGCTCTGCCTTCTGACGGAATCCCTTGCGCAGTCACCGGCATATAACGCGCTCCGCTTCACTGTGAAAGAGGAGAACGGACAGATCCGGATCACGATGTGCTTCAGCGAGGGAACGGCATCCGATAAAAAGACACTGCCGGAGCCTGTGTGGGAACCCTCGCAGGATGCCGGACTGCCTGCCTCGCCGGTGCAGATCATCCGCTGTTTTACAGAGACTTTCAATGTCCGGATGCTGCGGCAGGAAACCGACGAGCTGCATCTTTACAGCCTGACGATCCCTGCAGCCGAAAGGGTCGCGGGATCCGGCAGAGTCGAATCCGACAGAAAGCCGCTGCCGGAATGTCCGGTCTCGATCTATCATGCCATGCTCGAAGCCGTCATACCTGCGGAGGATATCCTGCTGTTCGATACCCGCAGACTGTGAGGTTTTCGGCAGTCTGCACAACTGTACTTCGACGGATTTGGACATTCCGTTCTTCATAAATTGTTCATTTTCTATTGACATTTTGATAAAGATATGCTATACTAATAATGATATCGAACGCACTGCGGGAGTATTCTGTGCATTCTGCCGCAGGCTGTGCTGTACTGTGACGGTGGTATGGATCATACCATTTATAATATTATATAGTACGCGGATCCAAAGAACAAAGGGGGAACCCACGATGAAAATGCTGAAGAAGGATCGGAAGCAGCGTGTTTCCGGTTTTACATTGCTCGAGATGATGGTCGTTATTGCGATCATTTCTATTTTGGTCGCTGTGCTGGTGCCGACCGTCCGGAACTACCTGACGCGAAGCCGTCTGCATACCGCGAACAGCCAGGCGAAGGTTCTGTTCAATTCCATGCAGACGATCATGCAGGAATATGAATTCCGTGAGCGCGGCATGAAGGAGTCTGCGATTTACGGCGCTGCAAAGAGCGGCGATTTGCTCCTGTATGTTGTGAACGGCAATATCAATAAGGATCAGTTCGGCAGCGGAAGCGTTGCTGCATCACTGGATGATGATATACTCGGCACGAATTTTGATTCGGCACCTGCGAGCTCGATCGGCGCCCGTATCAGCCGCATCTATACGGACTATCTTACGACGACATGGTGCGTGAAGGTGAAGGATTATTCTGTGCAGGGCGTTCTCTGCGCGAGCTCGGCTAATACGCCTTATATCGGCGGCTATCCGCTTCAGCCGTCTGTCAGAGGCGCACAGTGCGCAGGCGTTTCTCTGGAGCGTTTAAGCAGCGTGACTGCGGCTGATCTCGATACCTACTGCACAGAGGCGTGGAAGCCCGCTCCGGCTCCTGTGGAGGAGACGCCTGCGGACAGCTGATCCTGAAAAAAAGAAAAATGATGTCCCCGGCTGTGTGATGCGGCCGGGGTTTTTTTGTGCATTCCCGCCGCACGGTCTGACAAAAACTGACATATAATATATCAGCAGAAATGATTATCTGCGCCGGAACAGGACAAACTATGGTTGTTCCGGAAAGCGGAACGCATCAAACAGCATTCGTTACATCGGCAGAATGCAAATGAAAGGAAGAATGCATATGATGACAGTGAAACGCGGAGAGATATATTATGCGGATCTCAGTCCTGTGGTCGGATCGGAACAGGGCGGCATCCGGCCGGTGCTGATCGTGCAGAATGATGTCGGGAACCGGTACAGTCCGACCGTGATCGCGGCGGCGATCACCAGCAGACGCGACAAGGCAAAGCTGCCGACGCATATCTCGCTGCCTGCGGCGGGCTGCGGCCTGACAAAGGACAGCGTGATCCTGCTGGAGCAGATCCGGACGATCGACAAGCAGCGGCTGAAGGAATGTATGGGAGAGGTGCCGGCGGCGGTGCTGCGGGAGGTCGATGCAGCGCTGGAGATCAGCTTCGGCCTGATTCCACGGTCGGCAGTGCAGTCATCCGGTTCTCTTCGGGGATCGGCTGCGCGGACACTCCGCTCCTGACGGATAAACCGGCAGCGCCGGCGGCAGTGCCGCAGCCTATTCCTAAAGTTCTCCAAGAGCGAATGAAAGCAGAATGAGATTACCCCAGATCGGCGGGGAGCCCCCGCTGGCAAATCCTAAAGTTCTCCGGATACGAACGGAAGCAGAATGAGATTTCCCCAGACCATAAAACAGGCACGATCAGTGCCGTAACAGCGACAACTCTGATATGCTCCGCGAAACGGCGCCGAAGGATAACGGCTGTCGGCCCTGCCGACCGGCGACTTGACAGGGGGGCGGAAAACGGGTATAATAAAGAATAAGAAAAAAGGCGCTCCGCCGAATGCATTCCGCACCACGGAGCGCCGGATATTTAAGGAGCACAAATCCTATGAGAATCAAACCGCAGAAATCCGGCCTCGCAAAGGGTCTGACCATCGTGTTCACTGTCACGCTCATCAGCTCCTTCGGTCTGGCAGTCTGGTCGAATATGACAAGCGGATATACCGCTGTGCTGGAATATGACGATATTGCGCTGATTCAGCTCGATGAACCGAGATCCGGCGATCCGCTCGCAGTCATGCACACGACCGCCGGCGATATGACCTATATCCTCTATCCGGAGCAGTGTCCGCAGACCGTCGCAAACTTCACAAAGCTTGCGGAGCAGGGCTATTATGACGGTACATATGTATTCCGCGTCGAGCCGGATGTCTTCTTTTCCGCCGGTGCCAAAACGCCGGAGGACAAAGTTCCGGCCGAGGGCAGCGGCGAAGCGCAGGAGCATATCCCGCAGGAGCTTTCCGCAAAGCTCTGGCCGCTGCGCGGCGCACTCTGCGCGCTGACGACCTCGGCGGAGGGCGGCTTCTGGAAAACGATCACCAAGACTCGCACTTATTATACCGGCAGCCGTTTTCTCGTCTGCAATTCGATCGAGATGACGGACGAGATCTGCGAGGGACTCCGCTCCGGCGACAATGACGCGATGCTGAAGGTCGGCGAGGCGTTCATTGAAAAGGGCGGCATCCCGAATTATTCGCAGCAGATCACCGTTTTCGGCCAGCTTTACGAGGGCTTTGACATTCTGGATGCAGTCACCGGCACGGAGCTGACCGGCGAGGGCGAGAACCGCCGCCCGAAGGAAGATATTCAGATCGAAAGCATTGAGATCACAAAAGTACCGTAAATCGTTCAAATGATTCACTTTTTATGCAATTCGCCGAATACGGACTATACATTTTGTAAAATTCTCAAAAAGCTTATAAATCCGTAATCGGAAATGAAGATTTTCTTGGAAAAAGATGACAGAATCGTAAAATATCGCTTTACAAACAATGAAAAGTATGGTATAATGATTCTACTAATGTGCGGGAGTATGAATTGCCTTTCCGGCCGCTTCCGCAGATCAAGGAGAAACCTGATGCGAACACAGCTTTTCAGGAACACAGCGGCCGCATTGCTCTGCGGCGCGGTGAGTCTTCTCACATTGAGCGCCTGCGAGCAGAAGCAGGTCTCGCTCGAAGCCGCCGATACGGCGCAGCAGACTGTCACCGCTGACAGTGTGCGGAATTTCACGCTGCCGGAAAAGGGCGAGGAGATCGTCGTTCTCACGATCAAGGACTACGGCGATGTCAAAATCAAGCTCTTCCCGGAGGAAACAGCAAAGGGCACGGAAAATTTCAAGGAGCTTGTAAAGAGCGGATTCTATGATGAGCTGATCTTTCACCGCGTGATCGACGGCTTCATGATCCAGGGCGGCGACCCGAAGGGCAACGGTACCGGCGGTCGCGACGCATGGGGCAGCGAATCCGGCTTTGCACAGACGATCTCCAATCACCTCTGCCATGTGACCGGCGCGGTCGCCTATGCGGTCGGTCAGGACAAGATGAACCAGTCTCAGTTCTATATCGTCACAGGGCAGGAGCTTACCTCAGATTATTTCACGCAGCTGCGCGATCAGCTGGGTATGACCTTCTCGCCGTCGGTGCAGTCCATGTATCTGCAAACCGGCGGACAGCCGTCCCTTGACGGCGGCTATGAGATTTTCGGACAGGTCTTTGACGGTCTGGAGCATTGTCTCGCTGTGCAGAAGGTTGCCGTAGACAGCAGTGACAAACCCAAATCGGCTGTCTCCATCGAAAAAGCGGTCGTCACCGAATATGACGGGACGCCGCCGCACTGGCTGGATCCAGCCGGTAACGAGATCTCGGTCGGTGCCGAAATAAACAGCGAAGGATGATGGAGTCTTTTGGAAACGTCAAAGGAAGCAGCGTCAAACACAGAAACCGCAGCGCTGCCGGAATTGGTAAAAATACAATGTGAGGAACAAGGAGAGCACACCGTGAACACTCAAAAGAAATTTGTGATCAAGGGCGGCAGAGTCCTCAACGGAGAAGTCGAGATCAGCGGCGCGAAAAATGCCGTTGTCGCGATCCTGCCGGCAGCTATTTTAGCGGACGAGCCGTGCATCATTGAAAATGTGCCGGACATCAGCGATGTAGACATCAGCATCCGGATCCTGCGGGAACTGGGCGCAAAGGTGACCTACCTCGGCCCGCATACCTACGAAATCGACGCACGCGGCGTTAACAGCTCCTGCGTTCCGTATGAGAGCGCAAGAAAAATGCGTGCTTCCTATTATTTCATGGGCGCACTCCTCGGCAGATTCAAGCACTGCCGCGTTTCCATGCCGGGCGGATGCCCGCTCGGAGACCGCCCGATCGACCAGCATCTCAAGGCCTTCAAAAAGCTGGGCGCAGATACCAAGGTTGACCGCGGTATGGTCGATATCACCACGGCGAACGGTCTGCACGGCGCACAGATCTTCTTTGACTGCGTGACCGTCGGCGCAACGATGAACGCGATCCTCGCCGCAGTCAAGGCGGAGGGCATGACGGTCATTGAGAACGCCGCGAAGGAGCCGCATATCGTGGATCTCGCGAGCTTCCTCAATTCGATGGGCGCAGAGATCATGGGTGCCGGTACGGATACGATCAAGATCCGCGGCGTCAAGTATCTTCGCGGTACAAGCTATGCCGTCATTCCGGATCAGATCGAAGCCGGAACCTATATGGTCGCCGCAGCAGCAACGGGCGGCAATGTCCTCGTCAAAAATGTGATCCCGAAGCATCTGGAATCCATCATCAGCGTGATGGAGAAGATCGGTGTGAAGATCGAGCAGTTTGACGATGCGGTGCGCGTCTCGGTAGACGGCCCGCTCGTCAAGACCAGCATCAAGACGCGCCCGCATCCGGGCTTCCCGACCGATATGCAGCCGCAGATTTCCGCGCTGCTCTGTCTGGCCGAGGGCACGAGCATGATTAAGGAGGGCGTTTCCGAACAGCGCTTCCAGTATGTGGATGAGCTGCGCAGAATGGGTGCAGATATTCAGGTTGACGGCAAGGTCGCCGTGATCGAGGGAACCGGCAAGCTGACCGGCGCACCGGTCAAGGCCTGCGATCTCCGCGCCGGTGCTGCACTGATGATCGCGGGACTCGCTGCGAGCGGTGTCACAACGATCGAAGATATTTTCCACATTGAGCGCGGCTATTCCGATATGGCGGGAAAGCTCCGTGCGCTCGGTGCCTGCATCGAAAAGGTGACGGTTGTCCAGAAGGAAACAGGAACGCAGCAGGACGCAGTATAATAAAGACAGGGCGAACCTTTGCGTTTGCCCTTTTTTGTTTGCATTTCTTCAGCAAACCGGCCGGCAGTGCCGCCGGGCAGTGCCCGGTGCCGTTTCCCTACGGCACCGTTTCGCGGAGTATACCAGTCTCGTCGCTGTTACGGCGCTG
>DGSY01000029.1 GCA_002394125.1 Ruminococcus sp. UBA4350
CCTATGCCGAATGGGATGCAAATGCGATCGGCGGAAATGTGACGGTCAGCTATGCAGAAGCGGGCAGCAGCACATTTCAGCAGGCGGATGCCGAGCTGATCCGCGGCACAAGAATTGATATTCCCGGTCTCAGGGGCAATGCGCAGTATACGCTGCATATCGAGGGCACATCCGGCAGCGCGGACTGTACCGTCCAGACGATGGCATATGACCGCACGGGCTATGCGCATGACGGTTTCAGCGACATCGGCGCATACATGGATGACGGCACACTGAAGCCGGATGTCACCGTGATCTATGTGACAAACGAGAATAAGGACACCGTCACATACAACGGCAAAACCGGTCTCTACAATATCTTTTTCAGCGCGAAGCCGAAGAAGGTGCTGTTCCGGTTCATCGGCAGCATTGATGTCCCTGCCGGTACGGTCGCAAATGACGGCACGCACAATGACGGCTCGAATATGCTCTATCTGCAAAACAGCTCGGAGGTCACGGTCGAGGGCATCGGGCCGGACACGAACCTGATCGACTGGGGCATTGAGATGAAGCGCTGCACCTCCTGCGAATTCCGCAATCTCCGGCTCGGACATTATCCCGATGACGGCATTGCGATGACCGGAAACGAGCAGATCCGCACGGAGCATATCTGGATCCACAACAACACGATCGAAAAGGGCTACAATGCATTTGCAGGAAACGGCCATGTCGATGCGGACAAGGCCGACGGTGACGGCTCACTGGATATGAAATGGGCGCATCATATCACGGTCTCCTACAATCAGTTTGTGAACTGCCACAAGACCTCGCTGGTCGGCGGACGCATTGATCAGGAGCAGGACTGGATCACCTATCACCATAACTTTTTCAACAACACCGAATCCCGCAATCCGCGGGCGCGCAATGCGCATATTCACTCCTACAACAATTATTTCCTGTCGAATTCCGAATACGGCATCTGCGCCTCCTATAATTCTAAAATCTTCTCGGAAGCGAATTATTTTGAGGGCGCGAAGAATCCGCTCTATGCGATCAACATGGGCAAGGACGCCTATTCCGGCACGATCAAATCCTATCAGGATCAGTTTGTGAACTGCGATATGGGCGGCGAGCTTGCCTATGCAATCGTCGCAGAGCGCAATGCGCAGCCGGTGATCCCGAATCTCATTGAAGGCGGCGCAGGCTACGATCAGTTTGACAGCGACCTCTATGCGTATCAGACGCAGACACCGGAGGCCGCAAAGGAAACGGTTCTGCGCTATGCCGGCAGAATGCCGCAGGAGATTCCGCAGGACGGCGAAGCGATCCCCGCCGAAACAACGGTCATTACAACTGCCGTGACCGAAACAACTTCATCCGTGACAACAACAACAACAACAACTGTTACCGAGCCGGAGATTCTCCGCGGCGATGTGAATCTTGACGGCGCTTTCAATCATGCGGATGCAGAACTGATGCAGAAATGGCTTTCGGGGATTCCGGATACTACCCTATCAGACTGGGCAACCGGAGATATGAATACAGACAAGCAGCTGGATGCACGCGACCTGACGCTGATGAAGCGTGCATTGATGCAAACAGACAGTATTGAATGAGAGCCGGTATTATCATACTGTATCACTGAATGTGATAAGCTGAAAGGAGCCCTGCCGGGCTCCTTTTTTGCTCTGTAGAATGATGCGGTTCATATCCGGCGGCGGACTGTGTGTCATTACAGAAAGCAGTCCTTCTCATCCTGTGAAAAGCTCTCATATGTATCATAGACTTCGTGGTCAAGCGGAATGATCGAAGCGGAGAATTTGCCGTAGTATCGGTTGTTAGTCAGGTATTCCTTCGGAATCCGGTAATGCTGATAATAGATGCCTGCAAAGATGCCGGTCAGGATGACAGCCAGCTTCGCGCTGTGCTGATATCTCACAAATTCAAGGATATTTTTCAGTGCGCTCAGATAAGAATCGGAATTGACAACAGCCCAGACCGCCGCCTGAAAACTCTGTGCCGGTGTCTTTACATTGCGGAAACGCGGCTTTCTATAATAATTCGCATGACATACTTTTCGCAGTGTTTCAAGAGATTCATCAAGCTTCCATCTGCTGACATTTTCGGATAAGTACTTCGCAAAAACCGGCTCAATGATACTGAAATTTTCGGCGGGGGCTGTGCGCAGAAGCGAATGAACATACAGATAAACAAATTTTGCATACATGACGGTACGTCTTCTGTCATCGCTGGAGATTGAGCTGCCTTTTGCGGAAAGCTCCAGTCTGTGATCTAGGCTATTGCAATACGAATGTGCGTCATTCATAAATGACTGCTCATAAAGATTATGGATACTTTCAATCGGAACCGGCGCAAATGCGGCCAAAGACTGATAATTGCGATTGCCGTATTGCAGAGAACAGTCTTCCGGCTGATTGCTCAGAAGCACCTGCTCCGCGATCAGCGCGCCGATATAGCCGTCCATCACATCTGCAAAATAAGTTCCGTGAAATCCCTGATCTGTAATGCCAAGCTGAACCTGCCACTCCGGCCACCAGCGCTCAACCAGACGGTATCTGCTGCGGTGAAAGCGATTGTTCGTGACTGTTTTCCCGTATTCGTCCTCATCCAGAAACGCGCCGTGAATGCTGTCCAGTCTGCACTCCGCCCACTCGTCCATTAAGCGGCCGAGATCACAGCGGCCATCGCGGACTTCGCACTCGGCCTGCTCCTTGCTCAGCCCAAGCTTTTTTGCTTCCTTCAGTGTCATTTTCTTCGGAATACCGTAAATCATAATGTATTCAATATCATCAGGGTCCGGGAGAATGATTGCTGCCATCGGCGTTTCCAGTGTCCACTGAATGACGGTATGATTTTTCAGATAGATATCACACTGTCTCTTCCAGAAAAAGTCAACAGGGTCGAATCCGTCTTCATCTTCATTGCCGCTGAGAAACGCCGTGATCTCCGAGATCATGTCCGTCACGACAGATTTGCAGTATGCAAACGGGGTTGTATCCTTCAGCAGATACGCGTTGATCTCATCGGTGTTCTGAAAAATCTTTGCCTGCTCGATCATTTTGAATCCCTCCGTAAAGAATTGTCCGTTTTTTTCTTACATTCTGATTATATCACAGAGAATGTTCAGAATTTTGAACACAGGAGGAGCAATCACATACCGTATGAAAGGGTGAACGCCCTGTTTCATCCAGTACATAAGAAAAACTTATCATAATTCGCTGAAATACAGATTGATTTATCCGGAAATCTGTGATACAATAGAATCATCAAATCAATCACGGAGGTAATCACTATGGCGAATATTCTGATCGTTTATTATTCCCGCAAGGGCGAAAACTACTGGAACGGCGGCCTCAAAACGATTTCCAAGGGCAACACCGAGCGCGTTGCGGAATTCATTCAGAAAGCTGTCGGCGGTGATCTCTTTGAGATTGATACCGTCAAGCCCTATTCCGAAAGCTATATGACCTGTATCGAGGAGGCAAAGCAGGAGCTGCGCGCAAAGGCACGCCCTGAGATCAAGGCTTATCCTGAGAATTTCGGGGACTACGACACGATCTTTGTCGGCTATCCGAACTGGTGGGGCACGATGCCGATGTGTATGTTCACGCTGCTTGAAAAATACGACCTCACAGGCAAGACCATCATCCCGTTCTGCACAAACGAGGGCAGCGGACTGGGCGGCAGCGAGCGCGATCTGAAAAATCTCTGCAAGGGCGCGACGGTCAAGGCAGGGCTTTCGGTTCACGGCGCAGAGGCAGCCGAATCCGAGAGCAAGGTCGCTGCGTGGGCGAAGAAAAGCGTATGACCGACAAAGAACAGATCATACAGCTCTACAAAGAGATGTATGCCGCAATGGTGAGCAAGGACAGAGCAGAGCTGGAACGTGTCCACGATGACAGCTTTGTGCTTGTTCACATGACGGGTAGGCGGCAGAGCAATACGAAAATGGCTATGTATATGAGCTACTATCGAATGAGCGAGTTCTTTATGTATGACGGCGACCCCGACAAGCGGAAATATTACGAGCTTGCCACAAAGCTTTTCTACGAGTACTACGCAGATTATTTTGAGGGCGAAAATGCAAGAATAGATCTGACGGAGGTGCCGTTTAAAAACGT
>DGSY01000171.1 GCA_002394125.1 Ruminococcus sp. UBA4350
ATTGTTCAATTTTCAAGGTGCCGAGTTGTACTTTTCCGCTGCATCCTCTTGAGGGGCAACTCGTACATTATATCACAGAATCGAATTTTTGTCAAGCCCCTTTCGGAACTTTTTCGTTCTGTTTCGTCGCTCTCTCTCGGCGACTTGTTTATTTTAGCATATTTCCCGCAAAATGTCAAGACTTTCGCGTGTAAAAGTCAGGAAGAAATTTCCGCAGAGTTTTATGCAGATTGCCAATGCTGTTTCCTGCCGCTTTCACCCCTCCGCCGCCTGCTCCGGAATCTCCCCTAAAATCACCGTAAATACGTTGATTCCGTTCTCGCTGCGCGCCGTGATGCTCCCGCCGTGCAGCTCCGCAATGCTCTTAGCAACGCAGAGCCCCAGTCCGTAGCCGCCGGTTTCCCGCGCCCGTGACGGGTCCACACGGTAAAACCGCTCAAAAATCTTTTCCAGATCGTCCTGCGGGATCGGCTGGCCGGAATTCGTCAGCACGATGCGCAACTGCAATTTCCGGTCGCGGTTGACGATCATCCGGATATTCCCGCCCTCCGGCGTGTACTTCACCGCATTGTCAAAGAGCGCGTCCGTCATTTTCAGAATCAGCCTGCGGTCGCCGCGGTAATGCAGATCCGGCGTCAGCTCGTAGTCAAACTGAATCCCCGCCTCAAATATATCGCTCTCGCGCTCCATGCACATCTCCTCCAGCAGATCGGAGATCTCCAGATCCTCCGCATCCGGGTGGATCTCGTTTGCGTCGATCTTCGCAAGGAACAGCAGGTCGCCGACCAGCCCCGCCATGCGCTTTGTCTCGCCCTGAATGCTGCCGAGCCACTTCTCCTGACTGCCGATCGTCGCATCCGGATTCGACATCACCGCTTCCGTATTCGCGGCAATGACCGTCAGCGGCGTTTTCAGCTCATGTGTCGCATCCGAGACAAAATCATTCTGCTTCTCCCATGCCGTTTCGATCGGGCGGCTCACCCATTTCGTCAGCAGCAGGCAGGCCGGTATCAGCAGCAGCGCGCCGATGAGGATGAATATAACAGAATTGCGCAGGAGTGTCTTTTTCAGGCTTGTCTCCTGTGAGCACTCCGCGATGACCGCCCATGCGCCGCCGCCCCGCAATACCGAGAGATAGCGGTATTCCATACCGTCCAGCTCCAGCGTTCCCTCATTTTGCTCGCCCTTCATTTCAATGCCGGCGGCGAGCTTTTCCAGCGTTTCTTCACTGAGATTCAGATGCGACTGCTCTGTCTCGCTGATCTCGCCGTGTTCATTCAGGCGGAATGCGATCATGCCGCGTGTATCATCGTCGAGCGTGCGCGATTCCGCCGCACTGTGCAGTGCCGCCGCCGTCTTATCCGCGGCCGACTGATACAGAAAGATGCTGATGCCCGCACTCAGCGCCGCAAGAAACAGCACGAGCAGAATCCAGCTGATAATAAAAAATCGCAGCCTTAATTTCCGGTGCATATTCGCTCCCCTCTTATCTTTCAGTCACCTGATTTTTATATACTTCAAACTGATATGTGCCGTCCAGTGATGCAATGTCCCACGGTTCTTCTGTGTCGATCATAAATGTATCCGCAGTCTCCCCCACAATGCGGCATCCGATCTCACCCGCACACGGCGGAACAGCATCATAGCTGCCGCATACGACAGGGAGCTTGTCAATAAAATGATGCTGCACGCCGCGGCAGTCCGTCAGCGTAAATTCCGCAAATCCCGGCTGACCGGTATCTGTGATCCGCAATACATCGACCTTTACAATGTTCATTGTGATTTTCCCCTTTCACGGCGGAACATTTTTCCCGCTTACGGCATATCATCAAAGGGAGAGCGGAACAGAT
Organism: Ruminococcus sp. UBA4350; assembly: GCA_002394125.1. Taxonomy (GTDB): domain Bacteria; phylum Bacillota; class Clostridia; order Oscillospirales; family Ruminococcaceae; genus Firm-04. The sequence goes on from DGSY01000171.1 coordinate 1,851, forward strand.
TGCCGTGTGAGGTCAGAATACCGGATTCCATAATATCAATCAGTCCGTAGCCCGGCGGGAACTGGTCACGCGGCTGCGCGGCACTGCCCGGATTGAACAGATGCACGCCCTGCACTGTCCGGTCGATCCGCGCATGAAGATGCCCGAACAGAACCAAATCCGCATTTTCATCCTTTGCGCGGTCGATCAGATTCTGCTGGAAATCACCATGCATCAGCGTATGCCCGTGCAGCACGAGCGCACGGTGTCCGAACGGCAGCGCGACGGTTTCCTGAAGCGGAATACTGCGGTCAAAGTCGCAGTTGCCTCGCACACGGATCAGGCGGTCTGCCCATTCCGGATGCTCTGCAAGCCAGCGTTCTGTATCGAACTGCCCGTCGCCGCAGTGTATGGCAAGTGCCGCATCTGCGTGCATTTCCAGCGCTTTTTTCAGCATATCATAACGCCCGTGCGTATCCGAGATCACGACGATTTGCATGGCTGTTCCTCCCCGGTTCTGTTTTGTCTTATTATAGCATAGAATAAAAACACCGTCAAGGTCGGCAGGGCCGACAGCCGTTATGCTAAAGGCACGGTTATGCCCATTGCTCCCGCTTCACTTGATGTACGCCGCTGTTCGCGGCTTTTGTCAGGTCTGTGGGTATCTCATTCTGCTTCCGTTCGTTTCCGGAGTACTTTAGAAATTGCCAGCGGGGGCTCCCCGCCCGCCCGCCCGCTCATATGAAAGGAGATCATACCTATGGAAAAACCGAAAGACTCCGCACAGCTCCGCCAGATGCTGCAAGTCGTCAGCAGCAAGCTCGGCATCCCCGCAGACACGCTCCGGCAGGAGCTGGAAGCCGGAAAATTCGATCAGGCAATCGCCGGACTCAGTCAGCAGGATGCCGCAAAATTCCGGCAGGTACTCGCAAATCCGCAAAAGCTCAATCAGGTCATGAGCAGCAAGCAGGCAAAGGCGCTCTACGAAAAGCTCTCAAGGGGCGGCTGATCCCGCATAACCGGAAAGGAGGCAGGCTGCATGGACGATCTCACGCAAAAGCTCCAATCCCTGCTCTCCGATCCGGAGAGTATGCGCAATCTCTCCGAGCTGGCTGCAATGCTCCGTGAGCCGGATGCCGATGCGCCGCCGGGACAGGATGCGCCGCAGAATTCGCAGGACAATGCACAGATGCCGGATTTCACAAAGTTGCTTGCCGTCGGGCAGGCGCTTTCATCCGTGCAGAATGATGATACCGCGCAGCTCATTCTCGCGCTCAGGCCGCATCTTTCCGCTGCGCGGGCAAAGCGTGCGGATCAGGCGGTCAGGATGCTGCGGCTTTATGCGGCCGCCGGTATTCTGCGCGAAAACGGGATGCTCAACGATCTGCTCGGCTCGTTCTGAGCCGCTGAGCGTTCGCCGGAAAGGAGGCTGTGTATGGCAAATTCCGTTCCGCTGCGGTGGATGCGCAGCAGTCCCCCGCCGCGGAATACATCGCGGCCGCAGCCTGCACCGCTGCCGCTCCCCTTTCCGATGCCCGATCCTGCGCCGCAGGAAAAATCGAACGCCCCCGCGATGCCGCAGATGCTCCGCGATCTGACCGGACGCTTGCAGCATATGGATGCGGAGACATTATTGCTGCTCGCGCTTCTCTGGATACTCTGGCAGGAAAAGGCGAATCCGCGCCTGCTGCTCGCGCTGGCCTATATCGCACTGTAGCGCGGAGCCCGCGCCGGCATTTCCCTCCGGCGCCGTTTCGCGGAGCATACCAGTCTCGTCGCTGTTACGGCGCTGGCCGCGCCTATTTTACGGTCTGGGGAAATCTTATTCTGCTTCCTTTCGCTTTCGGAAATCTTTAGGAATTGCCTGTGGGGGCTCCCCGCCGTCCGCCGGAAATCTGCCAGAGCGCAAGCTGATCCCAGTCCAGCGCCGCCAGCTTATGCGCCGCCCGCCCGATCGTCTCCCGGCTGCCGAATGACGAAAACCGCAGCCAGCCCTCGCCCTGCTTTCCGAAACCCGCGCCCGGCGAGGACACGATCCCGTATACCGAAAGCAGCCGCTCAAAGCATTCCCATGAGCGCAGATGATACGGGCATTCCATCCAGACATACGGCGCGTGCTCGCCGCCCGTCGTAAAGACGCCGCTCCGCTTCAATGCCCGCCGGATCAGATCCGCATTTTCCATATAGTATTCCACATCGCGCCGCACCTGCCGCTGTCCCTCCTGTGAAAAGACCGCCGCCGCGCCGCGCTGGACAATATAGGATGTACCGTTATATTTCGTGGACTGCCGCCGCATCCAGAGCCGGTGCAGGGACTGTCCCTCTGCATTCAATGCCCGCGGGATAATCACCCAGCTGCACCGCACGCCCGTAAAGCCAGCCATTTTCGAGAAGGAGTTGATCTCGATCGCGCAGGTCTCCGCGCCTGCGATCTCGAAGATGCTGCGCGGCAATGCGGCGTTCCGGATATATGCTTCATAGGCCGCGTCGTAGATGATACAGGCATGATGCGAATGCGCATACTCCACCCACGCCTGAAGCTGCGCACGCGAATAAACCGCGCCCGTCGGATTGTTCGGCGAGCAGAGATAGATCAGGTCGGCATGGATCCCCGGCTCCGGCATCGGCAGAAAGCCGTTTTCCTTTGTGCCGCGTGAAAAGAGGATCTGCCGCCCCGCCATGACGCTCGTATCATAGAACACCGGATAGACCGGATTCGGCAGAAGCACGGTGCTGTCCGGTGCAAACAGGTCGCAAAGATTGGCAAGGTCGCTCTTGGCGCCGTCGCTGATGAACACATCCTCCGGCCCGATCCTGACCTTGAAAGAACGGTAATAGCCGCAGACCGCCTCCCGCAGAAACGCTTCACCCTGCACATCGCCGTAGCCGTGAAAGTGCGCAGCATCGCGCATTTCCGCTGCCGCAGCGGACATTGCCGCACTGACGGCGGGCGCGAGCGGGCGCGTGACATCGTTGATGCCGAGTGAGAGGATCTCCGCTTCGGGATGCTCCTCCCGGAACCGCCGGACACGCATTGCGATCTCCGCGAACAGATAATTCTGCTCCAGCTTCATAATATTTTCATTCAGGCGCATGGCGGTCTCCTTTCCATGTGATATACATATATTATACAGGATTGACGGAAATTTTTCAAGTCACTGAAGGAGGCTCCCCATGCACCTGACCGATCTGCTCACGCCGCACAGTCTGCTCCTGCTGACCGCCGCGCTCTCTTTGCTCTGGATGCTCCGCGAATATCTCCGCCGCCGCACCAAAGCCGCCGCCTTTTTCCTCGGCACGCTCAGCGGGATCGCCGCGCTCCTCATCTGCCATTTCTTCGGCGCTGCATTCGGCTTTGTGCCGCCGCTGACGGTCTGGACAGCAGCCGTTTCCGCTGTTGCCGGAATCCCCGGTGTCGTTCTGCTCGCCGTCATCGACCTGCTGAAATTATGACAAATCGGTTACAATATATACGATGCACTCGACAAAAACCGCGTGATTGTGCTATAATAAGAACGATGCCCCGATGAACATTGTCATTCATTGCTGCATCATGCAGTTCATCGAAAGGATGTTGAATCTATGGATTGGGAATTTCAATTTCTGAATTGGATCCAGACACATCTGCGCGGCGATGTCATGGACAAGATCATGCCGTTCATCACCAAATTCGGCGACGGCGGTATCTTCTGGATCGTACTGACGCTGCTGCTCTTTATTCCGAAGCGCACCAGAAAATATGCACACGTTTCCGCATTCGCGCTGATTTTCTGCGTCATCGGCGGAAACCTCATTCTCAAAAACCTGATCGCACGCCCGCGCCCCTTCTGGCTCGAAAACGGCAATCCGCTCGCGATGATCGGCGTCAAGGATCTCGCAGCGCGTACATATATCCGTGACGGCGCGACCGTTGTTCCGGAGACCAGAACGATCATCTCGCTGCTCGTCAAGGCACCGACCGATTTCGCATTCCCCTCCGGCCACACACAGGCATCCTTTGCTGCGGCGACCTCGATCTGTATGTGGAAGCGCAAGTGGGGCATTCCGGCGCTCGTGCTTGCAGCGCTCGTTGCATTCTCCCGCCTGTACCTCTATGTGCATTATCCGACCGATGTGCTGGGCGGTCTGCTCTTCGGCGTCGGCTACGCACTGCTCGCCCTCGCGATCTGCGATAAGCTCTTCCGCAAGAAGACATGGGACGGCTGCGAGGGTGCCCGCAGAAAGAAGCGGAGAAAGAAAAAGAAGCAGCGTCCGGCTCCTGTTGCTGCTGCAGCAGGCTACGGCAATGACGGCTATGCGGATGAGCCGGCATACGATGATGCGCCGGTTTATGATGACGCACCTGTTTATGACGATGCACCGGCGGAGGATTACGCGGATGCGCCTGCGTATGATGATGCGGAATATGCGGACGAGCCGGTCTATGACGATGCAGAATACGCAGACGAGCAGGTCTATGACGACGGCGATTATGCAGATGAATCCACATTTGACGACGAGGATCTCGCCAATGACTATGCCGACGATGATGCGGCATATGATGACGAGCCGGCTGAATAATTACATATCCATACAAACACAAAAGGAAGATGCCCGAACGGGTATCTTCCTTTTTTATGTCCGTAACTCAGCCGGCGCAGGTCTCCGTCCGGCAGACAAACGGCAGTCCTGCCTGCCGCAGTGCTTCCGCACAGGCATCCGCTTTTGCCGGATCGCTGCATCCGGCAAAAACCGCCGCGCCGCTCCCCGACAGAACCGGATGCAGCCCGAAGGAGCGCATCACCGTTCGGATCTGCTCTGTCTCCGGCAGATCGGTGATCGCATCAAAATGATTTCCGCAGACCGAAAACAGCATATCCGCCTCGCTTTCGAGATTTGCAAGCACAGCATCCGTCGCACAGAGCAGTACATCCGGATATGCATCCAGCCGGCGGTATGCCTCCGGCGTCGAGATGCCCGCGCCGCCCTTTGCGATCACCAGCGGATATGCCGGCAGCGGCGTCAGCGGCGTGAGCTGCTCCCCGATGCCCTCCGCATAGCAGGTTCCGCCATAGAGGAAAAAGGCACAGTCCGCGCCGAGCGATGCCGCGATCCGTTGCAGTTCATCATCGGAAACGGACAGCCCGAACAGCTCACGGATGCCGCGCAGCGCCGCAGCACAGTCCGAGCTGCCGCCGCCCATGCCCGCCTGCGAGGGAATCTGCTTTTCGAGGCCGATCTCCAGTCCGCAGGGATTCTCACCGAGCAATGCCGCGGCCGCTTTCCAGATCAGATTCCGCCCGTCGCAGGGGATTGCCGGGTCATTGCAGCGCAGTACCAGCGGCGCGTTATCCGCCGTGCGGCGGAATGTCAGCGTATCATAAATGCCGACCGTCTGAAAGACGCTGCGCATCGTGTGATAGCCGTTCGGCAGCCTGCCGGTGATGTCCAGCGAAAGATTGATCTTCGCGGGTGTCCGCAGGGTCAGTGTATCAGTCATTCTGCTTCCCCTTTCCCGTCACCGCAATCGCCCGCGCCAGCTTGGAGGCCGGCTGCGGAATCAGCAAAAACCTCTGCTCCAGTGCATTTGCGAATGCCTGAAATGCATCCGCATCGCCGGATTTCAGCTCCAGCTCCAGTTCTTCAAACGGCTCCATATTTCCGCTGATGCCGAGCGCCCCGACGTCGATCGCAAATTCCGCCGTAAAGGGCGCAACATCGCGGTTTTCGATCAGATACCAGTTTCGGATGAACTCCGTCCGCGCGATCTCCTGCATCGGCTGCGCAGAGAGAAAGATGCACAGCTCCCGCGGTGCGCCGGATTCCGCCAGACGCAGCAGTCCCTCATGCACATCCGCTGCCTCGGTCTCATATTCCTCGCGGAGCGCCTGCGCGCCCTCCTTTTTGACCGTCCGTTTCAGGCAGCAGACCGAACGGTCATTCTCCCGGCGGATGCGCAGTGCGCCGCCCTGCGCATGAACATGGCCCGCCGCTGTGTCATAATAGACCGCAGACATATGCACGGTATCCTGCGCCAGCCGCGCGGGATATTCATGCAAATAGGCCGCAAGCGCCTGCACGGATCCTGCTGTCAGCTTCCATTTGTATTCCCGTTCCATATGCGCCGCCTTATGCTTTTTTCGCGTGATAGCTTGAAAAATCGAACTTCACGAGACTGTTCGTAAAGACGAGCAGATCATTTGCCTCGACGATTACGCGCTCCGCGGCCTCCGCATCCATGGAAAGCAGGAAGTCTGCGGGATAGCGCGACTCAATATAGTAGTGGTTGATCTCGCTGCAAAGCTGGAGATACGGGCGGAAATGATCGTCCTCCGCCATCGCCTGCTTGCAGAGGAACGGCAGGTTGTGGCCGTCATAAAGGCGGTGCTTCCGCCAGAGCAGATAGCCTTTCAGCGCCTTTTCGATGCACTGCTGACTGTGGAATGCGACGACATTGTAGCAGCGCGGATCGTCCAGCAGCAGCTTTGCCGCCCGCATATCAATCGCGGCATAATACAGCCAGTCGAAATAGCGCTTGCTGTCTCCGTCACGAAAGCCCCTGCTCATACAGTACACCTCCCGTCTCTCTGATCGACCACGCAAATGTGCGCGGATCCTGCGAAAGCACATCCCATTCGCTCTGCTTATACAGCACGAGATCATAGGGATAATCGCAGTCTACGGCTGCATAAAGATAGCATTCCAGCTCGGATACGCTCGGCGTATCGTCGCTGACGATCAGCGCCAGCTTAAAGCTGATCAGCTGACCGGTCACATGATTGGTCTTATGGCTGATGAGATAGATCATCTGCGGCTTGCCGAGCTCTGCGATTTTCTCGGCGGTTGCCTGAATTTCCGGATATACCACGGTTCATGCACTCCTTTCGGTTATATTGATGTCCCAACTATCTCTTGAAGATATCTGCTTGTCTTTTTGCCGTGATACTGCGTTAGAAATCCTTGCCTTGCGTCAGCAAGGCGGCGGCTTTCTGCCTTGTCTCACGACAAAAA
>DGSY01000055.1:0-6671 GCA_002394125.1 Ruminococcus sp. UBA4350
TTTGAAAAAAGCTCGACCAAAAACTGTGGATGACATCGCCGGAAGCGTGCTGAAAAATCCCCGGTCGGCCACTCCTACTGTTTATCCCTGTGTTGTGAGGTATTGCGCCATGCTCTTTGCGTCAGCATTTGTCAGCTTTCCGTCCTGATCGAAATCGCCGACTGCCTTCACGCTGTCGCTGACCGTTCCCCTCATCAGATACTGCTTCAGCGCGGTCAGATCACGCGCATCAACGCACTTGTCGCCGTTGAGGTCGCCGAGCAGCACATCGTCAGGCGGGAGCGCCAGCGCGATGCGGTCGATCGACGGGCCGTTGCCCTGATCGTTATAGAGCCGCACTGTATTTCTGCCGGCTTTCAGCTTCACCAGAACATTCGCGGCACGGATACCGGTCCAGTCGCCCCTGTTCGCATAGCAGTCGTCGAGCTTTGCGGCATATGCGCCGTTGACATCGACCTTGAGACTGCGGTGCTCACCGGAAACATAATAGATGCGCAGCGTATATTCGCCGTCCGCCGGAGCGGTCACATTTTCAAAGGAAACGCTTCCGCCGCCGCTTCCGCCGATGTAGCCGACATATGCGCCGTTGGAGCTGTATCTGCCGTCCTTGCCGTCGGTGATCCTTGCACCGCCGCCGACCTTGGCCTGCTCCGCTTCATAGCTGAGATAATTGGAATACGGGGTCGTGAGCTTCATGGAGCCCTTTGTGATCTTCATGACGCAGCCGCCGTTTGCAAGCAGGCTCTGCTCAATGACATCATCCTTTGTCAGACCGTTTTTCACAGTGACTTCGAGATCGCTGCCGTTTGCATTGTCATGGAAAATATAAGCATTGTAGGTGCCGTCATCGTCGATCAGGTCGGAGAGCTTGATGCTGATCTTGCGTGCGGCGATCGTCGATGCGCCGATATACCAGTTGTTGCCGTTCCGGCGCGCCGTCACATTGAACTGCATCGGTCTGCCGTCGAGCACCTTCATATCATCCCAGACGACCGGAACATCATTCAGGAACGGCAGGGCAGAGGAGCCTTCGTAGGTATAAACGGAATGTGCGAAATGCTGGAGACCGGATTCGATTGTCACAGTATCGGCGAGGGCAAAGCCTGCGGTCGCCTTGCTGTTGAGCACCGGCACACCGGTCGGCGTGAAGTCTGCCGAGCCGACAACGCATCTTGTAAATGCATAGGAAACACGGTTTTCGAGCGACGGGCTCGTGAACCATTTGTAGTATTCGGTTCCGTTGATTGCCTCAAACGAGACAACATTCGGGAGGGTGCGGCTCTCACCGCGCGGAAGCGTACAGCCGTGGAACAGCACCATCAGCTTGTTTTTCGCGGCGATCGTCGCGCAGAGATACATCTGCTTCATGGTCTCCTGCGTATCGCTCTCGTAGTAGTCAACCTTGACGCCCTTGACGCCGAGACCGCTGATGCGCTCGAATTCCCGGACGATCGTTGCCTCGTCGAGCAGCGAATAGTACGGATAGGCCGGATTGCCCTGACTGTCCTTATAGCCGGAGTGACCGGTATTGTTGACACCGTACCAGAGCCAGATGCCGACGCCTTTCTTTGCGCCGTAGTCGCAGAGCTCCTTGATCTTGGCGGCGCTGTCATCCCACATTGCCCAGCCGAAATCGACGGTGACATATTCCCATCCGTTTTCTGCGGCAAAGTCGATATAATCCTTCTGTGTGTGGTATTCGACCGGCGAATCACCGCCGCTGCTCCACCATGACCATGTCATCTTGCCCGGCTTGATCCAGCTGGTATCCTCCAGCACGGAGGGCGGATTCAGATTGAGGATCAGGTCGCTCCCGGCCATCTGACTGAGCGTATCGCCGATCACGACTGCGCGCCACGGCGTATGGAATGCATCATTGAACGAGATGGACTTGACCTTGTTGCCGCCCTTGAACCGCAGGCTGTGGTAATTGCCGACAAATTGCAGTGCGCCTGCGCAGTAGGGTGTCTGCTCATTGAAGACACCTGCCTCGGAGACCGTCACCCAGTAGCGCTCCGCAATCTGTCCGGTATACGGGCAGGAATAAGTCGAGGATGTTTCGTTGCTGCGGTCGCGGGGCAGCTCGACCATATCCCATTCATAGGTATTGTTCGGCCAGTTGCCCCAGAAGGTGCCGTTCGGGAACATGACCTGTGTTTGCTCCTCCTTGATGGTCGCGCCGTGATTGAGCGAATAGCGCACGCCGATGCCGTCATCATACACACGCGCATAGACCGTCAGCAGATCGCTGCCCTTAGCGAGCGGCAGTTCCAGTTCGCGGTAATGGTCGCGGATATGCATATGCTTTCCGTATGGCATATCGTATTCCGAATCATGCTCGGTGATTGCTGCCTCCGGCACATCCGCAGCGAATCCGGAGGAAAGATCGGCGGTATTCGTCACCAGACCGAGCTTTGAGGGATAGATCACGGTATCGCCGTTCTTCTCGACGGAATAATAATAGCTGCCGCCGGCATCCCGCCAGAGCTTCATGACGAGCGAGCCGTCCGGTGAGACGGTTTGCAGCGCGGGATTGCTCGTGACCGCCGTGCCGTTCGGCGTGGTTCCGTTTTCCGGATCGCCTGCCGCCGAGGGATCGGGCATGGTCACGGTATCCTCTTCAAATGTATAGAGATATGCGGGATCATCCGGCAGAGCCGCCGCCTGCGCCGCAGTCAGCACTCTGTCATAGACCGCGACATCATCGACCTTTGCACGCAGATCGCTGTCGGAATAGAGCGAATGGCCGATGCCGCAGTAGGTATAGCCGGAGATCAGGTTTTCGCCGAACAGATTTTTGCAGACCGTTCCGAGATACGGCGAGGATTCGCTTTCCTCGACCGAGAGCGCCTTGCCGTCGAGATAATAGACGGCGCCGTCCGGACTGTAGGTCACGGTAAGCTGATGCCAGTCGGTATCGCGTCCCGCACTGACCGTGAAGATCGAGCGGTGCGCGTCATCATTTGCAGTTGTCGAGCCGGAGCCTGCAAAGACGGTCGCACGGAAATTGGCATTCCGGTTCAGATCCATCGAAAGATCCGGTGAATTATAGCTGCCGGAATTGCCGGTGCCGAGCGGCACGGTCGCGAACTGATAGAGCCGCGTATAGTCTCCCGCATCCGATGCCAGCTTAAAGCGCATGGAGAAGGAGAAGCCGTTTTTACATCCGCTGACGATCTCCTGCGGAAGCTGGAGCCAGCCGCTCCCGAAGCTGCTGCCGCTGAGATTCAGCACATCCGATTTCCGGTCTGCATCATAGCCGACGGATGCCGCATTGCCGCGGATGACCGCATCGCCCTCCGCGCTGCCGGCATTGCTGACGTGTGCGCCGGAGAAGCTTGCCGCCGCCGCTTTCTGTACCGCCGGAAAGCCGGCTGTTCCTGTCTGGGTGAGCAGCAATGCCGCGACTGCTGCCGCACCGAATCTTCCGAACCCCCTGATACGATTCATGTTCAAACCTCCGATTCTGTTTTGTCTGATTTTCTGTTTCCGCTGCTTTCCCGCAGCTTTCTCTCATTATACACTTTTTGTTTGCGAAATTCAATGATAAAAACGCACATTTTATGACACTTTTGAAGCAATATTCCTTTCTTTTATATGAATATCTTGCTGTTATGGAATAATATTGTGATTCAGAGCGCAAAACGCAAAAGAGGGAAGATGCGTTTGCATCTTCCCTCCTGTGTATGCATTTGTAATGTATCAGATCAGCTTTGCAATGATTCGGAGCATCATGGAAGTATCGTCGGTGCTGATGCCCGGAACGCCGTCGATGTCCGCATTGGCCTTGCCCTGCGACGAGAGAACTGCCTCGCCGTCCTCTGCGAGAAAGCGTGCGGTCAGCACGACATCGCTGACATCAACGATACCGCTGCAGTCTGCATCGCCGCGCAGCGAGACCTGCGGCTGCTCTGCGGGAGCAGATGTCGTCCAGATCGCCGTTGTTGTCGTGAATGTTGTGGTCGCTGCTTCCGGCATGGTCACGGTCGTTGTCACAGGCGTTGTCTCGGTCGCCGGCTGCGGTGCGGAACCGGTGCTGAGTGCCATATAGAACAGATTGCAGGAATCCGCCTTTGCGATCGTGTGTGCGCCTGCGCCGACCTGTGCGGTGATGATGCCGTCAGAAGCGGTGAGCTTGCTGCCGTCGAGCTTTGCGGTCGCGGCCGCCTCGCCGAATACGAGCGTCAGTGTGCCGTCTGCGGGAGCGGTGAATCCGACCGAGGTCGCGGATTCCATTTTCAGGCACTGCGTCAGCGTCAGACCGGCATAGCTTGCCGTACCCTTGGAGGTCGAGAGATTGCCGGAGATGCTGTAGAAATCGCTGCTGAGACCGTTTTCGGTGAAGTTATGCACATAGCCGGATGCCGGAACGGACGGTGTATCGGTTACGACGGGCGGCTTTGTGGTGACAACAGCGGTCGTGGTGTTCTGTGCCGGATTCTGGGGCGCTGCGGTCGTCTGGACAGGCGTTTCGGGGACATCCGAGCCGATATATTCGCCGCTGCCGACTGCGAGCAGCTTGGTCTTGTAGTTCACGAGTGCGGATTTCAGTGCAGCATTGACCTCATAGCTTGCATCGTCAACGGAATTGTCGAACTGCCACTTGAAATCGCCGCCCTGCACCCTGCCGGCATTCGCGGTCACGACTGCGGGAACATCCGCCGGTGCATCCGCTTGATAGGTATACATCTTGCTGCCGGTATCGAAATTGTTATAGGTCGTGCCGCCGGAGAGCGTCTTGACAGATGCCGGAACGCTTTCCTTTGCGCCTGCGACTTCATAGGCATCAAAGCTGGATGCATTGTCCTTGTAGGTGATATAGCTCTGGGCATCGACCATGATATTGTTGTATGCCTTGATGATGCCGCCGGCCTCGCCGGAGAATGTGCCTTCGCCCTGTGCATCGGTGCCCTGCTTGCTGCTCATCATCGGCTTTGGGCAGTTGCGGAAATAGTTGTTTTCCACGAATGCAGATGCGCCCATCGTCACGCCGACGCCGTATTTCGCATTGCCGTCGAAATAATTGTTGTAGATATGCACGGAGCAGGTGCGGATGCGCGGATGCCGCGAATCGGAATGGTCGTACCAGTTGTGGTGATATGTGATATAGTTATCGGTGGATTCGGATTTCATGCCCTGAAGATTGCACTTGCCGTTATCCCAGAAATGATTGTAGCTGTGCGTGATATAGCTGGAGGTCTTGGTATCGAGCGCGCCGTCGCCCTTGACCTGATCCTTGTCGGAGCCTGCATCGCCGTAGAACAGGTCGCAGTGATGCACCCAGACATGGTCGTTGTTCTGCTGGAGACCGACATCGTCGCCCTCGGAGCTGTTGCAGTTCATGAAGCCGATATTGCGCACTTCCATGCCGGAGGTATTCGCAATGCGCAGGCCGAAGCCGTTGAATACGGTATCCGTGCCGATGCCCTCGATCGTGATGCCGCAGGAGAGGCGCTTGCTGGAGCCGCTGCCCTTGACGAGCAGGTCGCCGCCTTCGAGCGTTGCGGGATCGGTGATATTGCCGATGCAGCGGACATCGAGCGGACGGGTCTCCGTGCCTTTCTGATAGGCATTGAGGATATTCTGAATGCCTGTGACTTTTGTTTTTGTGCCCTTGGAATCCGTGGTGACTTCCATGGAAACGGAATCCTTGGTCTGCTCGGTGACATAGAGAACGACCGCGCCGGATTTCAGTGTACCGTCGTCGTTGTATGCACCGGAGGACGAGCCGCCGACCCAGCCGAAGCCGGAGCGGTCATTTGCCTTGACGGTGATCTGCTGCTCTTTGGCCTTGGATGCGTCCTCCTTGCCGGAGATCATCGGAACGACCTTGAGCGTATGGCTTCCCGCCTTGAGACCGGGAACATCAACGCGGTAATAGCCGTTGTACTGGCGGATGAGCATACTGTCAACCTGCTTGCCGTCGGCATAGACATTGTAGCCGGAGGCGCCGCTGACCGGAGCCCATTCCGCATAGGCGGTCTCAAACCAGCCGTCCGCGATTGTAAATGATACGGCATCTGCGGCGGCGGCAGAGCCGAAGCTGCCTGCTGCCTGAACTGCGCTCACGGCGAGTGCAGCGCTGCAAAGGAACGCTGCGATCTTTTCATACTTCTGCATTTTCATTGTGTTTTCCCCCTCAGCGGAATTGGTTCCGCTTCCTTTCCGGATTCAGATTTGGCTGAAAAATCAAGTGATCGGATCGTCATTGTCCGGCGATCCGGAGATGTGCGCAGGGCAGTATTGCTCTGCTTCTGTTTCTATTATACTGATTTTTCCGTTTTTTACAATGACCAATCCTCCGAAAAACCTGCACAATTATCCTGCCGGGTCGGCAGTGCCGGTCGGCAGGGCCGACAGCCGTTTCCCTACGGCGACGGTTCGCGGAGCATACCAGTTTTGTCGCTGTTACGGCACTGATCGTGCCTAATTGACGGTCTGGCTTTCATTTTATTCTGCTTCCGTTCGTGCCCGGAGAACTTTAGATCATGGCTCCGGTTCTACCGGCGCTGCTGTTCGCAGCTTTTGCCCCGTGACTGAAACCAATAATCAGCGCACCGGGAGCATAGCCGGTGTACGGCGAATTCGCAAAGCGCAGGGTACAAGTGAAGCCTGTAAAAACGGTCAAGGCGAATTTGACGGAACTTGGAGAGAGGAGAGATAAGGAAGGG
>DGSY01000055.1:6788-7136 GCA_002394125.1 Ruminococcus sp. UBA4350
CTTATGGTTCCCCCTCGCACCCTGCTGAGACAATAAAACGAAAACCGGAACGATCAATGCATACTGGAAATCCAAAACCGAAAATCTCAACAATCAATCAACGCAGAAAAAAGCATATATACCCTGTTCTCATTCGACACTATATTTATCGGCGCTTTGATGAAATCGGTGAAACAAATCCCGCCGGCGGCCGCTTTGTTTGTCAATTCCTACAAAGTTGATAGAATTTCAGTGTAATGCTTGACAAGCGCCCCGCTTTGTGCTATAATAGCATCAACCCAGTAAACCTAGCGAATTTGTAGTTATAAGGAGAACCGATATGTCAAGGATCTTTCCGCGCCTGAACCG
>DGSY01000055.1:7195-7321 GCA_002394125.1 Ruminococcus sp. UBA4350
GCAAATTACCGGTTCGGACGAATGTAACCCTCATTTCACCCGCTGATAATAAATCTGAATCTCGCGGCCATGCCGCCAAACATTATGAAATGAGGTAAATAAAAATGAGCAATTATAAATTTGAAA
>DGSY01000076.1 GCA_002394125.1 Ruminococcus sp. UBA4350
TCCCAATGCTGATATTCGCTGATAGCAAATGTTTGTATGTCGATCTCCTCGACAGTAAACCAGTCATTCATAATAAAGTTTCCCTGCCTTATCTGTATACGCTTATCTCATTATTCTCCCCACTCCATTACGGACATTTTCCAAATAGTCTGTGTCGATCAGAACATAATCAAGCCCGTATTGGTAGCATTTTTGAAGATAATACGCATTTTCCTGCTTCACAAACTGAATCGTGAAGTCCTCGTCCGGCAATCTCTTTTCGATCACATTTTCATTTCCTATAATGTCGGAAAAATGGTCATCAATGTACGATTCGCTCATCAAAAGGCATAAATATTTGATTTGAGATAAATACTTCTCATCAAAGCTGTCTTTCCAGTTAAACGGAATATAGCAGCCTTCTACGATCAGGTTTTGCTTATTCTCGATCGCAGTTTTTATCATTTCTTTTATGATAGCCCAGAGATGATCTGTCAGCTTATCGTCATCATAAGGTGTCAGGTCTGTTTGTCCGCTTCTGATAAGCCCCATTTTCAGGTGGTCTATCGACAGATACGGATAATGGTATTTTTCGAGCAGCTTTTGTGCAAGGAGCGTTTTGCCTGTGTGTGATGCTCCTGTTATCAGTATGATCATAGCCTTGCTTTCAGCTCCTCCCTAACGCTATTCAGATCACTGCAAGTCAGAATGGGTATCAACGCATTTATTTCATCAATGCTTTTATCCCACCACTTAAAGGACTGAAGCAAACCGATAAGTTCATCATCATACCGCTTACGCAGCACCTTTGCAGGATTGCCCGCCACAATGGTGTAAGGCTCAACATCACTTCCGACAACGCTGTTCGCACCAATGATCGCACCGTCACCGATGTGAACGCCTGGGAGAATGACGGCATTTTGACCTATCCACACATCATTGCCGATGACCGTATCTCCCTTTAAGGGCAGATCAGCCATTGCAGGCGGCTCCATATCCCAGCCCTCCAATGTGTAGAACGGAAAGGTAGACACAGCGTTCATCTGATGATTTGCGCCGTTCATAACAAACTCAACGCCTGCTGCTATCTGACAGAACTTGCCGATAATCAGTTTATCGCCATTCCACTCATAATGGTGAGTGACATGACTCTCAAAGTCAGAATCAGCTATATACGAAAAATCGCCCACAATAATGTTGGGGTTGTTGATTGTAGGCTTGATATAGATTTCTTTATCGTACCCATTGATCGGGTGCACTTTGTTAGGATCAGGTCGTTTTCCATTTTTCATCCAATCACTCCTAAACAACAAATTCACAAGCAAACAAAATGTCTGTCTCATACCAATATTATATCAAGCACTATTGAAAAAGTCAATCACCCGAAAAGAAAAGCCTTTCTCATCAAAGCCACCCCGTCCTTGAAGCCGACCTTGTATGCAGCTCTCATCTCAGCGGCAGCGGTATCGCTCACGGTTCATGATTTCAAAGAACGATATATTGCATTTCTGAAAATTGCGGAGTAAAGCACGATGACAAGCTGATGCTGCACTGTTCTCTGCGTTCGGTCGGCAAAACCGAAAACGGTGCAGACGGCATAATAGACGCATTCATTTGCGCATCGGGGACAGTGAAACAGCGCAGGGTAATCTGTATTTCATTTTCTGTTCCGCCTGAGCTTCCGTTCGGTTCAGGATATATCATTCTCCGTATTCCGAAAAAAATCGCACTCAATTTATGAAAACATATTGACTCGATAGGATAAATATGTTATAATAAAGCATACCGAATCGGTATGCAAACAAACAGAGCTGAATATTGAGGTGATAATCATGGATAATGCACTGAGACAAGCAATCTATGACAAATATATTGCACCGACGCAAAAGCAAAGACCGGACTGTATCGGCGTTGAAATCGAAATGCCCGTTGTTAATCTCTCAGAGGAGCCTGTTGACGAACGGGTTGCGCTTGCGGCAGCGGAAACGTTTGCGGCGCATTTCGGATTTCAGATCACCGGCCGGGGCGCGGACGGCAATTTTACCTCCGCAAAGGACAGTGCAACGGGGGATATTCTCTCGTTTGACTGCTGCTATTCCAATCTGGAATTGTCATTCGGCAAGGCGGCAGGACTCCTTGAAATCAAGGAACGCTTTGAGCGGTATGTCCGTTTCCTGAACAGCATACTCGGCAAAAGCGGATATATCCTCACCGGCATGGGAATCAATCCGAATGTCAATATTAACCGCAATCAGCCGATCCAGAATGAACGCTACCGGATGCTTTATCACTATCTGCATTCGTATCCGCAGCACACGGATGAGGTCACGATGCGTTTTCATCAGCGTCCGGATTTCGGCACGTTCACAAGTGCATCGCAGGTGCAGCTGGATGTCGGCTTCGATGATCTGACGGATGTCATCAATGTATTCGGTCTGCTGGAGCCGTATAAATCGCTGCTGTTCGCCAATTCCTATCTGCCGGATTATCCGGACTATCTCTGTGTTCGGAATATGCTCTGGGAGCGCAGTATGCAGGGGTATAATCCGCACAATGTCGGAATGTTTGAGAAGGAGATCGCAACGGTCGGCGAGCTGATCGACTATATCGGGACACAGTCGATCTACTGCACGATGCGTGACGGAAAGTATATTGATTTCACGCCGGTTCCGGTCGATCAGTATTTTTCACTGGAAACGGTCGAGGGCGAATACTTTGACGGAGAACGCTATCAGAGGATCGTATTCAGGCCGGAAATCGGGGATCTGGAATATCTGCGCACGTTCAAATTTGAGGATCTGACCTTCCGCGGCACGATCGAATACAGAAGCTCCTGCTGTCAGCCGTTCTCCGAGGCACTGACTGTCGCTGCGTTCCATACCGGACTGAAGGAGCGACTGCCGGAGCTGAAAGAGCTGCTCGAAAAGGATACTGTGATCTATACGCACGGCTTCAATGCGGCAGAGCTGCAAAAGCTGCTCTCCAAGCGGACAAAGCCGTATTTCATACAGGATGCACTGATCGAGCATCAGCTGATCTGCATTCTGGATCTTGCCGCAGACGGTCTGAAACAGCGGGGGATGGGGGAGGAATCTCTGCTGGCACCGCTCTATGACCGCGCAAGACGGCACAGCAATCCGGCAAACGATATGCTCACGGGCATTGAAAACGGCGTGCCGATCAGAAGCTATATTGAACAATACGCTGCGATCTGAGATGATGGGATGTGCGGATTTGGTGTGCGGAATGAATGACAGCATATAAAAAAGTACCGGCTTTCCGGCACTTTCTTGTACGGGGAATGGCAGCCCTGTCCGGCGCCGGTCACTGAAACAGCGTGCAGATCCACGCCGCCAGTGCAGATGCCGCCGAGCTTGCCCAGATAAATCATGAGAAAATCACGCACGGCAATTCCTCTTGTGACAATGCGGGGAAGCTGATATGGCGTGATGCCGCTGTCGATCATTGCAGAGCGGATGCGGAGCCTGCTGTCTGTCAGCATCCGGATGACGATGCTCCCGCCCATTGAGCAGCCGTACACGCCGCAGACCTCGCTGTGACCGTGCGCGATCAGCCAGTCGGCCAGCTCGGATGCGATCTGTTCTACACTTGTGAAGTCGCCGCTGCTGTCCGGATCATAGCCGGGCAGCGCCGGAATGACCAGATGAAAAAAAGGCGACAGAAGCGGAATGACATATTCAAAATAGTCCCACATCACCAGCGACGGGTGTATCAGGACAAGGACATTCCGGTTTTCGGTTCCGTATTCGTGAATGTTCATGTTATCCCTCATTCCCTGTGCGTTCCGTTCATCGGATTTAGATTTTGGTTAGCTGTTGCAAACTTTATGTTGTCATTATATCACACTTCGTAAGCGCCAACCACTCCTAGC
>DGSY01000021.1:0-47542 GCA_002394125.1 Ruminococcus sp. UBA4350
TGGGTTTAGAATGATTGGCGCTTACGAAGAATGCACGAGGCACTGCCGCAGCGCATACACATTCTTCAGTCTATGAAACAATCAGATGAGATGGCAGCGCGCTGAAGCCTTTACGGACATATTAGACTGGATCCTATAGCACGTACAAAAAAGCAGCGTATCGCCAATTCGCGGTACGCTGTTTTTCATGGATTCAATTATTCGGCAGGCGGAACATGATTCAGAACATATTCCAGAAGCTTACGGCCGCCGTCTGCATTCAGATGCACACCGTCCTCCTCGGCAAGTGTCGGATCCAGCTTGCCGTCGTTGTTCTTCATTGCCGTGTTGGTATCAATAAAATAGATGTTTTCTTCGTTGCAAAGCTCCAGCAGTCTGGAATTATAATCGTCAATCGTGCTGTTCAGGAGCGGAGTTTCCGAATTCTCAGCGATATAAGTGACCGGCGGGATCGCCATAACATAAACCGGTGCTTCCGGCGCCTGCGCCATGACCGATTTCATCAGGATCTTGAACTGCTCAGCGGTCTGGTCGGTCGGCTGCGTAAAGAGGCTTTCCGTTCCGAACATCAAATAGATCGGGCAGCTGGCGGCGTTGATCGCGCTCAGAATGCGGATCGTCGTGCCGTTCAGCATGATATATTCGCGGGTGTAATTGGTCAGGCGAAGATTCTCGCTCGCGTAAACATTCAGCGGCGCAAGCCAGCCGTTTTTGCCGAGCAGATACACATTCGTTTCGCCGAGGAATGCGCATTTTTTCAGATAGTCTCCGTCATGCACCTCGGATTCCGGAACCGGATTCGTTTTCTTCGGCCCCTCCGGAACGATCGGCTCATTACCGCTTTCCTCGCCCTCGACGGGTTCTGCCGATGATGTGTCAGGCGCGGCGGATTCGTCCGCAGGTGCCTGCGATTCGACCGGCTCACTGACCGAGGATTCGGCCGATGCCTTTGAGGATGACTGGGACTTGGATGAGGATTCCTCAGCGGTCGAAGCTGATTTCACAAACACATCCTTTTCGGGATGCATATTCCGATCATAAACATATTTGCCGAAGCAGGCGATCAGGCTCAGAATCCAGATCAGGATCAGATGACCGAATTTGAACCGCATGACCGGACCGCGGCGCGGCTGTTTTTTCTTTGTCTTCCGGGTTTTGGTTCGCACGGCTGATTTGGTGCCGGACTGGGGCTTGCGGGTTGCCATAGCTTGTGTCTCCTTTCTGCATTTCACGCTATCTTTTATTATACCGGATTTCGCGCGATTTTGCAAGGGGTTTGCGGCGTTTTTTGCAGAAATTAAGAAAAAATATTGAAATTGCGCGGGCAGACGGATTTATTCAGCCGGATCGGCGATCACGGTTTCTGAAAATCGGGCGGTGACCTCGGAAAATCTGCCGCAGGAGAGCCGCCCCTCCGGACAGCTTCCGCTGACAAAGCAGCTCGGGCCGAAGCAGCCGTAGACCGCCGGACATTCTGCGCGGAGCGACCGGAGCAGTTCAACGGCGCAGGTGCGGATCTCCCACTGTGCGCGGTTGCAGGTACGAAGCTTCATGAAGTGCAGCAGCTCGCGGCCGTTCATGTCGCAGCGGACATCCAGCTGATTGCCGGCGAGCGCGAAATACTGCACAGCCTCCGCCGGCAGGCCGGCAGCGCACAGCTTCCGCAGCAGAGCGGCGTTTTCGCTGAACGCATTCTGATAGATCGCAAGCGCATCCGGATTTGCGCGGATCGTTTCCGGCAGGACATAATGCTGCCGGAGCGCGGCAAGCGTGACCTGCGGAACAAGCACTGTCTGGACGCGGTGCCGGACAAGATGCGTAATCGCGGCAAGGGACAGATCCTCGATTGTGAACTGCACATGGAGCATTTCCAGCTCACGCGGTCGGCCGCCGCGGATGATCGCAGGAATGTCGGCATTCTCCGGCAGAACCGCCCAGTTGAACTGCGCCGCGTTCAGCAGCGTCTCTGCGGCATCCGGCGTAGCATATTGCAGCCTTGCGGCCGCCTTGTGAACAGCGGGCGTGCCGATCTCCGGCGCATCCGGCAGAAGCGGTGCGGCGCTTTTCGGCAGCCGTTTGCCGAGGATATCCGGCAGATTCGGGAAGCATTCCCGCACCTGCGAAAGCAGCGATTCGCCGAGCTGTTTCAGCTCCGGGAAGGCTGCGCCGCGTCCCTGCGTCATGACATGGATCATATACAGCAGCTCGCGGGCATTCATCGTGCAGAAGAAATTGCTGCGGAAGCAATAGGGGAGCAGATAGCGCGCATCCTCCTTCGGGATGCCGAGCGCAAGCAATTCGGAATATGCATCAAAGAGCGACTGCATATGCGCCTTGTATTCCGGCAGCAGCGCCTCCGGCATCGGCGGGATGCAGAAGCCGGCGTTCGCAAAATCCACATAGCGGCGCGACTGCACCGTATAGGAGCCAAGGCGGAATTCGATGACAAATTCCTCCGTGCAGACGGAAACATTGTCGAATGCGACCGTGAAGAACTGATGCTCCAGCGTTGAGGTGTGGCCGGAGGCGCAGACCTTCTCGATCAGTGTGCCGTTGTTTTCCTTTTCGCAGGAGCGCTGATAGATCTCCAGCGCCGTTCCCTGCGTTGTGGAGATGCGGCCGGCAGCGGCGCAGACGGTGCTGCCGGCCGTTGAAGATGCGATGATTTTAACAGATGCCTGATTCATGGTTATCCTTTCATGGATGCGGTTTTCGCCGTAAGATAATTGACGAGCGGCTGAATGTCATTTGTGTCGATCGTCCCGTCCTTGTTTATGTCTGCGCGGCTGCGGTCTCCGATCTTCTTTCCTGAAATGATCCGCTTGAGATAGGTGAGATCCGCCGCAGTGATCACGCCGTCGCCGTTGATATCACCGGTGAGATCCGGCAGATATGAGGTGTCGAAAACACTGCTGTCATTGATTGCATAGAGAATATCGCCGGTCGTTGAATACTTGCCGGTCTCACTGTCTTTCAGACAGCCGATGCCGTAATAGGGCATCTCCCATTCCGTGCCGTCCGCGGAGATATAGATATCGCGTTCACCGATCTCGGCGTCCGGTTTATTCGGATCCCAGACGGGAATGCGGTACGGGAACGGTGATTCATCCCACTCGCCCTCGCTGAATCCGCAGCCGACTACGGCATGGCTTCCGGTTTTCAGATGCAGAACGATGATGATGATTTTGCCGTCAGCGCTGGCTCTGGACGCATAATCGAGCAGATGCAGCGGCTTTGACTGCCGGCTTTTCAGGAACGGTGCGGTGTCCGAATCGGATGCGGAAAGCAGCTGATAGGAATTGATGATCGACAGCAGCTTTTCAGAGGGCTCCAGATCATGCAGACAGGTTGCCTGATCGCTGATCATATGCGGATCGAAGATGCCGTCATGCATCATCATGACGAGCGCCGACATACCGAAGCAGGAGCCGCCCCATTTTTGTGTGAGATCTGCGCCTGCCTTTTGCAGCATCGCCCTGTGCGTATCACTGACATCATAGCTGCTTCCGAATACATATCCGGAATTTGCGAAGGAAAATACATTTTCGGGTGTTTTGAGTACGCTTTTGTATCTTGAGACCGTGCCGACGGGCGCGCTGGTTATGAATGTATAGTCAGCATCACGGGCAAAGTCCGATGCGGCACTGTTCTGAACGCCGAAAATGATGCGCTGCACGCGGTTTTTGCTTTCAGGTGTCTGCTGAATGCTGTCAGCGGCGATCGTTTTGACCGTTTTGGGGATGAACAGCTCATGCAGTTCATCTGAAATGATCGCGCCGGACTGGATCTCGGTGACAGTGTCGGGGATTTTCAGCGTATCGAGCGTCGGGCAGTCGAGCTGGCCGGTCTCGATGACCTTGAACTGCGCCGGCCAGCTCAGCGAGGTGATATTGCCCTGAAGCCAGCGCGGGGCGATATGGGTGACCGTATCGGGGATCTTCGGATTATAGTAGTCACCGGTATAGCGGAGCAGCCAGCCGTCAAGGATCAGCATTTCATCGGTCTGCGCGTCGAGCCATGCCGTATGGTCGAATGCTGCGCATTCGCATTTTTCCAGCGACTGCGGCAGGGAGAAGGATTTTGCATTCGGCAGATACCGGAAGGCTGCCGGGCTGACCTGCCGGACACCCTCCGGAACGGTGACCGATTCGACGGCATTGCGCACGTCATTGCGCTTAAAGATATTGCCGGTCGCAATTCTGCTGTTGTAGCCGATCTGCGAGACCGGAATGCCGTCAATCTCGGCCGGCAGCGTGACATTTTTCATCGGCTTGGTGACCTCATAGATGCAGGCGGTGCCGTCCTCCAGCATGAACCAGCGGATGCCGTCCTTTGTTTCATTCAGCGCATAGAACGGCATTTTATGCGCTGCTGCAAATGTCTCTGCCGCAGAGCCCTTTTCACCGAGAAGCGTGAGACCCTTGACATTGCCGAAGGCAGAGGGATCAATCTTTGTGCAGCTCGGCGGAATATAGAGTGCATCTGTCCGAATGCCGCTTAATTCAAAGAGCTGGTCGGTGATTTCTTTGAGGTTGTCGGTGAAAATATGCTCCTCAAATTTAGCATTGATTCCTTTGATGGATGCGATATTGGTATATTCGACGCGGTATGACGCAGTCGATAAGCCGGGATAGCCGGCGTTCAGCCGTTTGGCCTCTTCCGGCAGAGTGACCGTGACGCCGGGCGCATCATTGGGAATGAATCCGATCAGAAAGTCATGAAAGAGAATGAAATCTCCGGCTTCCCCCTCTATCGTATCAAGAATGGCCGTATCGACGGTATAACCGTCATCGGTTTCTGTCATATAGTCCTGCATCTCAACGCGTGTGAGCGTTGTCGGGATCTGAACACTTTTCAGGTTTTTTGCATTCTTTGCGTTAATGTTAAAATTTGTGATGCCTTCGGAGAGAATCAGGTTTTCAACGGTTGTGTTATTGCGGAAATTAGTGTATCCGGTTAAATCGACCCGTTTGACCGGAATATTGCCCTCCCACTCGCCGTATTCACCGTTCAGTACTCTGTTTCGCAGGGATGCAGTGGTGATCTTTCCCGGATCAATGGAGGAGGGGATCACGAGATCCGGTCCGGCGGCATCCTCTGCAATATCCTTTACTCTGACATAATCATTCACGATCTGGAATGTGCAGTCGCAGCCCTCAACCGAGAAATAACTGGATTCAGATGCCAGCACCGGGATCGGGACGGACAGCATGAGCGCGGCCGAAAGACAGGCAGCCAATAAGAGCTTGATCGTTTTCATATATGCTCCTTTCGTCACATTGCCGATATTTCACTATTATAATTGTATCACAAATGTGCGATGCTGTCAAGCCTGACGCAGCGATGTGCCGCGGGACAGCAAAAGCGCCTCCCCTTTTCAGAGAAGGCGCAGAATACGTGGTATCAGCGATCAGCTGATCTGCTTTCTGACGGCGAGCACATTGAAGAAGATCAGGAGATTGAGCACGAGCGAACCGATACTGCCGAGGATGCCTGTGCCGCTGCGGATCGCACCGACCAGCGCGGTTCCGGCAAGGATCAGGCCGAGCAATGCAAAGATGAATGCGCCGACGCTGTTCTCCGCATTTTTGGAGGCGCGGAGCATACAAATGCCGTAAAGCAGATACACAATGCCGATCACGACGACCGCAAGGCCGACCGCGATAATGCCGCTCTGATTCATCTGCACCTGAAAATCAAGCCCCTGATTTTTGACGGCCTCCGCCAGCTTGGAAGTAAATTCCGCATTGTTGCTGAGTGCGGCAGCGACGCCGCCGACCAGCATGAGCAGCAGGGCTCCGATCGTTGCGATCACCCCGATAAATGCCAGAAATTTCTGATATCCGCTCTTTTTCATAAAAGCAGCTCCTTTACAATGATATACCCGCTTGGTTACTAGCTTGATTATATAACCTATTATGCGAGATGTCAAGCAGATTCTGTAAATTCGGAACTATGCACAATATCCCGCCGCAGACAGCGCGTCTGCATGATCAGGATTGGCAGGTCAGTGTCTGCTGTCAATGAAGATGCCGGTGACAGCGTTATAGATCAGGATGCAGCCGATCACGCGGACAAGCGTTGCCGCTGCCGAAAACGGATTGAAAAGCAGCACCGCACCGAGTATGATCGTCACGACCGGCATGACCAGTACGGCAGGCGAAACATTTACATAGGTGCGTCTGCACTCCAGCGCGTTCGAGAGATTGATCAGGCCGGAGAGCAGAACGATCAGGCCGGCTATGACCGGAAAGATCGAAACGACCGCTGCCGGCTTCAAAAGCAGAAAGATGCCGGCGATTCCGCTGACCAGACCGCTGCCGAGCAGAAAGCGCGAAGCGAGTTCCGAGCGGCGGTCACGGTAGGCGCCGATCACTTTGATGATGGCAGTCAGCAGCAGAAATGCGCCGATGATCTGCACGACGGTCGTAAGCGCAGTCCCCGGCATCAGCAGCAGGATCACGCCGAGTATCAGCGTGACCAGCGATGCGCCGGACTGACTGAATTGCAGTTTTCCCATGAATGAGGCTTCCTTTCCTCTGAATTGCGGAGCGAATAATTATTTGCCGAGCTGTTCCTTTGCAGCGGTCAGCGTATTGCGCATGAGGATCGCACGCGTCATCGGGCCGACACCGCCCGGAACCGGCGTGATCGCGGAGGCCTTCTCAAACGCTTCCTCATAGCAGACATCGCCGACGAGCTTGCCCTCTGCATTGCGGTTCATGCCGACATCAATGACGACAGCGCCCTCCTTGATCATATCCGCCGTGACAAAGCCGGCCTTGCCGACTGCGGAAACGAGAATATCTGCCTGACGGGTGATCTCCGCGAGATTCTTCGTGCGGGAATGGCAGACGGTGACCGTGCCGCTGCGGTGGAGCAGGAGCATTGCCATCGGCTTGCCGACGATATTGCTCCGGCCGATCACGACGCAGTGCTTGCCGCTGATCTCGATCTGCATGGCATCGAGCATTTCGATGACGCCTGCGGGTGTGCAGGGCAGGAAGCTGAAATCGCCGATCATGATCCGGCCGACATTCTCCGGATGGAATGCGTCAACATCCTTTTTCGGGGAGATCGCGTGCAGAATGGTCTGCTCGCAGATCTGTTTCGGGAGCGGGAGCTGCACGAGAATGCCGTTGACAGAATCGTCTGCGTTCAGCTTTGCGACCAGTTCCAGCAGCTCTGCTTCGGTGGTTTCCTCCGGCAGCGCATACTCATAGGATGCGAAGCCGCATTCTGCGCAGTCTTTTTCCTTATTGGTGACATAGACGCGGGACGCGGGATTGCTGCCGACCAGCACAACAGCGAGACCGGGCTTTGCACCGGCTGCCTTGAGCTTTTCGACCTCTGCGCGAACCTCTGCCTTGACGTTCGCAGCGATCTTCTTGCCGTCAATGATTTGAGCCATGATAGTTACCTCCTGATTTCGTTGTGTATATTGCGTACCCGCCGTAAACCGGAGTTTGGCGGTGCTGCTTATGATGAATAAGGTATCCGCTTCGCGGATGTTATTTAGAATGGGTGCCTCTATCGCAGGCACTGGGGCCCGCGGGCTCTTGAACGCTGAGGGAGTTCCGCACTCTGCGGAGTGCGGCTTAGGGCTCTCGCCCGCTTCGCTATGAGTTTGCGCTGCAAACTCACCTCGACCCGCGAGCTTTTTGAAAAAAGCTCGACCAAAAACTTTGGATGGCGCTCCGGATAACGAACAAAGTCCCTGCACAGAAGCCGCGAACAGCGGCGTGTGTTTGTGAAATTCAGCCTGTGAGCGCGACCGTGCCTTTAGCACAACGGCGGTTTATCACAGGCACGCTATATATGCGTAAGGGAAGCGGCGCAGGAGATGATGAAATCATACAGTCCGTGCGCGATGATGACAGAAAGCAGTGAGCAGTATCTGATCTTCCGCCGGCAGACAGCCAGCACTGCGCCGATGAATGCCGTCAGAATGATCTGCACGATGCTGCCGCCGAACAGATGAAACAGTCCGAACAGCAGCGATGAGAGCGCGATCGCCGGAACATCCGCTTTGCAGATGCGCCGGAGCTTGGTCAGGCAAAAGCCGCGGAATACATATTCCTCCGCCGCGCCGATCGCCAGCGTCTTATAGCAAAGCTCATAGAGATAGCGCCAGAGATCATGCCCGAAGCGGCAGCCGTTATCCCAGAGCGCGCCGAGACCGAGCGAATAGGGCGGCATCACCAGCAGCAGCGCCAGCGCTCCGCCGATCGCAATGCCGATCAGAATTTGCTGCGGCAGCTTGCGGCGGCGAATGCCGTAAGCACGGAAGCTGTCCCGCCGGCAGCGCATGACGATCAGCGGAACGAGCGCGGTCAGCCAGTAGGTGACGAGCAGCAGGAGCATCCGCAGCACCATCGGCAGCGGCAGGATCAGCGGGATCACCGCCGTAATGAGTACCGTCAGGCCGATGAATGCGCCGGCCATGCCGATACAGAGATCGAGCGCTTCTCTTTTGGCCGCGGGCTTCACTTTTTGTCAGTCCCCTGCCCTGCTTCGGATTCCGCCTTTGTCTTGGAGATGATCTCATTCAGCAGCGCTTCAATGCGGGCATCCTTTTCTGCGTTGATCTCCTCCTGTGTCTTCTCCGGTTTCGGCTCCGCAGATTCCTCTGCATCTGCCTCCGGCGCGGATACGACTGCGGATTCGTCAGCAGATTCGTCAGCGGATTTTTCATTCGGAATATCAATGTCGATCAACATGGATTCCCGCTCCGCCGCATCGTCTCCGAGGATCGAGGGCGCGGATTCCTCCTCCGCATCATCCTTCGCGCTGCCCTTGCTGTTTCGTTCGTCGGCCTCTGCGAGCAGGCGCTTCGATTCCTCGGTGTTGACATAGAGCTGATAATCCGAGCCGAGGCGCTTTGTCCTTGCAAAGCCGATGATGAGCAGGATCAGTGCGGCAGAGACCGAAATGACCGCGACAATCTGCGAGGCCTTAAGCGTTCCGGCATAGAGACTGTCCGTGCGGAGCGATTCGATGAAGAAGCGGCCGGTGCCGTACCAGATCACATACATCAGGAAGATCTGGCCGTCGAATTTCCGCGCCTTCTTCGAGACGATATGCAGAATAATAAAGCCGAGCAGACACCACATGGATTCATAGAAGAAGCAGGGGTGTACGGGCAGATCCGGATTGACGGAGCCGTCCGGATAATTCGCGCTGATCCATGCAGAGATCTTTCCGCTCGTCATGCCGAAGATATTGTCGGTATTCGAGCCGAATGCCTCATGGTTCATGAAATTGCCCCATCTGCCGATGCACTGGCCGATCAGAAAGCCGAGCGAGACCAGATCGAACATCGGGAGCAGGCGAACTTTGCGCAGCTTGCAGATAATCGAGCCGACCAGCAGCGCACCGATGATACCGCCGTAGATCGCGAGGCCGCCGCTGCGGATATTGAAGATCGCCTTCCAGTCGCCGGCGTAGCTGTCCCAGTGGAAGATGACATAATAGGCGCGGGCGCCGATGATGCCGCCGATGATACCGCCGATGACGCCGTCGATCGCACGGTCGGAATCCAGACCGAATTTGCGCATCCGCGAGAATGCGTAGATCATTGCAAGCATCATGCCGACCGTGATGAGCACGCCGTACCATGTGACGGAGAAGCCGAAAACGGTGAAGGCGGTGCTGTCAACGGTCAGCTCGATGCCGAGCTTCGGGAAGCTGATGCGGTTCGGATCGGTCGCCGCAAGCATAGCTGAAAGTGCCATATCAAAAGATCATCCTTTCCTGTGAGATCAGAATTACAGCGGAGCCGGCGCAATGACCGAAAGACAGGTGCGGTCTCTGCGGAAGCGTTCGCGCAGACAGCGGCAGACATCCTCTGTTGTGAGCGATGCGAGAAGCTGCGTCCGCAGATAGGGCGATTCGCAGTCCCACATGAATGCATCGGTCAGCGCGGTGCAGACGGATTCGGGATCGTTCATCCCGAGGATGCTGTCGCCGTAGGCCGCCTTTTTCAGTACGGAAAAGAGCGTTTCATCGATGCCCTCCCGCAGCACGCGCTCTGCCTCGGTGCAGATCGCATCCAGCACGGCCTGCGGATCGTCGGATTCGCCCTCCGCGAGCACCGCGAACCAGCCGTCTCCGGCGAAGCATTCCGTATCGAATGTGTCATTGATGAGCCCGTCATGCAGCATTTTCTGGCAGAGCGGCGCAGCGCTGCCGGTCAGCAGATCGAGTGTCAGCGAGCAGAGCAGCGATTCGCGGAGACGCGCTGTGCCGCTGAGCGGCCGGCTCTTGAATCCGATCATGAACTGCTGCTTGCCGACGGCCATGCGCTGAGAAACGCGATTCTGCACCGGCATATCCGGCTCGGTCAGGAATACCGTTTCTGCATCCGGCAGGGGGACGGGCTTCACGAAGCGGTCAGCGACCGCGAGAACCTGTTTCGCACTGACATTGCCTGCACAGCAGAGCACCATATTCTGCGGGTGATAGAAGATCCGGTGACACTGCCGGAGCAGCTCCGGCGTGATCTCCATAATACTCTCCGGTGTTCCGAGAACATCCGGATAGAGCGGCAGCGTGTGGTACATCCCGCGGAGCAGCTGATTGAACACCTGACTTGCAGGATCGTCGAGCATCTCCATGATCTCCTGCAAAATAATGCTGCGCTCACGCGAAACGGTTCGCTCCGTGAAATAGGGCGTCATGACGAATCGCAGCAGGATTCCCAGCGCCTTGTCAAAGCCGCGCTGCGTGTGGAAATGATAGACCGTGCGGTCAAAATCGGTGAATGCATTGCAGGCGGCGCCTAGCTCGTCAAAGCGAACTGCGATATCGCCGTCCTCCTTTTCAAAGAGCTTATGCTCCATGTAATGCGCGGTTCCGGCAGGGAGGAAAACGGTCTTTCCGTTTTCGCGGAAGCAGCGGTGGATCGAGCCGAAGCGCGTACTGAACTGCGCATAGGCGGTGCTGAATTCCGGCATTTCCGCGACGCGGATCTCCAGACCGGAGCTGTGGCGGATGCGGCAGCAGACATCGCCGGTGCAGGGATCGGTGAGGTAGTGAATCTCATTCTGCATCGAAAGCCGCCTCCTCTCTCTCCGCCCGCAGAACAAATACCGAATCAAGCCTGAGCTGCTTTGCGGCATCTGCGATCTGCGCGGGGGTGACGGCCTGCATTGCGGCAGTCAGTTCATCTGCGGAGCGGGGATCCTCATGCTGTAAGCGGTTGATCTCCTCCGCAGCGAGGTCATAGGGCGAATCCGAAGCCGCCGCCGCACGGCAGGCATAGCGCAGGATCGCCTTCTGCATCATCTTCTCTGAAAATCGGCCGTTCCGGATCGCTTCGATCTGTGTATCAATGCCGATCCGGAGCGCGCCGATATTGGCGGCATTGGTTCCGGTATCAATGGTGATTGCCTGCTTGCCGGAGCTGCATTCCAGACAGCAGTAATAGCAGAGACCGTATTTTTCGCGCAGCTCGGTAAAGAGCAGCGCATCGGAATTCCAGCCGAGGATGCCGCAAAGCATCAGCAGCACCTCGCGGGGGATACTGTCATATTTATATGTCACGGCGAGCTTGGTCTGACCGACCGGGAGCAGCTCCTCCTGATAAGCGCAGCGCTGCTTTTTCGGGCTGGGAACATGAAAGCAGAATGTCTCCGGTGTGCGCGGAACGGCGGAAAAGCATTCCCGCAGCTTTTCTGCGATCTGCGGCTTCGGCTGGGGCAGCACACAGACGATCTCGATCTGTGAGGTCCGCAGGATCTCCTGCCAGAGCCGGAATGCCTCCTCCGGCGCGGCGTTCTCCGCATCACGGCGCAGGCCGGTCGGCGGGATCGCGGCGGGCTCATCGGCATATGCGAGCGCAGCGGCGCGGCGGAGCGTATAAATACGCTTGTCATTGCAGGCGCAGTCGATATCGTCAAGCAGATTCTGCTTTGCGATGCGGAATTCAGGATCGCAGAATGCACCGTTTTCCGCATTCGGATGCAGGAGCGCGCCGGTCACGAGCGAGAGCATGGCATCGGTGACGGATTCGCCGCCGAGTGCAAGATCGTCATTCAGCCATGAGGCGGTGAGATCGAGCGCGGCATCATCGCCGCAGAGGGAGAGCTTGCCGCAGAATTCGGCAGCATAGAGCGATTCCAGCGCGAGCGTCATGGATGCGGATGAGGGGAATGCCGCCGAGGATGCGGTCAGCAGATCGGGCAGCAGCGCATGAATCGGTGCTGTTTGCTGACTGCGGTGAACATAGAACAGGATGTTCAGCAGACAGCTGCGGAATTTCGGATCATGAATTTCCGTATACCGGATGCCGTTTCCGAGCATCATTTCCGGCATGGCATTTGCTCCTTTCTCTCTATATGGTACATACAGATTTATTATAGCACATTCCGGCCGAAAAAGCAAGCGCTGAAAGAAGAAGCGGAGTGGCCGACCGGGGATTTTTCAGCACGCTTCCGGCGATGTCATCCAAAGTTCAGGTGCGCGGCAGCCCCATAAAAACGGTTTACCTGATTTTTCCTGAAAAAACGCGCATAATCGCATCCCGCGGTGATATAATACAAAGGCAGACGCGGTGCCGCAAAGCGGTCTGCGCTGCAAATTCCGCGAAATGAGGAAATCAATGATGTGGGATAAGCTTGCTTTGATTCTGCTGGTGATCGGCGGGATCAACTGGGGGCTTGTCGGTATTTTTGAGCTGGATCTTGTCGCATGGATGTTCGGCGGTGCCGCATCCGTCGTGAGCAGACTGATCTACATTCTGGTGGCGCTTTCCGCCGTCTGGTGTATTTCGTTCCTGTTCCGCGACCGCTCTCCGGCACGGCTGGAGGCCTGATCCCTCAGCCCCCTCAGATCAAACCCCTGTGTGCGGCGCCGCCGGATGCAGGGGTTTTCTCTGCGGCAGAATCCGACAGATTTCCCTTCGCGATATGCCCAAATTTTGAAAAAAGATTCGTACAGATTGACAAAATGTTCTTTGAGACTTGCGTTTTTGCGCAAAATATGATATACTGAATTGAATGGAATATTCTGTGCTGAAACAGACAGTTTATAACAGAAGGAGGATACCTGTATCATGAATACAACTCAGCAAACTACCCTCAACGGTACGCCCTGCATTATGCTCTCCTCCGGCGGATATGAGGCATATATCGCCTATGAGCTCGGCTCCAATGTCATCCGTCTGCGTGACACCGTTCACGGGATCGATGTGTTCCGCTTCTCGCCGGATAACACGCCAGAGATCCTGCGCCAGTCCGCAGAGGTCTGGGGACTGCCCTCGCTCTATCTGCCGAACCGCTTTGCAGACGGCGTCCTGAAAACATCTGATGCAGTTTATCATCTTCCTGTCAACGAGGCCGCGCCCTACAATAACCATATCCACGGCTTCCTGCATAAGCGCGTCTATGAGGTCGTTTCGCATCACGCAGACGAGAACTGCGCCGTTGTCAAGACCGCTTATAACTATGATGAGAACGATCCGTTCTTTGAGTATCTCCCGCTCCGCTTCCGCGTTGAGCTGACCTTTACCCTCAGCGAATACGGTCTGGAGCATAAGTTTGCGATCTTCAATCTTTCGGATAAGGCACTGCCGATTTCCTTTGCAACGCATACGACCATTC
The DNA here is from genome assembly GCA_002394125.1 of Ruminococcus sp. UBA4350. Taxonomy (GTDB): domain Bacteria; phylum Bacillota; class Clostridia; order Oscillospirales; family Ruminococcaceae; genus Firm-04. The sequence goes on from DGSY01000021.1 coordinate 13,602, forward strand.
AGGCGCCGTTCCTTGACGGCGCAAAGCCGGAGAATATGCGGCTGACCGTTCCGATCGGAAAGCGCTGCGAGCTGAATGAGCGCTGCCTGCCGACCGAGCGCCTGCTTGATCTCAAGCTCTCCGACCTCGAATACAAGAACGGAACGAAATGCCCGGTGCTCCAGAATCTTGATAATGATATGTATCAGGCGGAATCCGGCAAGCTCGGCGATCAGGACTTCTACGGCGTGATCGTTGAGGATGAGCCGAGCGGCAGAAAGATCTGCTATGAGGTCTCGCCGGAGTATAAATTCTGGATCATCTGGAATGACAAGGGTTTCAACGGCTATTTCTGCCCGGAGCCAATGACCGCAATGATCGACGCACCGAATCTCGATCTGCCGCCCGAAGTGACCGGCTATCAGGAATTGAAGCCGCACGGTGTCTTTGAGGCGAACCAGAGATTCTTCACGGTCTGATCTGTTACATCAACTGCCCGGAAGCTGAAAGCGGCTTTCGGGCGGTTTGTTTTTTTACACGCAACAGACAGTTTCTTGCAAAGCCGCAGCAGATATGCTATAATAACAGTGAGGTGAGGACATTATGCAAACAAAGGATATCATTCAGGAGCTGCGGAACAAGCACGGCTATTCGCAGGAAACGCTGGCCGAAAAGGTCTTTGTCACGCGGCAGGCTGTCTCACGCTGGGAGACCGGCGAGACCGTCCCGAATACGGAAACACTGAAGCTGCTCTCGAAGCTGTTCGACGTTTCGATCAATACGCTGCTCGGCTCTCCGAGAACGCTGATCTGTCAGTGCTGCGGAATGCCGCTCGAAGATGCCGCGATCAGCCGTGAGCCGGACGGCAGCATGAACGAGAGCTACTGCAAATGGTGCTATGCAGACGGTAAATTTGTTTATACCGATATGGATGCGATGATCGCATTTCTGTCACAGCACATGGCGAGCGAGGAGCATCCGGCAGAGCAGGTGCGGGAATATCTGACAGCATTCCTGCCGACGCTGGAGCACTGGAAGCAGTCCTGACGCATCCTGAAAAAACGCAGGCCCCGGAGCAATCAAGGCTCCGGGGCTTTGCCTGCATAAGATATCAGTCCGTACCGAAAATGCGGTCGCCGGCATCGCCGAGACCGGGCACGATATAAGCGTTTTCATTCAGATGATCGTCGAGGCAGCCGATGTAAATGTCAATATCCGGATGCGCCTCCTGCAAAGCCTTGAGTCCCTCCGGCGCAGCAATCACGCACATGAACTTGATCTGTGAGCAGCCCTTCGATTTCAGGAAATCGACCGCCTGAATCGCGGAGCCGCCCGTCGCAAGCATCGGATCCGGAACGATGACAAGCCGATCCTCGATGCCGGCCGGCAGCTTGCTGTAATACTCATGCGGCTCGTGTGTCTCCTCATCGCGGTAAAGTCCGATGTGGCCGACCTTTGCAGCAGGGATCAGGCGGAGAATGCCGTCCGTCATGCCGAGACCTGCGCGCAGGATCGGAACGACTGCGGGTTTCTTTCCGGTCAGCACGGGCTCCTCCGCCGTTGCGACCGGTGTTTTGACAGTGATGCGTGTCATCGACAGGTCGCGCAGTGCTTCATAGGTCATCAGCATTGCGACCTCCTCAACAAGAATGCGGAAATCTCTTGTACCGGTGCGCTCATCGCGCATCAGCGTGATCTTGTGCCGGATCAGCGGATGATCCAAAATGATAGTCTTGCCCATAATCTGACCGTCCTTTCGCTTTTTTTCGGATCGCTCAGCGTTCCGATACTATTATAGCACAGATCGGCACGGATTGCAAGTGCTGAATCAGAATTCTGTTTTGTACGGACATCCTTCTGACGAAACACAAAGTTGTCTGCATGAAATACGGAATCACAATCCCCCTGAAAAAGAAAAATCACTGCCGGAGCAGTGATAAAACTATATTTGCTTTCGCACCAGTTTTACAGAGAAGCAAATGTGTACCGGCATTTGCTTCAGATGCATCGAAATTGCCGTACGGAGAGGGTTTTCAGCGAGAGGGGAGGCTGAAAATGACTGCGCTTCCGATGCCGGATGTTTTCTGCAAGGATGAGGTTCATCTCATCTATGGCCTTATTATAGCATACTTGACTGTACAATTCAATGATGAATTGTACTGTAACACTGTTATTTTATCTCCATTTTGAAATATCCGGCCGAATTATCACAGATTGTATAATGTATAATTGCAAATAATACGGGGAATATAACGGCAGATAGGAGATGAGATCATGACAAAAATGATTCATTCACAGGGCGCAAGAGAGCTCGCGCCGCAGGCCTATGCCGCAATGGTCGCACGCGCCTCCCGCCGCACGGATGTGAGCATGACGGTGCTGAAAGCGTTTCTGATCGGCGGGAGCATCTGCACAGCCGGTGAGCTGCTGCGGCAGATCCTGCTGCAAAGCGGTCTGGAGCAGGATGCCGCATCCGCATGGACATCGGTGATTCTCGTGTTCATTGCGGCGCTGCTGACCGGCACGGGGCTTTATCAGAAGCTCGCAAAGCACGGCGGCGCGGGAACGCTCGTTCCGGTCACAGGCTTCGCGAATGCAGTCGCGGCGGCGGCGGTCGAGGCAAAGACCGAGGGCTATGTTACGGGCATCGGCACGAAGATCTTCACGATCGCGGGGCCGGTCATTCTCTACGGCACAGCGGCATCTGTCGTCTACGGCCTGCTCTATTACCTTTGGCTGCACATCATCTAACCTGCCGACACGTTGGTTATGCGTTATGAGAGCGGGAAGGTCACCTGCCAGTTTCCTGCGATATATTTCTGTGAGGTCACAAATTCGCCTGTCAGCGTATAGTCCGGCAGCTTCTCATATTCTACCGATATGATCTGCTCCGCATAAACATCGCGCTGAGCGGCATCCCGGTAGGTATAACCGAAATCCGCCGGCTCACCGACATTCTCGCCGTTCTCATCCAGCAGCATAAAGTGTCCGTGTGTGTCTGTGTGTTCAACATCCTCATATTTTGAGAGGATATGCAGTGCGCCGTCCACATAGCCGATGTTCAGGACGGAAAAGCCGGGAACGGGCGTGCATATCGGCTCTGCCTTCGGAATCAGAAACCGCATCGTTTCCGCCTCCGGCAGTGCATCTGCATTATACGCATATCCGCCTATGATCGAGGTGTGCTTTTCGGTTTCCGGCTCATAGGGGATGCTGCGCAGGTCGATCGCCTCAACCTCGCCCTCTTTGCGAATCTTTCCGAGCAGCATACTCCCGACGGAAAACGTCATTTTACCGTCCGGCAGATCGCTGCCGTTCATCGTTTCCAGATGCACGATAAAATATGCGGTATGCGTTTCCGGATCATACTCCGAAAAGCTGCAATGTCCGGCCAAATCGCGCCGCACGCGGATCGAATAGCTGTCATTGAGATCCCAGCCGCCCTCGGGACAGGTGCCCGTCAGATCGCGCATCGCAAGATAAACATTCGCTTCGCAGCCGCTGCGCTCCGCGGAAATGACCGTCATTTCAATGCCCTGATCGGTGCAGGATCTCTGCACGGGCTTGAAGGTCTGCGCGGCGGCGGGCGCAATGCGATAGAGTACATCATAGGCCGGATCGACACCGGCTGCGGTCAGTGCGGGCAGCGGGCAGACGATCAATGCAGCTGCGACAGACGCGGCCGCGATTCTTTTGAATATTCTGCGGCGGATCGGTCGTTTCGCCGGTACGCTGATATCCAGATACCGTTCGTCGATCTCACCCATTGCTTTCATAAACTGATCGGTATTCACAGATAGCCCTCCTTTTTGAGTCTGGCGTATAGTTTTTTGCGTGTACGGAACAGCATGGATTTGACCTTGCTTTCGGAAAAGCCGTGTGCTGCGGCGATTTCAGAGACCGGCTGCATATACCAGTACCGGCGCACGAATACATTCCGGTCGGTATCGGGAATGCTGCCGAGAAATGAATTGATCGCTTCGGTCAATGCCTGCTCGCTGACCTGCCGCTCGACATCCTCGCCGGACGCGAGCCATTCCGCGATCTCCTCAAAAACGACCTGTGCTTCTGCGGCACCGCGCTTTTTTGTTTTGGCGGCGCGGAGCTTATTCAGGCTGATATTGCGCGTCAGCCGTCCGAGAAAGGTTTGCAGGCAGGAAGGCTCATGCGGCGGGATGCTGTTCCACGCGGCGAGCCATGTGTCATTGAGCGCTTCCTCGGCGTCCTCCGGACATTGCAGGATATGCTGCGCAACGGCGCGGCAGTAGACCGTATATTTCTGCACGGTCTGTGCGACTGCTTCTTCATCACGGCTGAGATACAGCGCGATGATCTGCGGATCCTCCATACTTTCCCTCCCTTTATTCAGAATCAGGAGCTCCTATCATACTACTAACCGGACAGGGCGCTGCGGTTGCACATTCTATAAAATTTTTTCGAGTCTGAGAAGCTGCATCTTTTTATCCAGCCCGCCTGCATAGCCGGTCAGTGCGCCGTTTGCGCCGAGCACTCTGTGGCAGGGGATGATAAGCGAGACCGGATTATGCCCGACTGCATCGCCGACGGCCTGCGCGGACATCCGGCTCCCCCGCTGCCGTGCGATGCGGTCTGCGATTTCCCCGTAGGTCATCGTGCAGCCGTATGGGATCGTCAGCAGGATCTCACAGACGGCTCTGCGAAAGGGCGTTGTCCGCAGGACGATCGGCGGGGTGAAGTCCGGAATCCTGCCGCTGAAATAGAGATCGAGCCAGCGGACGGTCTGTGCAAATACCGGCAGATCACATTCGGTGTATTTTCTGCTGAGCGTTTCACCGAAATGCGCCTGCCCGTCGAACCATAAGCCGGTCAGCAATTCGCCGCCGCCTGCCAGTGTGATCCCGCCGAGCGGGGAATCATAATGATAAATACAGTCCATATTGATATTCCTTTTCAGACAGCGCTTTGTGCGCGGATACGAACATTATAAAGGATGCGCCGCAAAATGTCAACTCAGCAGCTTCGCCGTGATCGGCGCTGATTCTGCGCATTTGCTTGACATCAGCAGACGTTTGTGATAAAATAAAAGTATCACTCTGATTCCAAATGAAAGGCGGTATCTGCTATGACTGATCTGTTCTTCTGTCCCGAACGCTGGGAACCCGACAGCATGATCTCCACCAATGCGGCATCCATGATCCGCGTACACGGTATCTCCGGCAAAGCAGCCGATGCGTGGCAGCTCGGCGACTGGGGAAGCAGCTGGACGGCGATCACCTCTGAGATCCCGATCGAACCAGGCTGGCTCGAATCCGGCGAGGAATACCGCCTCTGCTTCTGGCTCAACGGCGGCGAAAACAGCCGCGGCGATGAGATCTGTATGCTGGAGATCTACGGCGATGACTGGGAAGACCGCCTGACCTTCCGCCTCAACCGCGACCATACCGCACCGCTGCTCGAAAAGGATCACTGGCTGCTCTTCGGTGTGCCGTTCCGTGCGCCGAAGGCTGCGGACGCGCTGAAATTCCGGTTTGTCGCGGCAGGCGCCGTCTGCACGATCGCCGGCATTCAGGATATGGATATGAATGCGGCGGAAGCACTCACGCCCGATGAGCGTGAGACCGGTCAGCCGCAGCGCTATAATATCATATTCCCGCACGGCTATCCGGCGCAGAGCCGTCAGCATCTGCTGAATGCTCGCGGCGGACGTTCCGGCGGACGGATTCTCGCTGTCTGCGCAGCAGCGGCAGCAGTCACCGGCATCACTGCCGCTGTGCTGATCCGCAGAGCGCGCAGACGCAAGTGACGGAGGAAAGCATGAAAAACGATTTTGATGTGTTCATCAGCTACCGGCGTGACGGCGGGATTCACCTGGCAAGACTGCTCCATGACAAACTGGAGCAGAGAGGCTTTCGCCTGTTTCTCGATATGGAAAATATGCGTGCCGGTAAATTCAACGAACAGCTCTTTACATACATTGAAAACTGCCCGTCTTTTCTGCTGGTGCTTCCGCCGGGTGCGCTGGACCGCTGCGTCAATGAAGAAGACTGGCTGCGCAGAGAGATCCGTCACGCGCTGAACACCCGGAAAAATATCGTCGTTGTCAAGGATTCCGAATTTGAAGACTATCCCGAAAATCTGCCGAATGATATTGCCGAGATCAGGCATTATCAGTCGGCTCGTGTCTCGGAGGAATATTTCGATGCATTCGTAGACCGTGTCGCGAATTATCTGCGGCAGGGAAGGGAAAATGCCGGGATTCCGCAGACTGCGCCGAAAGCGATCCCGCTGATCCAGCTGAAAAAGATGCCGCAGACCGTTCCGGCAAAAGCTGCACTGACCGCACCGCAGACGCGTCCGGCTGCGTCTGTTCAGCCAATGCAGCCCGCTGCGGAAAAGCGTAAAACCGTTCTGCCGCCCGGTACGGAGACGGTCAATGTCCCTGCGGGCAAAGAAAAGGTCGGCGGCGGTGCATATGCCTGTGATCCGAAGATCGGAACGGTCGTCCTGCCGGAGGGCATCAAAGAGATCGGCATGGCGGCCTTCGCGGACTGTACCGGCCTGACCGCCGTGAAGCTCCCGCAGTCGCTGACGTATATCCGGTCAGGCGCATTCGCCGGCTGCCGGAATCTTCAGGAGATCCGCTTTCCGGACGGACTGAAGGAGATCGGCGCGGCCGCCTTTGCCGGATGCGTTTCCCTCAGCAGCATCACGCTGCCCGCTGCAAAGATCAGAGAGGGCGCGTTCGCTGACTGCTACAGGCTGGAAAATGCCGTGATCCCGGAAAATGCAGAGATCCTGCCGGATGCGTTTGCAGGATGCTGCAAGCTGAAAGATCCGGTAAAACAAACAGAAATAAAGGAGTAAAGCAATCTATGAAACTTGGTATGGTCGGACTGCCGAATGTCGGCAAAAGCACACTGTTCAATGCACTGACAAATGCAGGCGCGGAATCCGCAAACTATCCGTTCTGCACGATCGACAAGAATGTCGGCATCGTCTCCGTTCCGGATGCGCGTCTGGAAAAGCTCGCGGAGATCTATCAGCCGAAGAAATTCACGCCTGCGACCTTGCAGTTCGTCGATATCGCCGGACTCGTCAAGGGCGCATCAAAGGGCGAAGGTCTCGGCAACCGCTTCCTCGCAGATATCCGCGAGGTCGATGCGATCATTCATGTCGTGCGCTGCTTTGAGGATGACAATATCGTCCATGTGGACGGCTCGATCGACCCGAAGCGGGATATCGAGGTCATCAATCTGGAGCTGGTCTTCTCGGATATCGAGCTGATCGAGCGCCGCATTGACAAGACTGCGAAGCTCGCAAAGGGCGACAAGAAATATCAGGCGGATGTGGATCTGCTGAAGCGTCTGCTGGAGCATCTGACCGAGGGCAGACCAGCCCGCAGCTTTGACTGCACCGAGGACGAGCTTGCCGTGATCCTCGAAACGCCGCTGCTGACCGCAAAGCCCGTGATCTATGCGGCGAATCTTTCCGAGGCGGATTTCTCCGGTGATCTCGAAAGCAATGCGCATTTTCAGGCGGTCAGGGAGATCGCGGAATCCGAGAATGCTGCGGTCTTCCCGATCTGCGCGCAGATCGAAGCGGAGATCTCCGATATGGATCCGGAGGAGCAGGCGGTATTCCTCGCCGATCTCGGACTGGAGGAATCCGGCCTGACGCGCATCATCCACGCGGGCTATGCACTGCTCGGCCTGATTTCCTATCTGACCGGCGGCTCCGATGAATGCCGCGCATGGACGATCAAAAAGGGCACCAAAGCACCGCAGGCTGCCGGCAAGATCCATTCGGATTTCGAGAAGGGATTCATCCGCGCAGAGGTCATTTCGTTCGAGGATTTCATGGCAAATGACGGCAATATGGTCGCTGCGAAGGAAAAGGGTGTTGTCCGCATGGAGGGCAAGACCTACGAAGTGCAGGACGGTGATATCATCACATTCCACTTTACCTCCTGAAAGTTATTATCTGTGAATAATATTGCTATATTGGCAGCTTTGTAGATTTTTTCTCTTTCGTTTCCGATTGCTAAAGTCTGGAAAAAGACTGGAGATGATAAATATGTCAACATACGAAGATAAATTAGATGAAGTTTGTGAACGCTGGTATTGTGGTTTCTATGACAGATTTGAAGATCTGTGCGTGATAAATAATTATAGCATTCAAACTGTGTCAAAGATGACAAGAATATCGCCTGCAACTATATCACAATGGCAAGCTTATCGAGATAGCAGTACGGGATTAGATGCATTACTATTTGGTTCTAGAGGATCAAATCCAGGCATTGATTCAATCATCAAACTATCAGTGTGTTTTAATTGTTCGAGTGATTACCTTATTGGACTGAGAGTTAATTGGAAAGCTGAACAACTCAATCGTGTGTTTGATCAGTTATCCGACGATAATCAAATAAAGGTTCAAGAATTTGCGGCCAAATTGTTGAGAGAGCAGCAAGAAATCAAAACACATCTGGAAATCGACGAATCTAAATAATAGAACATTATTCTGTAACTGTTCATTTGAACCCCCAATAACAAACAGCACGCCCGATGCGGAACCGGACGTGCTGTTTTGTTTATTGGGGCTGATCATGCTTTGGGTGGATTCCCTGATAAAATGGGAGAATAATTGAAATAAAGTATCCGCGAACAGCGGCGTGTATCTGTAAAATTCATCCTGTCAGCATGACCGTGTCTTTAGCACAACGACTGTCGGCTTGTCAGCATGAGTCTTCGGTCAGGAGCCTGACGGCTCTGCGGTATTTTTCCAGCCGCGCCGCCGTCCTTTCGGATGCCGCCGCTTCGGGCGGGAGCCGCCGGATATCCATATTATGCCGCAGATCTGCGAGCTTGACCGCCCGCGCCCGCGGATCGCTGCGGATCCGGCGCACATAGTCAAAATAATCCTCCGCCGGATCATGCGTCAGCAGCCGGAGCGTTTCCGTCACCTCCGGCGGGAACTCCGCTTCGAGCATTTCGATCGTCACCGCCGTGTCCTCGGCCACATCATGCAGCAGCGCGGCGGCGGTCGTGATCTCGTCCTGCATCTCTGCCGCAACGGTCAGCGGATGCAGGATATAGGGCATTCCGCCCTTGTCGAATTGTCCGTGGTGCGCCTGCTCCGCGATCCGTGCGGCGCGCACTGTCATTTCCGTATAGATCATATTCATTCTCCGTATGCAAGCTGTGTCCAGCCGAACTGTGAATACTCCACCGCACCCGTCCGGCTGTTGACGATGACGACGGAGCCGCCGGGATGATTCCAGTCCCCGCGGGCATCAAGACACAGAACCATTGTGCCGTCGGCGGGCTTCCCCTCCGGATACCAGAACTTTTCGTCGCAGTAAAACATGGCAGCGCCGCTCCATTCTTCTCCGGATGCGGCGTAACTGTTTCCTGCGGATTCCGGTATGGTTTGACAGGAAAGCATTCCTTCCGCCAGCGGCATCGTATACAGCGCCTGTGCCGAAAACTGTGCTTCGATCTCCGCGGCGCGTTCCGGCGCAGTCACAAAGCGCACGCTGTAATGTCCGGTTCCCTGCATGATAGACGGGATCGCATCAAAGACATAATCCGACCGCACATCGCCGGAGAATTCCGGAAACCACTTCGGCGTGCTGTTGTAGATGCCGTGAAATGCCCGCTGAAACGGATAGCGCCAGAGCTGCCGCGATTGTTTGTAAATCGGTGCAAAGAGCATCATGAATCCGCAGATGCAGAGCGGCGGCAGCAGGGCCAGCGCATTCGGCTTCTCCTTCGGCTTTTTGCGCCTGCCGGCGAGATATGCGGCGAGAAATCCGGCACAGACCGCCGCGCCGATCAGAAAGCGCAGGCTGCCGGTCAGGATCAGTCCCGCCGCATTCGCGAGCAGCAGGATCACCAGAATTATCATGTGTCTGTCCCTCAGAGAATGGCCATTGCGTCGCCGAATGAGAAGAACCGGTAGCGTTCCTCTACGGCGGCTTTGTAGGCGTTCATGATATTGTCATAGCCCGCGAATGCCGAAACGAGCATGATGAGCGTCGATTCCGGCAGGTGGAAATTCGTGATGAGCCCGTCGATGACCTTGAAATCATAGGGCGGATAGATGAAGATGCCGGTATCGCCCTCGCAGGCGCGGATCTCTCCGAATTCCGCCGCAGCACCCTCCAGCGTCCGGCAGGATGTCGTGCCGACGGCGATCACTCTGCCGCCCGCCGCCTTCGTCTGCCGGATCTTTTCGGCAGTCTCCTGCGGGATCGTGTAATGCTCGATGTGCATATGATGCTTGCGGATATCGTCCTCCTTGACCGGCCGGAAGGTTCCGAGCCCGACATGGAGCGTCACGAATGCCTCGTCAATGCCCTGCGCTTTCAGCTCGCTGAGCAGCTCCGGCGTGAAATGCAGACCGGCCGTCGGCGCGGCGGAGGAGCCGACCTCCCGCGCATAGACCGTCTGATAGCGCTCCTTGTCCGTCAGCTTTTCGGTGATGTAGGGCGGCAGGGGCATCTGTCCGATCTCGTCCAGAACCGCATAGAGACTGCCCTCACATTCAAACCGCACAATGCGGCCGCCGTCCTCTGCATGGTCGAGGATCTCCGCCGAGAGCTTTTCCCCGAAGCGGAATCTTCTGCCGGGCTTTGCCTTTTTGCCGGGCTTGCAGATGATCTCCCAGACCTTCTCGCCGACGGGCTTCAGCAGCAGAAATTCGATCGGCGAGCCGGTATCCTCGCGCACGCCGTAAAGCCGCGCCGGAAGGACGCGGGAATCGTTCATGACCAGCAGATCGCCCTTGCGGAGAAACTGCCCCAGCTCATAGAAATGATGATGCGCGAGCGCACCGCTGCTACGGTCCACGCAGAGCAGTCTGGATGCGCTGCGCGGCTCGACCGGCGTCTGCGCGATCAGCTCCTGCGGCAGATCATAATAATAAGTACTGCGCTTTGTAAAATCGGTTTCCATATTGATCCTTTCCGTCTGTCAGATGAAATAGCCGCCGCTTTCCGGCAGCTCCTCCGGCGTGATCCATGTCACGAACGGATCCGGCGTACCGGTCTCGGCAAAATAACGGATCGCATCAAGCGCCTCCGCCTGCGGCAGGAACAGTCCGGCAGAGACAGGCTTCTCTGCCCGCACCTCGACGGTTTCCTCCAGTGCATCACGGCTGCCGCAGGTGAGCCGGATCTCCTCGCCGTCCTCTATGCAGAGAGAAACACCCCGCTCCGGATGCGCGGCGAAGACCAGCCGTGTGCCTGTCGCCGCATCGGTCTCCAGCGTACCGGTGCCGGAGCGCAGTGCGCCGGAGGATTCCAGCAGCACGCAGAGTGCGCCCGCGAGGTCGGTGCCGCCGGTCAGCAGCTCGCCGTCTTCGCGGTCAAGGTCGATCTGAAATCGGATCTTCATAGCTCTGTCTCCTTTTCATGCGGCGCGGTGCAGCCGTCCTCGATCTCCGGAATGCAGGGGGAGAAAAAGGGATCGGCGGTCTGCATGAGCCGGCCGCGTTTGATGATAAATGCCTGCATAGCATTCTGATACTGCGGATCCTCGTCATCGCGCAGCCAGATCATGCCGTAGCTGCCGTCCGCGGTCTCCGCGATCTGCCGGTATATGCGGATGATCTCACCGAACTCCGGCGTCCGGTGATTTGCGCAGCAAAGCGTTTGCAGAAACATCTGTCCGTTCCGGTATTCCGGCACGATGCCGCAGGTATTCTGCGCGATGATGCTGCGGACGCGCTCCGTGCGCTGCCGGAGAATTTCCGGCGGGATCGTATCCTCGTCTGCGGCGGTCTCAATGACCGTCATCCATGCGTGCAGCTCGGTCATGGCTCAGTCCTGAATGCGCTTGAACTGCTTCTCGATCTGATATTTCGAGAGCAGGAACATCACCGGACGGCCGTGCGGGCAATGCCGGATCTGTTCATTTTCCCAGACCTGCACCGCCAGCGACTGCAATTCCTCGGTGGTATTGTGCGTACCGGCGCGGATCGCGGCTTTGCAGGCGAGATCGTGGAACATATCGTCGAGCAGATGCAGATCGGGCTGTGCCTGCTGTTTGACGCAGTTCGCCGCGAGATCGGCGGCGATCTGATCGAGATCCAGCTCCGCACAGGAGAGCGGCACGCCGGTCAGCTGCACCACCGGCGCTTCGCTGAAATCGAATGTGAATCCGCATCCGGCGAGATTCTCCTCGGCTTCCCGGAGCGCGGAGGTCTCATCCGCCGTCAGCAGAACGCGCACCGGCGTGAGCAAGGTCTGGCGGTCGCGGCATTCGCGCGTGCGGAAGCGCTCAAAGAGAATGCGCTCATGCGCGGCGTGCTTGTCGATCATGACAAACTGCTCCCCCGCCTCGGCCAGCACATAATTGTCAAACAGCTCACCGATCACGCGGATCGGCTCCCGCGAGATCGCGGAAAGTGCGGCATTCCGTGCTTCCGGCTCATCCGGCAGCTCGGATGCAGCGGAGGACGGCGCAGGTGCCGGTGACGGTGCGGGCTGCGCGGTCAGATCCGGAAATGCGCGCAGTGCCGCCGGAATGACAGGCGGCGCAGGCTGCACCGGAGCCGGCTGCGGCGCTGCATGAACCGGCGCTGGAGCACTGATTTCTGCGGCAGCAGGCGTTTCCTGCGGCATCGTTGCGGGCTGCGGGATATCCGTGACGCCGGCCGGCTGCGGGACGGGAGTCTGCTGCATCTGCAGCGCGGGCTGCTCCTTCGGAATCAGCGGCGCGGGGGTGTTGTCATCCGTTCCGGCGACCGGCGCAAACCAGTCGCGCTGCGGACGCTGCGGCTGCACGATCTGCGGTCGGATCTGCGGGGGCTGCGGCGGCTGCGGCGGCTGACCGGCGGGCTGCTCCGGCTGCGGGATGCGAAATTCATAGATCAGATGATTCTGCTCCAATGCGCCCAGCACCGCAAAGTACACCGCGTTGTAGATGCGCTTTTCATCGGAGAACCGCACCTCCGCCTTGGTCGGGTGCATATTGACATCGACGATACGCGGCGAGACCGTGACCGTCAGCACACAGGCCGGATATTTGCCTGTCATGATGAGTGTTTTATAGGCGTCCTCGATCGCATTGATGAGCGTGAACGAGCGCACCGATCTGCCGTTGACGAAGAAAAGCTGATGCGCACGGTTCGGCCTTGCGTAAAGCGGCTTCATGATATAGCCCTCGACGCGGATGCCGCCCTGCGACTCCTCGGCATACTGCACCGGCAGAAGATCGCGCGCGAAATCTCTGCCGAAGATCGCGTAGATCGCCGAGTAGAGCTGCCCGTCTCCGGGCGTGACGAATTCAGTCTTGTTCTCGCGGATCAGCCGGAACGAGATCTCCGGATGTGAGATCGCGAGCTTCTGGAAGATATTCGCGGCGGCATTGCCTTCGGCGGTATCCTTCTTGAGAAATCCGGCGCGGACGGGGACATTATAGAACAGGTCGCGGACAACGACCGTCGTTCCCTCCGGACAGCCGCTCTGCTCAAAGGCGGTCTCCTCGCCGCCCTCCATTGCAAAATGCGTGCCGTATTCCGCCCCCTGCTGCCGCGTCAGGATCTCCATGCGCGAAACGGCACAGATCGACGCGAGCGCCTCGCCGCGGAAGCCGAGCGTGAAGATCGTTTCGAGATCCTCCGCCTGCTGTATCTTGCTGGTCGCATGGCGCAGAAAAGCCGTCCGCACCTGCTCCGGCGCGATGCCGCAGCCGTCATCGGTGACGCGCAGATACAGCACGCCGCCGCGCTTGATCTCCGCCGTGATGCGCTTTGCCCCGGCGTCCACGGCATTTTCGGTCAGCTCCTTCAGCACCGATGCGGGGCGTTCGATGACCTCGCCCGCCGCGATCAGCTCGGAGATATCCTTCGGTAAAACATGAATTTCGGGCACTTGTTTTTCCTTTCTAAGTGAACCTTCCGTTCACCGGTTTCCTGCTGTCTGCCGGCAGGAATTCTTTGCGTTCAGAGATAATCCTTTGTCCGCTCCATATCCGTTTCCAGATCGGGGTAATCCTTTTTCAGATTCTCCAGCAGGACAGGGATCAGGGAGCGGTCGTCCATGACTGCCTTCAGCTCATTCGTCGTGATGCCGACAAGCTGCAAAAAGGCAAGCTCGCCGTAGATCGTCTGTCTGGTCGGGATCTCCGTATCATTGACAATGAGCAGCGAGGTGATTTTGCTTTCGGGCTTGCCGAGATTGAGCGACTGCGGATTATTCGCCGAGCCGACATACTGCCCCGGCTCAAACCAGCGTTCGCTCTGAAATGTATATCGTGCGAGATTGCCGAGCATATTCATCGCCCAGATGCAGTCCTGCGGCGCTTCGTTCCGGAGCTTGACTGTCATTTCATAGCCCCATTTGCTGTACTCCTTGCCAAGCCGCTCCTCGTCTGCATAGAGCTCGCTCATGCCGAAGGTCACGATATGGCTGTAGCCCTTGCCGGACTGATAGGCGCTGTAGCCGTCGAGATATTCCTGACCGCCGAACATCGCACGGCTCGTGATGACAGTGCCGAAATGCTCCGGCTGCTGATCGCCGTAGACCGCTTTGAACGCGTCCTCGATCTCGTCCCAGCCTGGCGCCCATTCCTTATCCTGTGCCTTTTCCCTGAATTCCTCCGGTGTCATTGCTGAATCCCCCTTTCACACGGTCAGTGCAGCATTGCCGTCAGGTCGAGCAGCAGCTCACGGCATTCTGCATCGGTCAGTTCATTGACATTTGTTTTGGCAAGCTGCGAGATCACCTGCGCATCCGCATCCGCAGAAAAGCTCATCTGTCCGGCAGATTCCGCTGCGATCCTTGCCGCATAGGATTCCTTTTCCGCCTTCGACTGCGCTTCCATTTCGGAGAGCAGCGCCCGCGCACGGTTCGTCACCTGCGAGGGCAGTCCCGCGAGCTTCGCGACCTCGATCCCGTAGCTGTCATCGGCGGCGCCGTCCACGATCTTGCGCAGGAAGCGGATCGTATCGCCGTGCTTCTTCACGGCAATGCTGAGATTTCGCACGCCGTCGCACTGGCCTTCGAGCATCGTCAGCTCATGGTAATGCGTTGCAAAGAGCGTTTTGCAGCCGATCTTTTTGCCGGAGATGAACTCCGCGACTGCCCGCGCAATGCTGATGCCGTCGAAGGTCGAGGTGCCTCTGCCGACCTCGTCGAGAATGACAAGGCTGTTCGCAGTTGCGCGCTTGAGGATCGTCGAAACCTCGTGCATTTCGACCATGAATGTCGATTCGCCCGCCGTCAGGTCATCCGATGCGCCGACACGCGTGAAGATCTGATCGACGACAGAGATCTTCGCATAGGAGGCCGGTACAAAGCTGCCCATCTGCGCCATCAGCACGATCAGTGCCGTCTGCCGCATATAGGTCGATTTACCGCTCATATTCGGGCCGGTGATGATCGCGAGCCGGTTCGATTTCTGGTCGAGCAGCACATCATTCGGCACAAAGACCGTGTCGGTCAGCATCTGCTCCACGACCGGATGCCGTCCGTCATGGATCTCAATGCGGCCGTCAACGGCGATCTCCGGCTTGCAGTATTCATTTTCAAGCGCCGTCAGCGCGAGCGAGCAGAGCACATCCACCTGTGCCACGGCGGCGGCCGTTTCCTGCACCGCCTTGAGCTGCTGTGCGAGAAATTCGCGCAGCTCCGAGAAGATCACGCCCTCCAGCGCGATCGCCTTATCCTTTGCGCCGACGATCATATTCTCCGCATCGCGCAGCTCCTGCGTGATAAAGCGCTCGTTGTTTGCAAGCGTCTGCTTGCGGATCCACTCCGGCGGCACCTGCTCGTAGTAGGAGCGGGAGACCTCCAGATAATAGCCGAACACGCGGTTATAGCCGGTTTTCAGATTCTTGATGCCGGTGCGCTCGCGTTCCTTTTCGACGATCTCATTGATCAGCTCCGTGCCGCTGTTCATTGCATGGCGCAGCGTGTCCAGCTCCTGATGAAAGCCCTCGCGGATCACGCCGCCGTCCTTGATGACCAGCGGCGGCTCGTCGATGATCGCGCGTTCGATCAGATCGGAGATCTCGTTCAGCGGGGAAATCTCGGATTCGAGCCGGCTGAGCAGCTTGGACTGCGGCAGGGCGCGGAGCTGCTCCTTGATCGCGGGCAGCTGCAAAGCCGTCTGCGAGAGCGCCTTCATATCGCGCGGCGTCGCCTTCTGGAACATGACGCGGGACATCAGACGCTCCAAATCAAAGACCTGATCGAGCAGCGAGCGCAGCTCCGTCATTGCAACGCTGTTTTTCATCAGCAGCTCAACGGCATTCAGCCTGTCCATGATGCGGACAGGCGCCGTCAGCGGCTGCTCCATCCATGTGCGCAGCATACGCCGCCCCATTGCGGTCTCGGTCTGATCGAGCACGCCGAGCAGCGAGCCCTTTTTCTCATGACTGCGCAGCGTTTCGGTCAGCTCCAGATTGCGCCGCGCATTGGAATCCAGTCCCATGACGCCGTCCTTGCCGTGAATCGTGATCTCGGTAAAGCGGCCGACCAGTGCGCGCTGTGTTTCGGCGATATACTGGAACAGGCCGCAGCAGACACAGGCATCCGCGCCGTTTTCGGAGAGTCCGAGCGTTTGCAGCGAATCCGCCGCGCACTGCTTCAATACAAGCTCGCGCTGCTTTTCCACGGAGAAGCAGGCATCGTCGCGCAGCGTGACCATGCAGTTCGTCCGCGTTTTCAGGAAATCCGCAACGGGCTTGTAATCGAGAAAATCCTTCACGATCAGCAGCTCCGAGGGGTGATAGCGGTCGATCAGACCGATCAGCTCATCGGTGCGCGTTTTGCCCTCCAGCCTGTGCAGATTGACAGCGCCGGTCGAGATATCGGCGGCGCAGAATGCGATCTCCTCATCCTTGCTCCAGACCGCTGCGAGATAGTTGCAGTTCGATTCATCGAGCATACTGGATTCGATCAGCGTACCCGGCGTGACGACGCGGATAACACCGCGCTCGACCAAACCCTTTGCGAGCGCCGGATCCTCCATCTGCTCGCAGATCGCAACACGGTAGCCGAGACCTACGAGCCGTTTCAGATACTGCTCCACGGAATGATAGGGGACGCCGCACATCGGCGCCCGCGTCGGCAGACCGCAGTCTCTGCCTGTCAGCGTCAGCTCCAGCAGCTTTGAGACAAGGATCGCATCGTCGAAGAACATCTCATAGAAGTCGCCCAGACGGAAAAATACGATCGCATCTCCGGATGCATCCTTCACAGCAAGATACTGCTGCATCATCGGCGAAAGCTTGGAGCGGTCGATCTCCATGCCCATCAGTGACAGCCCGCGCAGCCTGCGCAGTTTCCGCTGCATGAAGCGGCAGCGGCGGGATCGAAGTCATCCGGATCCTGTCCGGCGGCGCTGTATGCGATCACGCGGTTGATGCCGTCGAGCAGCTGCTCAAATTCGGCGCGTGCCGCCTGATATTTCTGCATGGACTTATGCGCCATGATCTGCGAATAGATCGTGCGCACCTCCTCGCCGAGTGCCTTGACGCGTGCCTCGTCATGCTCCGCCTTGTCCTCCTCATTGCCGAGGTCGAGGCGCTTGAGGTTGAATTCGCCGATGAGGTTTTGCAGTTCCTCGTCCTTGTCATTCTCCTCGGATGCCGCACGGAACGCCAGATAGCGCTCGTCCTTTTGCAGCTCTCTGCCGAGCTGCTTTGCCATTTCCATAAGATCTGCCATGATAATTCTCCTTTATTTCATTTATAGTTTAACCATTTATGATTCGCCGCGCAGTGCCGCCCTTGCGGTATGCGTTTCGAGATCTGCAAGGCGCGTCGGCAGCGGGATGCGGCTCTCCTTTTCGGTCAGCTGCATTGCGATCGCCGTCGCCGTTTCCAGTGAAATGCCGCTGCCCGCCGAAACGAACACCGGCTTCACGCCGTCATGCGTGCGCAGCGCTCTGCCGAAGACCTCGCCGCCGATGACGATATCCGTATAGCTTCCGGCAGCCTGTTCCGGCTCGGTATAATCGGTATCCAGCACGCGGTAATAGGTTTTCGCGATGCCGAAAGCGGGCGCTTTCAGCAGCAGCGCCGCATGGGACGCAATGCCCGTATGCCGCGGATGCAGATAGCCGTTGCCGTCGAAGATGAACAGCTCCGGCTTTGTTTGCAGCTTTGCGGCAGCCTCCGTGACAAGCGGCAGCTCGCGGAATGCCAGAAAGCCCGGGCAGTAGGGGACGGTGATCTCACCGTCGGCCTGCGCCTTTTCGATGACGGTATGCGTCTGCGTGTCGATTACGACAATGCAGCAGACGGCGTGCTCCCTGCCGTCCGGCGTATTCCAGTAAGCGAGATCCACGCCCGCGGCCGTCCGCAGATCCGAAAAATCGCGGCAGTCCGTCAGGGAGATCTGCGCGGCAAGCGCCGTCTGGATCTCTGCAAATTCGCGCTGCTTTTCAGGACTCAGTTCACTCTGCATCGTTTGTACCTCTCAGAATCTCGCCGCCGAGCGCCCAGTTTTTCACGCCGGTGACCTTCACATCGAGCAGCCTGCCGATATCGGATTCCGTACCGGGCGCCTCCAGCACCAGTCCCTCCCGCGTTTTGCCGAGCAGCAGACCGGTCTCCGGATCGCGCTTTTCCGCGAGGAAGCGCACCTGCTTGCCGAGAAATCTTTTGTTGAATTCCTCGGAGATCTCGCGCTGCCTTGCGAGCAGGCGGCTCATCCGCGCCGCGATCTGCTCCTGCGTGGAGACAAACTCCATCTGCGCGGCTTTTGTGCCCGTGCGCGGGCTGTAAATGAAGGTATAAAGATTATCATATTTCACATACTCGATGATGCGCATTGTGCCCTCGAAATCCTCGTCGGTCTCGGTCGGGAAGCCGACGATCAGATCACTGGAGAAGCCGAAATCCGGCGATTTGCTCCGCGCATAATCAACGGTTTTCAGGTATGTTTCCAGCGTATAATGCCGGTTCATCTCTTTGAGAACGCGGTCGCTGCCGCACTGCACCGGCAGATGCAGATGATGCTCGATATGCTGTGAGCTGAGCATCGTGTCGATCAGCTCCGGCGTGGCATCCTTCGGGTGCGAGCTCATGAAGCGGATGAAATAATCGCCCTCGATCGCATCCAGCCGCCGCAGCAGCGCCGGAAAGCTGATCTCCGTTTCCAGCCCTCTGCCGTAGGAATTGACATTCTGTCCGAGCAGCAGGATCTCCCTGCAGCCCTGCGCGATCAGGCCACGCACCTCCTGCTCAATAGCCTCCGGCGTGCGGCTGCGCTCTCTGCCGCGCACATACGGCACGATGCAGTATGTGCAGAAATTGTTGCAGCCGTACATGACCGGCACGCTCGCCTGAAATGTGCTTTCGCGGACGGTCGGGAGCGTTTCATCCGGCAGACCCGCGAATTGCAGCGTCTCGTGACGCTTTTCTCCGCGGTAGACCGAGAGCAGCGCCTCCGGCAGACGCTCCATTGCGCCGGCGCCCAGCACCAGCCGGACAAAGGGATAGGATTTCCGCAGCAGTGCGCGGACCTCCTCCTCCTCGGCCATGCAGCCGCAGAGCCCGACGATCAGGCGCGGATTCTTCTCCCTGATGGATTTGAGCGCACCGAGCCGCCCGATCACGCGGGATTCGGCGTGTGCGCGGACGGCGCAGGCGTTATAGAGGATCACATCGGCCTCCTCCGGCGTATCGGTCAGCTCATAGCCGAGATCCTGCAAAATACCCTTATATTTTTCGCCGTCGCAGAAATTGAGCTGACAGCCGAAGCTCTGGACGTGCGCCTTCGGGGAATGCGGAAATGTTTCAAGAACGGCACGGATCTCTTCGCGGATCTGTGCGCGGGAATCTGACATGACGATCTTCCTTTCCGGTTCTGCATTCTTCTGCTACGATTATACACGAAAACCGCTTATTTGTCAATGATAGCCGCGCCTTCTCCGCCTGCCCTGCGGATGCGTTTTTGATACTTTTATTAAGAGCGCGGAGGAATACTTGACTTTCGCGTGAATACATGGTATAATAACTTGATATATTATGTGTATTGACGGTATTTCTATAAAGGAGGATCGTTATGATTTATGTTTTTCTGGCCGAGGGCTTTGAGGAGGTCGAAGCACTGACGCCGGTTGATGTTCTGCGCAGAGCAAAGCAGAACGTCCAGACCGTCGGTGTCGGCGGCAGGGTCATCACCGGTGCGCACGGCATTTCCGTGACGGCGGATATCACCGCGGATGAGCTCCGGCTTGACGGTGCGCTTCAGCTGATCGTGCTGCCCGGCGGAATGCCCGGCACGCTGAATCTGGAGGCAAGCGATGCCGTACAGCAGGCACTCACCTACTGCACGGAGCATGATATTCTGATCGGTGCGATCTGCGCGGCGCCGTCCGTTCCCGGAAAGCGCGGAATGCTCAGCGGGAAAAAGGCTGTCTGCTATCCCGGCTTTGAGAAATATCTCACCGGCGCGGAGATTCCCGATGTTCCGGCTGTCCGCGACGGCAATTTCATCACCGGCAGAGGGCCGGGCGCGGCAATGGACTTTGCGCTCCTGCTGGCTGAGACGCTCTGCGGCGCGGAATGCGCGGCACAGCTCGCTGCGGGAATGGTATACACGAAATGATGAACGCAGTCAGGGACGAAAAAGCGGCACTCCGCCGCGAGATCTTTGCTGCACGGGCGGCGATGCCGTTTGACCGGCGGGAGGCTGCCGATGCGGCGATCACGGAAGCGGTTCTGGCGCTGCCGGAATACAAGGCGGCAAAGCAGATCCTCTGCTATGTCTCCATGCCGCATGAGATCAGCACGAAAGCGCTGCTCGGCGCGGTACTGCGCAGCGGCAAAACGCTCGGTCTGCCGGTCTGCGATACGGCGCGCCATGAGATGCAGTTTTACCGGCTCGATGCGGTCAGTGAGCTGCGGGCGGGCGCCTACCGGATCCCCGTTCCGACGGTCTCGGAGGAGCGCATTCTCCTGCCCGATGCGGAAACACTCATGATCGTTCCGATGCTCGCCTTTGATGCAGAGGGCTTCCGGCTCGGTGCGGGCGGCGGATACTACGACCGCTATCTTGCGAAATACCCTGTGAAAACTGTCGGAATATGCTATGCGGAATGCAGAAGGACGCAGCTGCCGCATGATGCATTTGATATAAAAATGAACTGCTGCGTCACGGAACAAAAAACGGAGGAATTTTGATGGATGACGAAATGATGTCCCGGCAGGACAGCGCGGCACCGGAGGATGCTGCGGAGGAGGAGCTGCTGACGGAGCAGGATGCCGCAGCAGAGGATGCGGGTGCCGGAACGGAGGCTGCCGCAGAAACGGATGCAGAGCCGGAGGATGAAGCGCTGCCGGAAGATGATGCAGAGCCGGAAACCGATGCGGATGCAGACGCGGAGAGCCCTGCCGACGACGACGACTTTGATCTCGAAGCGGAGCTTGGCCTGAAGGATGATGCAGAGCCGGAGGATGATGCTGAAAGCGCAGAGCTGCCGGAGGACGATGCACCTGAATTTCCGGAGGATGACGCTGCGGTTATCCCCGCTGAAAAGGGCATAACGGCCGCTGGAACAGCGGATGCGATCAAAAATAAGGCATCCGATCTTGCCGGAAAACTGAAAAAGAAGGCCGGTCAGCTTTCCGATGATCTGAAAAAATCCAGCGACAAAAAGAAAAAGGCGAAGGCTGCCAAAGCAAAGGAGAATGCCCGCACGGTCGAGGAGGAGCTTGCCGATCTCGCAGAGGAGGAGAAGCGCTTCGACGAATGGGGCAGACCGATCCGCAAAAAGCGCCGCCGCCGCAAGAAGAGCCGCAAGCTCTCCTGCACGCTCGTTCTGCTGACGCTGATCCTCGCAATGTCCTCGGTGCTTGCCGTTGCGATCCTCGCGGTCGCGAAGGAGATGTACGGCATCGACAAGGATGTGCAGGACCGCATCATCACGATCGAGGAGGGCGCGACGACGCTTGATATCGCAAATCAGCTCTACGATGAGCATATGATCTCGATGGTGCCGATGTTCCGCCTTGTCTCGCGCATGAACAACAAGGACGGCAGCTATATCGCAGGCGAACACGTTCTCAGCGCTTCGATGTCCTATGAAGCGATGATCGAGGAGCTCTGCCAGAACCACAAGGATGAGCGTGAGACGCAGCGTGTCTACTTCCCCGAAGGCTGCACGCTGGTCGATGCCGCAAAGCGCCTGCAGGAGAACCAGATCTGCGACGCGGAGAAATTCCTGTTCCATTTCAACGGCGGCGGCTTCCACTTTGAATTCGAGAATCATCTGACGGATAAGAATGTTCTGAAATGGCAGCGCATGGAGGGCTACTGCTTCCCCGACACCTATGAATTCTACGTCGATGAGCAGCCGGATATCGTTGCGCAGAAGATCTATGCGAACTTCGATTCCAAGATCACCGAGGGCGACTATAAGAAAATGGAAGAGCTGAACATGACGCTCGATCAGGTCATCACGCTTGCATCTATGGTGCAGGCCGAGGCCTCGAAGGTCACCTATATGAAGAAGGTCGCGGCGGTCTTCCACAACCGTCTGAACAGCTCCTCGGAATTCCCGAAGCTCCAGTCCGACCCGACGAGCAAATATGCAAAGCTGATCGCTGAAAAACTGAAAATCCAGAATGATACGATGGTCACGGCATACGACACCTACCAGAGCGCAGGTCTGCCGCCCGGAGCGATCAATAACCCCGGCAGAGAAGCGATCGAAGCGGTGCTGTATCCGGATCCGGATACCACGATCTTCTACTTCAATGCGAATATCGACACCGGCGAGACATTCTTCTCGCACAACCTCGCAGAGCATGAGGCGAACCTCGAGCTGGTTCAGGCACAGTATGCCGCGGCAAAGGCAGCAGCAAATGGCCAGACTTAAGCCGGAGCTGCTCGCCCCCGCAGGCGATGCCGAATGCTTTGCCGCCGCGCTGCAGTTCGGCGCGGATGCGGTCTATGTCGGCGCGAAGGAATACGGAATGCGCGCCGCCGCAAAAAACTTTGATTTTCCCGCACTGCGGGAGGCAGTCCGGCTTGCGCACGCGCAGGGTGTCAGGGTGTATCTCACCGCGAACATCCTGCCGCGCAGCGCCGAGATCGCAGCCTATCCGCAGTTCCTTGAACAAATCCGGTCGTGCGGCATTGACGCTGTCATTGCCGCCGATCTCGGCATGATTACAATGACACGCGCCCTTGCGCCGGAGCTGGAGATCCATGCTTCGACGCAAACGGGCGTGGTCAATTATCAGACGGCTTCTGCGCTGTATGAGATGGGCGTAAAGCGCGTCGTACTTGCGCGGGAGCTTTCTCTGTCTGAGATCGCGGAGATCCGTGCAAAATCGCCGGAGAATCTGGAGATCGAGGCCTTTGTTCACGGCGCGATGTGCATGAGCGTCTCCGGCCGCTGTCTGCTCTCGGAGTATCTCACCGGACGCGACGCGAACCGCGGCGCCTGTGCGCAGTCCTGCCGCTGGAAATATGCGCTCATGGAGGAAAAGCGGCCGGGACAGTATTTTCCGGTCGATGAGGATTCCGACGGCAGCTATATCCTCAATGCAAAGGATCTCTGCCTGCTGCCCTATCTGAAGGAGCTGCATGAAGCCGGTGTCGATTCCGTCAAGATCGAGGGCAGGGCAAAGGCGGCATATTATGTCGCCGGCGTGACGAACGCCTACCGCATGGCGCTCGACAGTCTGTTCGATACCCCGCCGCGCCCCGTGCCGGACTGGGTGATGCAGGAGCTGAACAATGTCAGCCACCGCCCCTATACGGTCGGCTTTGCATTCGGGCAGCGCAAGGATCTCATCTGGCAGGAGGAGAACGGCTATATCCGCGACTATGAGGTCGTCGGCATCGTGCAGAAGCAAGAAAACGGCCGGCTCTATGTCAGCCAGCGAAACCGCTTTTTCGCGGGGGATGCTGTGGAAATTCTGATGCCGCAGCAGAAGCCGCTTGCCCTCACGGTCACCGATCTGCAAAACGGTGACGGCGAACCGATCGCATCGGCGAATCATGCCGTCATGGACTGCTCGTTCCTCTGTGAAGCGGAGGTTCCGGCGGGCGCGTTCGTGCGGAAGCGGATCGCGGAACAGTGAGCAGTTAATAACAGCGTCCCACTGTCAATCCATTTGAGATACATTTATAATCCCCCGGAGGCACATCTGTATGAACCTCTTTGAAAAGATCGAACCGCTGCTGCTCAGAGTGCAGAAGCCTGCCCGCTATATCGGCGGGGAAATGGGCAGCGTGATGAAAGATAAGGCCGATGTCAAAGCGCGGTTTGCATTCTGCTTTCCCGACCGCTACGATGTCGGCATGAGCAATCTCGGCATGAAGATCCTCTATTCCTGCATCAATGCCCGTCCGGAATACTGGTGCGAGCGCGTCTTTGCGCCGGATACCGATTTTGAGGCGCTGATGCGGGAAAACGGTCTGCCGCTCTACGGACTGGAAAGCCTTGAGCCGATCCGTGATTTCGATTTCATCGGATTCACGATCGGCTATGAGCTTTGCTATACGAATATCCTGAATATGCTGGATCTGGCGGACGTTCCGGTCTGGCAGCGCGACCGCGGCGAGTCGATCGCACCGATCGTCTGCGCAGGCGGCTCCTGCTGCTGCAATCCGGAGCCGATCGCTGATTTCGTCGATCTCTTTTTCCTCGGCGAAGGCGAGGAGCTCGATCTTGAGGTCATGGATCTCTATGTGAAGATGCGCGATGCGGGCGCGACGCGCTCCGAATTCCTGCGGGCGGCTTCGCAGATTCAGGGCGTCTATGTGCCGTCACTCTATGATGTGACCTACAATCCGGACGGCACCGTGCAGGCGGTCACGCCGAAGGACGGCGCCCCCGCGACGGTCAAAAAACGCATCATCGAGAATTTCGATCAGTGTCCGGTGCCGGAGGAATTTGTCGTGCCGTTCTCGGAGATCGTGCATGACCGCGCCGTGACGGAGGTGCTGCGCGGATGTCTGCGCGGATGCCGTTTCTGTCAGGCGGGCTTCCTCTACCGGCCGTTCCGCGAGAAATCGCCGGAGACCGTGTGCAGACAGTCCCGCGTGCTGATCGAAAATACCGGCTACGATGAGCTGTCGCTCTGCTCGCTCTCGACCTCCGATCATTCGCAGATCGAGGAAATGATGGACGGTCTGCTGACCTTTACGGAGACCGAGCATATCAATCTCAGTCTGCCGTCGCTGCGTGTCGATAATTTCAGCGCCGGTCTGATGAACCGCCTGCGCAGAGTGCGCAGCAGCGGCCTGACCTTTGCGCCGGAGGCCGGAACGCAGCGTCTCCGCGATGTCATCAACAAAAATGTCACCGAGGAGGAGCTGATGCGCACCTGCCGGATCGCGTTCTCTGCCGGACAGACCTCCGTGAAGCTCTATTTCATGATGGGACTGCCGACCGAGACCGATGACGATATCCGCGGCATCATCGAGCTGGCGCAGCGCGTCGTCGATCTGTTCTATGAGGGTGAGCGCCGTCCGAAGGGCAAGCCCGTGCAGATCTCCTGCTCCGTTGCGACGTTCGTTCCGAAGCCGTTCACGCCGTTCGAGTTTCATCCGCAGGATACGCGGGAGATGATCGCGCATAAGCAGAAGATCCTCGAGGAAGCCGTCGCCGGACACAAGCGCATCCGCGCAAGCTGGCACTTCCCCGATACGAGCATTCTCGAAGCGGTGCTGGCACGCGGCGACCGCCGTCTCAGCAGCGTGATCTTCGGTGCATGGCAGCGCGGCTGCATCATGGACGCATGGTCGGAGCATTTTTACTATGACCGCTGGCTCGCGGCCTTTGCGGATGCAGGACTGACACCGGAATTCTATGCGAACCGCGACCGCTCCTATGAGGAGGTATTCCCGTGGGATCATATCGACTATTTCGTTGATAAAAAGTTCCTCATCCGTGAAAACGAAAAGGCAAAGCAGGCTGCCACAACGCCGCACTGCCGTCTGAGCTGTGCGAACTGCGGCGTGATCCGCGAAACAGGACATCCCTGCTTTACCTACAACTGACAGGAGATTGCAGCATGACACCTCTGACAAGAGAAAATCCGTTTACATTTATCGTTCCGTATCTGAAATTCATACCGCTTGTGCTGGTCGCGGCGCTGCTGATCTTTTTCGTTGTGCATATGATCCGGCGCAATGCGAAGAACAACCCGAAGGATCATGCCGTCGGTAAATCCGTCGGCGCGCGTGTCGCATCCAAGCGGCAGAAGCGCCGCCGCGATCCGAATATCAAGCCCTATGATCCCGACTATCAGAAGATGATCACATATTTTTATTATATCACCTTCGAGCTTGACAGCTGCGAACGCGTGGAACTTTCCGTTCCGAGCGATGTTTATCAGGCGCTGGCAGAGGATACAAAGGGCACGCTGACCTATGAGGGCGCACGGTATATCGACTTTATTCCGTCACAGTGGTAATGCAGATCCAACCGCAGCAGATACCGGAAGGAGAAAATCATATGCGTAAGACAATTCTGGAGGGTGTGATCCCGACCGTCATCGTGATCATCTGGGCCATTCTGTTCACCGGCATCATGACGCTCATTGTCATAACGATCGTACGTAATGTGCGGACGAAGAAGATCAATGACAGTATGCCGGCGGAGTCGCTGCGGGCGCGTGTCGTCGCAAAGCGCACGAATGTCTGGGGAGAGCATACATCCACAAGCTACTATGTCACATTTGAAACGGAGAACGGCAGCCGCTTTGAAATGCAGCTGGAGGGCGAACAATACGGTCTGCTTGCCGAGGGCGATGAAGGTACGCTGATGCATCAGGGTACGCGATATCTTGGATTTCACAGAGAATAAGAATAAACCGGGAAAGGAGGATCTGCGATGATCCCGGTCAGAGCGACATTTGAAAAGCGCCGCCGCGCAAAATACATCTCGCATCTCGATCTGATGCGCTGTATGCAGCGGGCGTTCAAGCGCGCCGGTGTGCCGATCTGGTATACCGAGGGCTTCAATCCGCACGCCTATCTGATGTTCCCGCTGGCGCTTTCGCTCGGCTGCGAGAGCGGCTGCGAGTGCATGGATTTCCGCATCGACGGCGAAATGTCCATGCAGGAGGCAATGGAGCGGCTCAACCGCGTTCTGCCGCCCGATCTGCAAATTCTCAGCGTCGCGGATCCGGTGCATAAGCATACCGATATCACTGCGGCGGACTATGCTGTCACGATAGACTGCGCGGAAGATACCGCCGCCGAAGCGCTCCGGCAGAGCTGGGATACATTCTTTGCGCAGCCGGAGATCCTTGTCGAAAAGAAAACAAAGCGCGGCACGGCGCAGGTCGATCTGAAATCGCAGGCGCAGCTGCTTGGTGCCGATACGCTGGAAAATGCGGTCCGGCTGCATCTGCGAATGCCCGCCGGTACCTCGGTCAATGTCAATCCCTCGCTGCTGACGGATGCCTTTCTCGCATGGCTGCCGGAAAATGCCGCCGATGTGCATACCGGCATGATCCATGCAGAGCGGCTCGCGATCCTCTGCGCGGACGGCAGCGATTTTGTGTAAAGTAAAATGGAGAAGAAAAAGATCAGTTTCAGCGCGGAGGGCTTTGAGATTATCTTCTTTCTGGCCGCGACCATAGCCATTCATATAATCGCGGCGGAGATCACCGAACAGCATCACGCCGCGACCTATGTCGGCACGGCAGGACTGCTGAATGTCCGGCGGGAGCTGATCCGCTATCTGCTGCTGCGGCTTCTGCGCATTTTCATGCCGCTGCTGAGTGTGCTGTTCACCGGATTCTGGGTGCATCTGTTCCGGCATGAACAGCTGCGTCCCTCAAAGGAACGGGTGCTGCTCGGTTTGGTGCTCTGTCTGCTCTGCTATCCGAGTGCCGTCAAGCACCGTACCGGATTCGAGATGCAGTGCGGGATCAACGGCTATCACGGCATCCGCCCGATGCAGGCGATCTCGCTGCTTGCGGATGTGCAGAGGGATCTGTCGGAATCTGCAAAGCCGGAGGAGCAGACGCTCCGTGTCGAGACTGCCCGCGAGAATTACCCCTACATCCGTCACGGCAGGAGGCACAGCCGCAGTCATCATATTGATGTTTACGAATTTGCGCTGACCGATGCCCGCTCGGAGGAGCCGCTTGCGCAGATCGCCCCCGGCGACCGTGAAGCGCTGGAAAATATCTGTTCCTACGAAGAACATACTGCCGCGTTTTTTCCGCATTCCGGATTCATCGCCTCCTTTGACGGCGGCGGCATGGACAAAGTCAATGACCTCGAAACGCTGTTCACGCTGAGCTATGAGAACAATTATGTCCGGCGGACGGTACATCCGAATGAGAGCGAAATGAAGAATCTGACCTTGATCGTTGAGCGGGGTGGCGCAACGATCGGCTCAATTCTCATGAAGAACACACAGGAGCAATGGTTCAGCAGCGGACAGCATACGCGCTGCTGGCTGGAGATGCAATATGACGGGGAGACTGTTCGCGTCAGCAATATACTGGAATTTTAAGGAGTATCGCAATGAATCGACCGTATGCGGGGCTTGCCCTGCTGACCGATCTGGACGGCACCCTGCTGCGTCCGGATAAGACCGTCGCGCCGGAGGATGCGGCGGCGATCGCAGATTTCCGCGCAAATGGCGGACTTTTCAGCTTTGCGACCGGCCGCGGTCAGCAGGCATCGCAGGCCTATCTGGAGCTGTTTCAGCCGGATTTTCCGGTGGTGATGTATAACGGCGCGCTGCTCATGGATCCGAAAACCGGACAGAGCGCGGGCGCGGAATATCTGCCGGCGGAGGCGCGGGCGCTGCTGGAGGAGCTGGCGGCGGCGTTTCCGGATGTCGGCGCGGAGGTGCTGCATCCGGAGGGCGTATTCGTCTTTCAGGACAGCGAGGTCGAGCGGACGCATCTGCGCGTGACGAATGTGCCGTTTGTCATGCGGACACTCGATGAAGCGAATCCTGCGGATTGCTACAAGGCGCTCTTTGCCGGAACACCGGAGCGCATCGCTGAAATGCATGAATACATCAAAAAGGCGCGCTTTTCGCAGATCAATTTCACGCGCTCGCACGAATGCTTTCTGGAAATCCTGCCCCCGGATACGAACAAGGGCACGGCGCTGGAAAAGATCCGCAGGACGCTGCCGGACGGCATGAAGATCTGTGCGACCGGCGATTTTGACAATGATGCGGCGATGCTGCTGACAGCGGATTACTGCGGCTGTCCGGCGGATTCGCAGCCGGCGGTGCTGGATGCAGTCCGGCAGAGCGGCGGCTATATCTCACCGAAAACCTGTGCGGACGGCTTCTTTGCCGCATGGGTGGAGAATGTGCTCGAACATTTTGCACGATAAACAAAACAGCACGTCCGGTTTCGCATCGGGCGCGCTGTTTTCTGTTAGGGCGTGTTGACACTAAAATAATATGCGGATTTATGAGATGATTTTGTTCCGTTTAAGGCAAAAATCCGCAGGCGGGCTGTCGCCCGGCAAGGATTTTTAACGACGAACGGGGCAAAATCAGCCAGAAAGACGCGTGTTAGGCTTAGTGTCAACACGCCCTAATTATCCGGGAATAATTGTATCGCGCAAGTCTGTTCAATGGCTTGCGATATTCCAGAGGTGAGTTTGCAAGCAAACGCACAGCGAAGCTGGCGAAAGCCCTTTGGTCTCTCTTGGCAGAATACAGAAAAAAGCCCTCCGGATAACCGGAAGGCTTCTGGATGAGGATGAGCGGACTTGAACCGATGACCCCCTGCATGTCAAGCAGGTACTCTAACCAACTGAGCTACACCCTCACAACAAAACCTATTATACCACATGATTTGCGATTTGTCAACCCCTATTTTGAAAAAAACGAAAATTTTTCTGAGAAAGATTCCTGCGGGCAAAATCCGCGGCAATTTCCTGTAAATTCGCTTCTGCCCCTTGCGGAGAGCGGAAAATTGTGTTATAATAATGCTGTATGCCAACCGGAAAGGAGATTCGGATATGGAGTATCAGCTCAGAGAAGCGGCGGCTTCGGATATCCCGGAGCTTTGCAGACTGCGGCTCGCCTATTTCGATGAGGAATTTGACAGCATCGAACCCGAAACGCTCAGCGCGATCCGGACATCGCTTCCGGAATATTTCGCGGCGCATCTCGGGAAGGACTGCTTTGTCTTTGCGGCGGCATCGCCGGAGGGCGGACTGCTTTCCAATGTCATTCTGGTCGTCAGCGAAAAGCCCGCGAATCCCTCGTTCCCGCACGGCCGCAGCGGTTATGTCCTCGGCGTATTTACGGAAGAATCCGCCCGCAGACAGGGCATCGCGTCCGCGCTGATGGAGATGCTGCTCGAAAAGGCGAAAGCGCTGAGACTCGATACCGTCACCCTCTCGGCCAGCGAAATGGGCAGGGGCATCTATGAAAAGCTCGGCTTTACCGTGAAGGAATCCCACTTCACCGAAATGGAGTGGTTTCCGTCCTGAGCATACAGTTTTAATAAAGAGACTGCCATACAGAGAAAAGAAAGGATACACATTATGGATATCGGAATTGACCTCGGAACCGCGAATATCATTATTACGAGGCGGCGGCGCGGCGTTGTGCTGAATGAGCCGTCGGTCATCGCATACAACAAGCACACGGAGCGCGTGGTCGCCGTCGGTGAGGAGGCCTACCGCATGGAGGGGCGCTCTCCGTCCTATATCGCGGTCGTGCATCCGGTGCAGGACGGCGTGATCTCCGATGATATTCTCACGCAGGCGCTGATCCGTGAGCTGATCGACGTTGTCGCCGGCTTCCATATCATCAAGCCGCGCATTATTATCTGCGTCCCCTCGCTCATCACGGATGTCGAAAAGCGCGCAATTCTCGATGCTGCCATGAGCACCGGCTCGCGCAAGGTGCATCTGATCCAGGAGCCGCTTGCCGCACTGCTCGGCGCCGGTATCCCGATCAACCGGCCGGTCGGCCATATGGTCGTCGATATCGGCGGCGGCACGACGGATATCGCGGTCGTCTCGATGAACGGCATTGTCACGGCGCGTTCGATCAAGGCCGCCGGAAACAAATTCGACCAGTCGATCATCCGCTATGTGCAGAATAAATATCAGATCCTTCTCGGCGCAAAATCCGCGGAGCAGGTCAAGATCTCCCTCTGCAATGTCTATAATCCGGCAGAGGATGTAATCGCGCAGGTCAAGGGGCGGAATATCTCCCGCGGCCTGCCCGATCAGTGCGACCTCAGCGAAGCGGAGCTTTCGGAGGCGCTGGAGGATGATGTCAACCTCATCGGCGAGACGATCCGCCGTGTTCTGGAGGATACCCCGCCGGAGCTGGTCGGCGATATCTGTCAGAACGGCATTCTGCTGACGGGCGGCGGTGCGCTGCTCGGCGGTCTGGAGCAATATCTGACGCGTATGCTCGGCGTTCCCTGCCGCACGGCAAAGGATCCGCTGACCTGTGTTGCCCGCGGAACGGAAAAAGCATTTGCACGGCGTGACATCCTGCTGGACGGCTTTGAGCGCATTGATGCATATACACAGGAATGATCCGCCCGATGCTTGTCCGTTCAGGAGGATGCCCACATGAAAAAAAAACACCGTGAACCGATCGTGCTCTCGCAGATGCGGCCGGGTACGCTCTTTCTTGTCTTGAGCGGATGCATCGCATTCGCATTCGCCCTGCATTACATCAGCGATGTTGCGGGCTTTTTCCGGAAGATCCTTTCCGCACTCGGCCCCGTATTTGTCGGCGCAGTCTTTGCATATCTGCTTGCACCGGCGGAGGCTATGGTCGAAAGGCGCGTCCGGAAATGGTTCGCAAAGCCGCTTGCGAAGCATCCGAAGCTCGATCATCTCCCGCGCAGCATTTGCTCGTTCCTTGTCGTGCTGCTGCTCGTCGGTTCGTTCTCGGTGCTGGTCATCGCGACCTTTTCGCAGGTCGTGGACGGCCTCACCCGCGTCATAGATCAGGTTCCGCATTATTTCGATCAGGTTGTGGCGTATTTTGAAAAGCTGCTCCGTGAGGATAATTCCTTTGCGAAATATCTCTCCGAGCTGCAAAAGCGTTTCTCGCTGACCGATCTCGGCATGGGCAATGCCGATACCGCCGCAATCTCGCAGAAGATCCTCTCGGTGGCGGCCTCCGGCGCGACCGGAACGCTCGGCGTTGTCTATAATATCGTTGTCGGCTTTATCATCACGGTCTATCTGCTCATCAGCCGCGACCGCTTCATCCGGCAGTGGAAGCAGATCCTCTATGCCGTCTGCAAGCCCAAGACCGCGAACTGGATCGACAGGCAGATGGTTTCCGCGAACCAGACCTTCGGTACGGCAGCGATCGGAAAATTCATCGACTCCGTGCTGGTCGGCGCTCTCTGCTATATCGGCGTCAAGATCATCGGTACGCCCTATGCCGCGCTGATCGCGGTCGTGATCGGCGTCACGAATATGATCCCCTATTTCGGCCCGATCCTCGGCGCACTGCCCTGCGCCCTGCTCATTCTGATGGAAGATCCGCCGAAGACGGTGTATTTCCTGATCTTCATTTTCGTTTTGCAGCAGTTTGACATGAATATCCTTGATCCGAAGATCGTCGGCAAGTCGATCGGTCTGCCGGCATTCTGGGAGCTGTTCGCCTGTCTGCTCGGCGGCGGACTGTTCGGAGTGCTCGGACTGGTCATCGGTGTTCCGCTTTTTGCGGTGGTCTATACGCTGATCCGTCAGTTCGTACATGAGCGGCTGGAGGAACGCGCAAAGGACGGCGAGCTGACCGAGGAATTCCTCACGGAGCAGCTCGGCATCACCGGGCCGGTGCAGGAATCCGGTTTCTTTGAGGACACCAGCACACCGTATATCCAGCATCTGATTCTGCTGGAGGATATCGCGCAGAAGCCCGCAGAAAAGCCGAATATGCCGGAAATGCCCGATGCCGGAACAACGCAGTCATAAAGAACGCACCGCAGCAAACACGCTGCGGTGCGTTTTTATCTGAAAGCGGCAGTCACGCAGCCCCCGAACCGAAAGCTCCTCTCCGGGCGCGCATGACTGCGGATTCTTTCTGCCGCTTTTCATACTGCCACTTTCCGTTCTCGCGGAGTGCGGGATCACCGCCTGACAGTATTATATGCAGCATTTCCGAAAATGCGACAGGAAATCTTTTCCTGCGGCTGCGAAAGCTCAGGGGATATTCAGGAACTCCTTCGCATTGCGCGCAAAGAGCCGCTGATATTCCTCGAATGTAAAGCCGAGGGAGAGCAGGCGCTCCGCCTCCTGCTTCGGATCCCACATCGGGAAATCCGTGCCGAACATACAACGCTCGACACCGTAATGCCGGATCAGCCGGATCGCGCGCTCCGGAGACATCAGGCAGACCGCGCTGCTCGTATCGAAGCGGATATTGTCGCTGCCGCGCAGCACCGCCTCGGCCTCATCCCATGCCGCAAAGCCGCCGAGATGTGAAGCGAGAACCTTCAGCTTCGGGAAATCGCGCATGACCTTGACGAGCATGGTCGGATGCGAATAATCGTGGCGGTAGTCGCCCATATGCACCAGCACGGGCAGTCTGCCCTCGATCGCTTCATAGATGCGGTAGGATTTCGGGCTGTCGAGCGCGGTCTTCTGGAAATCGGAGTGCAGCTTGACGCCGTGCAGACCGAGGGAGATGATGCGGTCAACCTCGCCGGCGATATCCTCATAATCGCCGTGCAGCGATGCAAAGCCGTAAAGCTCCGGATGCTTGCCGCATTCCTCCGAGATAAAATCATTGATCGAAACGACCTGCTTCGGGGTAGTCGCGACCGAGCAGACCAGAGAACGCTTTGTGCCGATCTGCGCTTCCGATTGCAGCAGGCGCTCTGTTTCGCCGACGGAATGCGCCATGCCGATATCGTAAAATTTGCCGATCGAGAGCGTTGCTTTTTCGCTGATCTTGTGCGGGAAGATATGCGCGTGCATATCAATGATCTCGAAATCCTGCGGGGTGAACTGTTCCATTTTCGGGTTACTTCCTTTCATTATTTGGGCGGGCAGTGCCCGCTGCCATTTCCCTACGGGCGGGCAGTGCCCG